>DLOX01000241.1:960-7662 GCA_002478575.1 Sphingomonadales bacterium UBA7473 | reverse complement strand
TTGGGCGCAGAAACGCTTCTGGCGTTGGGGCTTGGTTTGGTTCGTGACGGATTGATTCGCGCCAGCCGCTTGTTTGAAATGCTGTCCGCCAATCCTTCTAAGATATTGGGCGTTGAGAGCGGCGTTCTTGCGCCCGGTGCTCCGGCCGACCTCATAATCTACGACCCAGAGGCTCCTTGGATCATCGATAGCAGCGGCTTCAAGGCATCTGCTGGGAACACACCCTTCAATCGTATGCCTACCCAAGGCCGGGTGCTAAAAACGATGAAGGGCGGCCGCTTCTTAAGCTGACCGCCCCTCAAACCCCTCGCCTAAACCTGGATTAACGCGAAGCGAGCTGAACTGGTTTGGGGCTTGCGAGAAATGCCCAGCGAATCTTGTCGTCCGCCCCACCGGTCCGCGTGAAGCACTGGCCACCAGCAGCTTTGACTTGCTCGCAAGCGGCTTGAGCTTCGGCAAGAGTATTGAAGCCTGACACCGCCAAACGATGCAACGTTTTGCCCTTGACCGAGACTGCTGCAGTGACTGCATTTTTCGAAGCCAACGCATCAGCTTTGCCCGAGAGTTTCGCCCAGCTCGCCTTGGCAGAGGATTGGCTGCCAAAAGCACCCATCTGGATCACAAACTTGCCCGTAACCGCAGATTTCGAAGCTTTGGGCGCGGGACCTGCAGCTGCTGGGGTGGCCTTTGGCTGAGCCAAAGCTGTCTTAACTGGATTGGCTTGCGCTTTCACCAATGGCGCTTGCGTTGCAGCCTTACCCGCGACACGGACGGCTGGTTGTGTTTTGACAATTGGCTTTGCCTTTGGCGAAGCACTAGCAGGAATGGGTTGCACGATTTCACGCCGTGGGCCCATTTCGTAGACAAACTGACGAGACGAAACTTGCTCAACAACCGGAGCAACATCAGGTGCTGCTGCGGTGACTGGCTCTGCAACTGCAACTTCGACCTCCACTGGATCGGCTGCGACCGCAGCAACCTGAACAGGTGAAGGAGCCGCACGGCGGTTCATTGCCAAAGCCACGGGTTGTCCGGCATCATAAACAGGTTTCACACCCAAGATGGAAGCCACTTGATCATAGCTGGCCTTGGGACGCGAAAGCAGAGCCCATTCGGTCATTCGGCTGTCCACCAAATCAGGTGAAAGATCTTGCGCAGCCAAAACGCGTGCTTGCGGCCATTTTCCTGCCATGGCGTATGCAAATGCCAGATTCTGGCGACCACGCATGTCGCCGCCATTGGCGCGAATTTCAGCTTCAAGAACTGACATTGCGGTTTCAGTATCGCCGATCAATGTCATCGCAAGGCCATAGTCGGCTGGGCTAAGCGCGGATTTAATATCTTCGACAATGGCGCGTGCCGTGTCTGGCTTGCCAAGACCAATTTTGGTCAGTGCCAGTTTCAAACTAACCCGAGGGTTGCCGGGGCTCAAATCAAGCACATCGTTGAATGTGGCTTCAGCAGATTGGAAGCGACCAGCGGCAAGATAGGCCTCTGCCAGCTGCAAACGGTAATTCACGTCGGTCGGACGAAGCGAAACCGCTTTTTCAGAAAAGCTGACTGCCTTATCAAGCTGACCTTTAGCGGATGCCTTTTTGGCCTTTTTGGAGGCATAGGCCGCCATCTGAGTGATTTCAGATTCCGTTGCAGAAGTCGCCGCCGAGACCTCCTGCACCGAAGGAAGCACCGCAAATGCTGCCCCAAAGACAAGGCTTGACGCAGCAAGCTTTGCAACAGTTACCATTTTCATCTTCGATCCCCTGTCCTTCGATGACATCAACTTTACGACCGCGATTGTGCGGCCAAACCTTCCAGTTCCGGCTTGCTCGCCAAAAACTCGTCTAATGCTTGGGTGACGACTTGCTGGGCAGAGCGATGCTCAACCGCGCAGAGAAGGCGCAACTTCAAATGCCGCTCTTCGTCCAAGCGAAGTGTGAAAGCAGCCCGCCCCTTGGTCGCCAATGCACTGCGCTTTGCTGGCGCAGGCTTTTTCACTTTGATTTCCGCAAGTGCTGCTTCCGGCACCAATTCGCGAACGATCCGATCTTGCTGTTCTGCAACTGGATTGACGGCTTCCACAGGTGCCTTCACTTCAACCGGAACAACCACTTCCGCTGGTTTTGCGGTTTTTTGAGCATAAGGCGTCAACGCGATAGGCGCCGAAACAGGGGCATCTTCATGTCCCATATCGTTCCAGCCCAAGTCTTCGAGCGCATCAAAATTGGATTGATCAAGCGAAATCGCCTGAGGGCGCATCGCGGGTTTGGCATGCCCCTTACGAGCCAGCAGGCCAGAGCTTAAGGAAGCAAGAGGTTTCATGTCCATCATCCCTTCCCTCACTGACCAACGCCGCGACGACCGAAGCCGCCGGTTTGCGGCGCATAAGCCGGACGCGGATTGCCTGCAGCTGCACTCATCGCTGGCGCGCTAAAGACGGTGCGGCGGAAGTTCTTTTCAAGCCGATCCGATATATAACGCCACAATTCGGTGACTTCTTCTGCAGAGCGACCCTTGGGATCGACCTCCATCACGGTGCGGCCATCGATCATCGACGCTGCGAATTCCGTGCGGTGATGGATTGTGACCGGGGCCACGGTGCCATGCTGCGACAGCGCAACAGCGGCTTCATAGGTAATCTTTGCTTTTGGTGTTGCCCCATTGACCACGAAGATCAACGGCTTGCCGGCCCGATCACAAAGATCGACTGTTGCGCCCACTGCCCGAAGATCATGGGGACTTGGTCGGGTTGGGATGACGATGAGTTCAGCTACGGCAATCACGCTTTGGATCGCCATTGTAATGGCAGGCGGCGTATCAATCACCGCCATTTTAAAGCCTTGTTGCCGCAAAATCTCTAGGTCACCTGCAAGCCGCGCAACCGTAGTTTGGGCGAAAGCGGGAAATTCGGTGTCCCGTTCATTCCACCAATCGGCAAGCGATCCTTGAGGGTCAATATCTATAAGCACTACAGGTCCAGCGCCAGCAAGCTGGGCCTGGACGGCGAGATGGCCGGACAAGGTTGTCTTGCCGGAACCGCCTTTTTGAGATGCCATCGCTAGAACGCGCATGGAGTATCCTTGCTGGTTGGTCGAACGTCAGCGTCTCAATTCCACCATTAGGGCTAAGAAATGGTTAACGACGGTTCACTTTCATGACATTGCCCACCAAGTTTCGGCTTTTGCGCTTTTCTGCGGCTAGTTTATGCTAAGAAGCTATTAAGGATCGCATAGTAAGGCGATGATCGACCAGTCGAGTTGGAGAATATTGACCATGCGTAACACCCTTGTCAGCTTGATCGCTTTGCCTCTTGCTTTGCTTGCGACTCCCGCAGCAGCTGATGTCAAAGCGGGTGTCGATGCTTGGTCCAAAGGCAATTACGCAGCAGCCATAAAGGCGTGGCGACCACTTGCCATTTCAGGTGATGCAGATGCGCAGTTCAATATGGGCCAAGCCTACAAGCTCGGTCGCGGCGTGGCTGTTGACCTTCTCCAAGCCGAAGATTGGTATCGCAAAGCGGCTCTTCAGGGCCATCTGCAAGCCGAAGATAATTATGGCCTCGTCCAGTTCCAGAATGGCAATCGCCAACAAGCTATGCCTTGGATTGAGAAGTCCGCTGCCCGTGGGGAGCCACGTTCGCAATATATTTTGGGCACTGCGCTGTTTAACGGCGATATGATTACCAAGGATTGGGTGCGCGCTTACGCACTCATGACACGCGCTTCGGCGGCCGGCCTCGCGCCAGCTTCTGCCAGCCTGGCGCAAATGGATCGCTATATTCCCATTGATCAACGGCAAAAGGGCCTAGCCATGGCCCGCAATTTGGAACTGGCAGCCGCTAAACCTGTCCTTGCGCCAGTGACTTCTGTTCCTGCACGGCCAGCGCCCGTTCGGCCAAGCGTGGTCAAGCCCGTCGAATTGCCCCCTTCAACGCCATCTGCGGCTGATCCCGTTGACATGGCTCCGATTGAACCAGCACCTGCACCCGTCGTCACACCTAAGCCCAAGCCCGTTGTTGCGGCGCCAAAACCGCCGGCACCAAAGCCGTCCGTGGCAAAGCCTGCGGACGTCACTGGAAAAAGCTGGCGCGTTCAGCTTGGCGCATTTGGAGAGGAATCTCGTGCCCGCGCGCTCTTCTCGTCTTTGGAAAAGCGTGTTGACGGCCTTTCTGGTCTAACCCCATATTTAGTGAAGGCAGGTGCCGTCACACGCCTCCAAGCGGGCCCAATCGCCAGCGCCGCCGCTGCCGATAAATTGTGCGCGCAAGTGAAAGCTGCAGGCAATGGCTGCTTGCCGCTCAACCCCTAATTGCCAGCGTCCGACCTCGACTAACACTTGACTTGGCGGCTTCCCGAGACCAAGGGAAGCGCCTTCTCCGAGGCTCGATGGCGGAGTGGTGACGTAACGGACTGCAAATCCGTGTACCCGGGTTCGATTCCCGGTCGGGCCTCCAACTTCCATCTAATGACGTCGCCCTGCAGACCCGCGGCCACGCGTCCAACCAAATTGAACATAGCTGCATTCGTTTCGGACTTGTCTTGCTTAGACAAGCTTGGCGATGTCCCGCAGCAGGTGCGGCACAATGAACGATATGCCGCTCCCCTCTCTTCACCCGCTTAGACGTGCCAAGCAGGAATATTTCGCTGCGGTTCACTTTGCCGATGGATATGGCATCTTGGGCCGGACGATTTCAACGAGCGGTGCGAACCAGTTTGTGACCCTGCCCTATCGAGATATCATTCGCGACGCTTTGAATCTCGGAAGCAGCCGGATTCTATTGGCGCATAATCATCCGAGCGGCGATCCGACGCCCAGCCGGAATGACATTCGTTTAACCCATCGCCTCGCAGACATCTTGGCACCGCTTTCTATTCGGCTCGAGGATCATATCATTGTCGCTGGTCCCCGCATGGTCAGCATGAAGGCCCTGAACTTGCTTTGATCGCTCCACTGCCCCTACCCAAGCCCAATCAAGTCATTATATGTTTCCCAAAGCATTCAGCCTTTAGGAGATGATCATGACGCAGACCCTGTCCGACTATACGCCCCCCGCTGTTTGGACATGGGATAAGGCCAATGGTGGCCAGTTTGCGAATATCAATCGACCCATTTCTGGCGCGACGCATGAGAAGGAGCTGCCCATCGGCAAGCATCCTATTCAGCTTTACTCCATGGGCACGCCAAATGGCGTCAAAGTGACGGTGATGCTCGAAGAGCTATTGGCGCTTGGCCATGCTGGCGCTGAATATGACGCTTGGATGATCAACATTCGGGAAGGCAGCCAATTTGGCAGCGACTTTGTGAGCATCAATCCAAATTCCAAGATCCCGGCCATGATGGACCACTCAACCCCGGAGCCGACACGCTTGTTCGAGTCGGCATCGATGCTTGTGTATCTGGCGGAGAAGTTCGGGGCATTTTTGCCGACCGAAGGCGCCGCTCGCGCCGAAACTTTTAACTGGCTCTTCTGGCAAATGGGCAGCGCGCCTTATCTCGGCGGTGGCTTTGGGCATTTCTATGCTTATGCGCCGGTGAAGATCGAATATGCCATCAACCGCTATGCGATGGAAACCAAGCGAATCTTCGACGTCGCGGACAAGCGACTGGGCGAGAGCCGGTTTCTGGCAGGCGATGAATACACCCTCGCCGACATCGCCAACTTCCCCTGGCTGGCGCCGTTTACCGAGGGCAATATCTACAACGACGCCAAGACCTTCCTCAGCATCGACGAATATCGCAACGTCGCCCGCTGGGTCGCAGAAATCAACGCACGCCCCGCGGTGCAGCGCGGGCGGATCGTCAACAAGGTGTGGGGCGATGAGGACACCCAGCTGAAAGAACGCCACGCCGCTTCCGACTTTGAAGGCAAGCGGCTGGTTGCTGGCCCACCGGCCTGATGGGCAAGGCGAAAGCGCAAATTTTATGCGCTTTCGCCCCCTTCACATCCTGATCGAAGCCGCTATAGAGCGCCGCTCTTGCTGGGGCGTAGCCAAGCGGTAAGGCACCGGTTTTTGGTACCGGCATGCGAAGGTTCGAATCCTTCCGCCCCAGCCATCGCAGTCTGAAGCACCCCGCGCGGGGATCGTTCGGGACCGGTTGACTGCTGCGACAATGGCCTGACCGGCGCAGTGCGCTCAGGCCGCTCCGCCCTCACACCTAGCGTCGATTACGCAACACACGACAAAGCGCCATCATGGTGACTTTCGCGCTTGACCATTGGCGCGGCGAAGCGGATGTTGCGGTGTTCCTGATGGATAGCAGGCCCCTGCGAAACGCGATCGGCAAGGCGCAAGAAATGCCAGCCCGCATCACCTCGGCCCGCACCGTGATGGATGGGATATATGGGCGGATGGGGATCGTCTGCCGGACCGCTTGGCGATGCTCTCCCGCGCCTTGATTGCCGTGCTTCCTCATCCCGTTAGGGGATGGAAATGTCATGACCGGTGGACCTGCGGAAAATGGCGTCGCTGCCGATTGGAGCGCCTGCCTGACATACAAGAGCACCGCCACAGCCGCACCGTCGGCGGGCGACCTTGATCTGCTGGTGGCCAAGGCCCGCGCGCGCAACCGGAGTCTCGGGGTCACCGGGATGCTATTGTTCGAAGATGGCCACTTTCTCCAGACACTTGAAGGCTCGCCCGCGGCGCTGGAAACGCTGTGGTCATCGATCCGGCAGGACGGCCGCCACAACCATATCGAAGTGCT
>DLOX01000241.1:0-842 GCA_002478575.1 Sphingomonadales bacterium UBA7473 | reverse complement strand
GATGCGCCGCTGAACCTGCGCGCCGCCTCGGCTTTGCCCCCGGCGGTGGCCGAGCATGTCGCCCAACTCGTCGAATTGTCGCTGAACGCGGATGACCTTGGCCTCAACCGGCTGGTGGCGGCCTTTGCCGATGATGGCTGGACCGCCGACGCGATCGTGTCGCTGCTGATCGAACCCGCCGGCCGTGCGCTGGGGGATGCCTGGCTGGATGATCAATGCAGCGAGATCGATCTCACCATCGGGCTCAGCATGCTGCAACTGGCCGGGCATGCGGTGCGCTATAGCCCATCACCCCAAACGATCCGCAACAGCCGTTACCGGGTGCTGCTCGCGACCGCTCCGGGCGAGCCGCATATGCTGGGGACGACGCTGCTCGCCGATCAGTTTCTGGCGTCAGGCTGGCAGGTCGACATGGCCTTCCCCGATAGCGAGGAGGCGCTGACCAACCAGATCAACGCCCAGCACCCTGACGCGCTGGATCTCGGCCTGTCCGATGCTTTGCTGCGGCCCCATGCCTTGTCGCAGCTGCGCAGCGCGATTGCGCACAGCCGGCTGGTTGCCGCCGAACATCCCACCGTGATTTCGGTTGGCGGTCGCCTGTTTGCAGAGGCTGCCGCGACAGCGCTTTCAGTGGGGGCGGATTATGCCCGCAGCGGTGTCGCGGGCACCAGCATCAAGCTGGCTGAGCTTGTCCAGCGCAACCGTCAGCGCTGATCAACACCCGAGCTTAAGGGCCTATTAACCGCACCTTCGAGGCGGCGGAATGGCGAACATATCGGACTGATCCGCGCGCCGGGAAGGCTGGTTGCCTTTCCAAGCGCGGGGCGGGCCGAGATGGAAGC
>DLOX01000014.1:4413-5215 GCA_002478575.1 Sphingomonadales bacterium UBA7473 | reverse complement strand
CGAGCCTCGACGACAAAATTGATGGCTACCACTACTATCTGGGTTTCATCAAATTCGGCATCGGGCGGACCACCTCTGATTCAGCACATGAGATCCGCGACGGAAAAATTAGCCGCGATGAAGGCATTGCGCTGGTCAAACGCTACGATGGGGAATTCCCGCGCAAGCATTACCAAGACTTCCTTGAGTACTGTGGCATCACGGACGATGAGTTCCAAGAAGTCGTGGACAGCTGGCGATCTGATCACCTGTGGGAAAAAACGACCGATGGGTGGCAGTTGAAGCACCCAGTTTGGAATGAAGGCTGAGGCGGCATAGCACAACATGCAGACCCGGCTTATTCCCAGGCTTGACATCAAGGGGCCAAATCTCATCAAAGGGATAAACCTCGAAGGCTTACGAGTCATTGGTGACCCACAGACATTCGCGCGACAGTACTATGAAGATGGTGCTGACGAGTTGCTTTACGTCGACGTGGTTGCGAGCCTGTATGGTCGCAACAGCTTGCACGAAATAGTCAAGCGTACCGTACAGGACGTATTCATACCGCTAACCGTGACGGGAGGTATTCGCTCGGTAGATGATGTACGCGATGTCCTTCGGGCCGGTGCAGACAAAGTAGGTATCAACACCGCTGCGATCAAGCGGCCCGAGTTGATTCGGGAGGTAGCTCACAAGTTCGGGTCACAGTGTATGGTGTTGTCCATTGAGGCCAAGAAGATTGCCCCCGGCCGATGGGAAGCATATACAGACAACGGCAGAGAACCCACCGGGTTCGATGTCGTCGATTGGGCCCGGCGCG
>DLOX01000014.1:0-4368 GCA_002478575.1 Sphingomonadales bacterium UBA7473 | reverse complement strand
ATGGGCCCGGCGCGGCGTCGAACTTGGTGCAGGCGAAATTTTGCTGACATCTGTCGACCACGAGGGTACCCGCCAGGGTTTCGAAACAGCACTCATTCGTGCTGTTTCGACTGCCGTATCTGTGCCTGTCATTGCCAGTGGAGGTATGGGCAAACCTTCTGATGCTGCACACGCGATTACAGAAGGTCATGCAGATGCAGTGGCCATGGCCGACATTCTTCATTACAAACGTGGAACACTGGCGGACATCCGGGTCGCCCTACGCAATGCCTCGTTAGAAGTTCGGCAACCATGACTATCACTATCATCGATTACGGCAGCGGTAACCTGTTGAGCGTGCGCCGTGCGCTTGAGCATTGTGGCGCCACCTGTCAGACCTCCGGCGATCCAGCCTTGATCGGAGATTCGTCTGCGCTAGTACTACCTGGGGTCGGAGCTTTCCGGGATGGGATGGATGGTCTTGCTAAGAACGGATTGATCGAGCCCATTCTCGACCACGCGCGCGCTGGCCGCCCCCTACTCGGCATTTGCCTGGGAATGCAGATGCTGGCTGGTTCTAGCGATGAGTTTGGCTTTCATCAAGGCTTGGGCCTCATCCCCGGACACGTTCGAGAGATCGCCAAACTGAGCTCTGAGGGTATTCCACGCAAAACTCCCTTCATCGGCTGGGCGAGTCTCGAACGATCACAGGGCATGTCCTGGGAAGGCACCCCATTGCGTCTTATCGATGATGGGGAATCTGTTTACCTGGTCCACTCATATCACTTGGAACCCGACGAACCGTCTGACCTCCTAGCGACTTATCGGTTCCTTGGCGACCCGATAACAGCCGCTGTGCGCCGTAGCAATATAACTGGCCTGCAATTCCATCCGGAGAAGAGCGGCAAAGTGGGGCTGCGCATCCTGCGTGAATTCGTCAACCTTTCGAAGGTTGACTGAAACGGCAAACACTAAGCCAGTGAAGCCATACTGATGCTCTACTTCCTCGTCAACAATGACTACCAATATCTTGAGGCTGAGCGGCTCGCACGCGAACTGAGGGCTGCAGGAATGCGCACAGCGCTGATAGCCATTCCTCACAAGTTGACAAGCAAACTGGACCCGGGACTCTTCGAATCCATCCTGACATTTCGCACGCCGGCACACTTCCCATGGAGAAAGGCTTGGCTCCGGTACTTTGGGGCACAACGCCGCATACGCGCGCAACTGTCTGCAACGGATGAAGACACACTGATACTGTTCACGGAGTACGAATTGCTCAATCAGCTTGTAGCAATTACCTTCAAGGAGCGTGGCGGGTCCGCCTATCTCATTGAAGATGGAGGAGTTGGCACTTACATACCTCTCACCCTCAAGCAGCATGAACCTTACAACTGGAAGAACCGTTTACTGCAAGCCAGCATGCGCGCCATTCCAGGGTTAAGGCGTACGCACTTCACCAAGTTTGACGGCATCTTGTTCCCGATGATGGATGACCGCTATCTTGATGGCATTTTTCTATATCGGCAATTGGCCATCTCACGAAAAGTGCCCGTCAACATCATTGCGCGGCCAACGCTGCCCAGGGTAAAGACATGGACAGGTCGCGTGGTATTCCTAAACCAACCGTTCTACAGCGAGTACATACAAACTGCATCCAACTACGAAGCAGGATTACGCCGGATTCTCAGCGCGCTGTGCGCTGGCTACCGAGAAGTGCTATTCAAGTTCCATCCACGAGAACAATCAGAAGCCCGCGCCCAGATCACGAGCCAAATCCTCAATGAATTCCCGACCTTGCGAGTTATAGAAGGCAATCAGCCATTCGAGGCCTTAATCGCGGAACTCCGCCCGGAAGCTGTTGCATCCTATAACTCAACGCCACTGCTAAATCTGGCCGGCACGGGAGTTCAACCAGTATTTCTTTATCACCTTTTGCCGGACTTACTTCAGGCACCATCCTTCGCCGCGATGCATCTCCTGTTAGAGCGATGGGGGTACAGATTTGCTACGAACTGGAGTGAAGTTTCCTCGGGCTATCATGCCGGCGAGCGATTCGACAACGTCGTGACCGCAATTCCGCTCTCACAGTTGCTGGAGCGCCCCTTCCTAGGTACGGGATTAATGTCTGCGAACCAGACCAGTGCTTCCTAACCTATTTAGTAACATGCTTCAACGCCTTCTCATTACCAGCCTTATGTTTCTGAACGTGGACCGGATCGGCTCCAAATGGACCTCGCTCATGTCCAAGGTTCGACTGCAAAGGCTTCGTCGTCACGGGATACAACTCCAGTTTGTACCTCAAGGGGGCCACTTCTTCGAGATTGCCGGCGATGTACGGAAGTTCCGCATTGATGCCACATCACACGTTAAGTCAGATACATTCATCGAATGTGGCGGAGGTGTCTCGATCGGTCGCTACTTCCATCCCGGACGGGGCCTAACAATCTACTCGGTTACGCATAACTATGCAGCCGGTTCGCGTATCCCCTACGACGACATCCACATCCCGAAGCCTGTGGCAATCGGTGATTTCGTATGGTGCGGTGCAAACGTCACCATTTTGCCCGGCGTCACGGTCGGCGAGGGTGCGGTGATTGGCGCGGGCAGCGTGGTCGTGAAGGACGTACCCCGGTGCGCGATAGTAGGCGGCAATCCCGCACGCGTCTTGAATTACCGCGACATAGAGCACTTCGACCGACTAAAAGCAGCTGGTGAGTTCGAATGAGCGGCTGCGCATGTACGCCGGCCCTAAGTCTACAGAGGTCGGTGTGAGCGGGAGGCGTTCTTGGATCAACACGATCCTGTATCTCGGCACGACCGTCGTCAGCGCGCTGCTCGGGTTAGCAAGCGCAGTACTGATGACGCATCTGCTGGCGCCCCACGAGTACGGCCGCATTGGCGTCTTCCTCAGCGCGTTCTACATTGCATCCCCGATGGTCTCGATGGCCGCCGACGGGCTGATCGCAGTTAACAAAACAACGCTGAACGACCTTGAATACGACCGGTTCCGGCGCACAGCCATCGCCGTCGCACTGATGATGTTCAGCGTGCTGCAGGCCGCTGCGGTTCTACTGTGGAAGAGCGGCTCTCTGCCTGATCCATTGCTCCTGCTGGTCCCCCTGTTCGCGCTGGTGCGCTTCGCTAGCTCGATGGCATCGACCGAATACATAGCGGAACAACGGGCAGCCACGTACGCAGGACTAACCCTACTGAACAACGTTATAGCACTGGCACTGACATACCTACTGATCACCCTTATAGCCGCTTCGGCCGCCGAGCGCATCCTCGCACTGATGTGCGCGGAGACGGTTATGTTGTGGTTCCGGTATTGGGGCCGGTTGGAGCAGCTGATAAAGCCGAAGCTCGATTCGAAGTACGGTCAGCAAATTATGGCGTTCGGCCTGCCCTCGATGGTGGCCCTCTTCGGCGCCTGGGGCTTGAACGAATCCGACAAGACAATCGTCGCGCATGTATTTGGGCTGACCACTGCAGGCATCTACACTGCAGCCGCAACGTTAGCCGCGATCATGGCCAACTTCAATCAGTCACTCACGAACGCGTTCTATCCCCGCCTGTTCGCCGAACTCCGAAGGGGCAACCGGTTATCTGCAGTAGCTACCCGCTGGTTCCTGCGCTTCCTGGGCATCAACGCAGTGTTCGCGTTGATCGCGGTACTGGCTTACACGGTGCTCAAGGACTCGCTACTGCCCGTGAAGTACGCTAGCGCCAACAACTACTTCTATGCATTGGTCGCAGCAAGCCTCGGCGTCGCAGCCTATCGTCCATTCGGCCTAATAGCCGAGTACTTTCAGATGGCGCGCGCCCGTGCGATTGCCATCCTCACTGGGGGGGGAGTCACTATAGGCACAACGTTTGCCGGAACGCGATGGCTAGACACGCCGCTGATGGCCGCCGTCGGGATTGGAGCCGGCTATGTTGTCACCGCTGGCATCCTGGCAGTGGCCATACGTTCAAAGCTGCGAAAATCGACCGAATGAGAGTTCAAATGACGCTGCATATCGTGACGGTCGTATACCAGGACGGTGCCCCGTTGAGAGCGACGTACGACAGTTGCAATCTTGATGCCCGGCTGGATGTACACCACTGGATCTTCGTCAAGTGTCACGACGACACCTTACCTGCGCGGTACCCGCGAGCCACTGTACTTGCCAGTCATGACAACGGTATTTACAACGCGATGAACCTGGCGTTCGCTCATTTGCGCAGCCATATCGCCGCCGACGACATTGTGGTATTCATGAACGCTGGCGACTGCTTCGTCCAGAGCGAACTCGTCGCCCACCTGGCGGTTCACACGACACAGCGGGCTGAGCTCAGCGTGGCGGGGGTCCACCTTACGCGCAACGGCGCCAAAATCGGACGGCG
>DLOX01000083.1:5495-5804 GCA_002478575.1 Sphingomonadales bacterium UBA7473 | reverse complement strand
AGCAGTGCCCGCCAGGCAGCTACCTTCGACTGGTTCCCAGCAAGCTCCAGCCCCAACAGGGCCTCGAAAGCATCCAGATAACGGAACACCGGGGCAAAAGCTGCATCGACAAGACCAAAGGCGTCGCCTGCAAACCACGGGCCTTCAAGCTCTACCTCCAACTGACCGAACCGCTGGCGCAATGTCTGTGACCGCTCGTCAAAGGTCGCCGCATTGTCCGCGCTGTACAGCCCAGCAATCGCAGCCAAGGTGCCGGACGCAAACTCGACCCAGGCCCGCGCGCGGGCCCGCTGCAAGGGTTGCGGCGGG
>DLOX01000083.1:0-5429 GCA_002478575.1 Sphingomonadales bacterium UBA7473 | reverse complement strand
AAAATCGCGGCGCTTTCGAACAGAATGCGCTCGAGTCCGTTGTTGTCGGTTACCCGCAGCAGGGGGACCTTGCCGGTCGGCGAGATCGCCATGAACCAGTCCGGCTTATTGGCCAGATCGAAGTTGGTCCGCTGCAGATCGATGCCAAGTTCGCTTGCCACGATCACGGCGCGCTGGACATAGGGGCACAGCACATGGCTGATAAGTTCGAAACGCTGACTCATAGCTGGCCATTCACCTCATTTCGGACCTGGACGAAAACGCAGGCATCACAGACCGGCCAGCGCATCGATCAAGCGGTCAGTATCGGCATCGTTGTTGTAGACATGCGGCGCGATCCGCAGTGACTGCCCGCGAACCGAAAGGTGGACTCCCTTGGCCGCCAACTGGCTGCCAACGCCCTTCGGCATCGCGCCTGGAAAGCGAATCGACAGCAAGTGTGGTGACCGGTCCGCTTTGGCGAGCGTTTCGAAGCCAAGCGCGCTGGCTCGGGCTGCGATTTGCTCGGTCGTAACTTCCAGCGTCGCCGCAATCCGTTCGACGCCCCACTCAAGCAGCATGTCGGCAGCAGCAACCACACCCATCAGCAGGGGCGGATTGGCCTTTTCCCCCATGTCGAACCGGCGCGCGCCAGGCTGGAAATCGTCTCGATAATCGACCAGCCGCGCAAAATCCTCGCTGCCACCGCGGTTGATCCAATTGTACTCGATCGGAGTTCCGCGGCGATGCTGCGGAGCGACATAGAGCATGCCGGTGCCGTAGGGTGCCATCAGCCATTTGTAGGCAGCGGCTACCAGGAAGTCGGGCTGCACCTCGCCAAGATCAATCGGCATCGCGCCGAGCGATTGCGTTGCATCAACTACCAGGGCTGCCCCAACCTTTCGGCAAGCCGCGGCAACTGTGCCAAGATCGATCAGGCTGCCGTCTGCCCAATGGCAGTTCGACACCGCCACGATCGCGACATCGTCGGCCAGTCGCTCGAGCAGCGCTGCCGCCCAGGACTGATCCTCGGCGCGCGTAACGGTCTCAACGCTGCCGCCCGCCTCGCTTGCACATTCGCGCCAGACATAAACGTTGGACGGGAACTGGCCGTCCAGCACCAGAATGCGCTGTCCTCGGCGGAGCGGGAGGTTGCGCGCGGCGATCGCGAGGCCATAGGAAGCTGACGATACCAATGCGATTGCTTCAGGGTCGCATTCCGCCAAATCGGCAAATGCACCGCGCGCGCGTTCAGCGTGCGTGAAGAAATCCTCCGGCTTATAGTCCCAAGGTGCGGCCTTTAACGCAGCTCCTGCTGAAACCGCCGCCAGCACGTCATTCGCCAGCGGCGACATGTAGGCACAGTTGAAGTAGGCGATACCCTGAGGAATCGGGAAACGAGGACGCTGGCAAGGGATCAGAGACATAATTTCGTTAGTTTGCTAATTACCGAACTGAAGGTCAACCCTTTACCGCGGTAAATCCACGCCGCCTCTGTTACGCGCACATATGGATTGAACTCCTCCGATCGTCGGCGCTGCCGTATGGACAACCGGACAGGGGCCAGAAAGCGGTCAATTCAGAGCGCTGCAAGCTGTTTCGCATAAATGGCGCGCTCCTCATCGGAGCTGAAAGCTGCTGCGTCGCGTTCAAGTTCATCCGCATATGTAATCATCGGTTGGATCATTTCTTTGAACAGCTTCTCAATCTCAACGTCAACGACTTGTCTGAATTTTGCTGACTCGGCCAGCCAGACCAGCTTGTCTGCGTCGTCAACCAACGTCGCAAATTGATCAGTTGCCTGCTTCAAGGCGATCATCTTGGATCGAAGTGTTTCGCTGAGGCCGGCAATAGTTCCATCGGGCTTCCGATTCACCACCGCTCGCGTTTCTTCAAGATAAACCTTCGCCGCGTTGATATTTGTGAGAGTTTGAATGGTGTCGTCAAAAATGGCTCCGACGAAGATCGCCTTATTCTTTGATTCAAACGCGACCGATTGTGCTTCGCATTCAGTCATGGCAAGCTGCGCCTTTTTTACGAGTTCATTAACGAACTCGACAAGATCGTTACGAAGGCCAATCGGGTTTATAATATTGGATTGCTCTTTTTCAAGAATTGAAAAGACCGTATTCGTGAGGGCAAAATTTCTTCTGACGTCATTCATGTTATATCGATCCAAAAATTTTGATATCAGGATCTTGTTTTCTTTAAACATGCCAATCGTATAACCGTATTCAGAAATTATCTTCTGATAAAATTTTGCATTGGTTTTGAATTTTTCTTTTGCCTCTGATGTCTTGACCAAAGCTTCAGAAGCTATCACTGCAGCTGTTGCCATCGTCCCTGCCAAGACGAACCCTAGGGCTTCTGTGAAGCCTGCCGCCGCCGCAGCCGCACCGATCGCGATCCCGGTTCCTTTGTCTTTAAAGCTCTTCCACAAAGTCGGGATTTTCGCCTTAACCTTGTCCACTTCGTCGTTCGATCGGCCGATAATATCGATCGCCTTCCGCAAGGCTCCACCCTGGCTCGCGATGGCACGTGTCAAGGCTTCGTTGATCAATTTGATTGCCTGTGTTTCGGGATCCACCCTGCTTCCCGACATCGTTTTCAGAGCAGTCCATTTTTTGTCCGTCTCAACAATCAATTTCGAAACGGCCGCCCAATGCTCCAACATCGCCACAAAACCCTGTCTCCATGGATAGAGATGGGAGGTCCTGGTGGTTTGATCTTCATCATAGTTGAGATCTGACCAGTAAACTTTCATCTTGCCCGTAAGCGTTCTTGAAGTCGGCTCACTCTCAAAGATTTCCTTGATTTTCGAGCGTGCCTTTTCAATCAACGCGATCCAATCGTTCTCGAATTTGAGCTTGTCGAAATCGCCTTTTCTAACCCCGGCTAGCGCCTGTTCGACCAGCGCGATGATTCCGTCGTTGAGGCCCTTGCGGTTGGCGTGGATCAGTTCAGCTTTGGCAATCAGCTGAGATCGTATGGACCGGTCGATCTCACGATCGGGAGATTGCAGATAAGCGACCGTCAGAGTGTATTGATTACGGTAATCGGGCATTGTCAGATTCCCTGCTGGGTCAGGATCCGCCATGGTCCGCCATCAATCTGGCCAAGCATCCAGTGGCGGTTGACTTCAACCGAATTGTAGGCGCGGTACTCGCCGCCAAATTCGCCGACGTGATCGATTTCGATCCGTATTCGTCTGATCTTCGGCAATCCGCCGGAACCGACGGGAGTGATGTCGACCGGTTCATCGGTCCAGACAACGCGCAGTGCTGCGGTATCTTCGAGGACAGTCCTGCGGGACTTGATCCAGTCATGGTCCTTTCGCATCTCTGCATAGGGCCAGTAGGGATAGAAGTAGGTCTCTCCGCCTTCGTCGAGCAACTGCCAGTCGGCAAACAGGGAATACCAGGCCTTGTCGTTACGGGCGTGCAATGCGTCGAACAGCGTTTCCATGACCTGCGCCGGTTCGGCGTTCGCAGGCAGTACTGGAACAGGCAGCGGCCGGACTTCCGCTTCGCCGGCGAATGAAACTTCGCTTTCAGCTGTCGTCAGGTCGGCAAACATGGCGATGGCATCATCGCCTATCAGCACGGCAACAGGTTCAACTTCCAAGGCCGGCACCGCTACATCCGCGCCAGTCGGATGGATCAAACGCGGCTGACCGGAGATGCGACCGACCACCGCAACCGCGTCATTCAGTTCAGGTGCGACGTTGTGCCGGAACCGGATCTGGGCGCGCCAAGCCCGACTGAAACTGTCCGATTCGAGCTTGGCAACTACCCAATGGCCGCGCACGCGCCAAGTTACCAAAGACAGCCCGACATCCGTAATCCACTGTTCGGGAGCCGATAGCGGCAGCAGCAGAAATTTGCCTGCGACAGATCCAAAATCGCTATCGCCGATGGTCAGATTCTCAGGTATTTCGATGATTTCCTGCTCGCGCTCGCTGCAGAAGTCAGCCCATCCCTGCTTGGCGGCTGCGGTTGCGGCAGCCACAATCTTCTTCTCGTCATCGCGAAACAGCAACTCGGCGCGATCAACTTCGTAACGCCGTCCCTCCAGTAGTTCGCGGACGGCCTCCCAATCCTTCGTTACCGCCTCGGCAAATGGTCCAGGGTAGGTCTCGCCGAGGAAGGCGATCCGATCTTGATCCGCGACATGATCGGCAAGCGCCATGCGATTGTCGCCATGATTGTCCCAGATCATGCCGTCCAGTTGCCGTTCCCACACATACTTGCGGCGCTCACACCAGCTGCTCCAGCTGTCGGGGAAGCCATCGTTTGCGAGTCGTGGCGGGCCACCTTCTCCGATCAACCGACGCCCTTCGCTGTCGAGAAATGTTCGCTCGGCAAGGATTTTGCCCACGACATCGAGCGTCGTCCAACCCACCCCAGGATAGCACTTTCGGCGGATTGTCAGCGTAGCCTCTCGCCCGCTATTCGCACCCTTCGCGACCCAGTTTGCCGGCTCACCATCCTGGCCGACCAGGTGCTTCGCAGTAGCAATATCGACATCTTCAGGGATCTGTTCGCCGTCGATGGCCAAGATGTCGTCGCCAACCCGCAGAGCGGTCCCGCGAAAACCGCTGTCCCAGTCGATCCAGCCAATATGAAGCACGCTCTTCCCATTGATCTGCTTGAGAGCAGTCGATACGCCGCAACTCAGATTCTGATTGTCACGCTCAACATGTTGAACTGCAAACATTTTCAACTCCAGAACTTCGGGTGCCAACAATTGCGCGGTTTGGGGCACACGTACTGGACAGCCGGCCTAAATCAGATTCAGCGCGGCATTCCAACAGTCGCGCGAACCTTCGCCCTGCGGCACACTCAAATTATATCCATTGGATACTTTTGGAAGGTTCCGCTGCCGTCAAGGCCTCGGGAGGTTTTTGGGCGGCGAAGTGTCTGGAAAACGAGATGGCTGGAGTTATGAGTGATGGAGCACAGTCCTTGCGGCGGGGTGTTCAATCGAATCCGCAGACTGTCTGCCAAATATTGTTGGCTGAATCCGCGAATGATCTTCATCCTAATTGCCAATCATCTCCCCTGCAGTTGCGGTTGTTCAGCCTTGCGTTGTTAGGTTACCGATTGTCGTTGACATGTTAGGCGCCAGTCTCACGTCGATTTTTGCAATGATTTCAGGAGAGAATTTGAGAGGCGGAATCATCGACGGCACTTCCATGCATGAGAAGTGTTATTCACTTTATTTCAAGGATTTAGCGTCACGCAGAATCATCAAGTGGGAGTAGCGGGCAACCAGCGGCGATAGCGCGGCTACGACAGACCCAACACCGCGTGCTTACATACCGCTGACAAACGCGCGGTCGCAATACAATGTAAGTGGAGGCCGCAAGGCCCTAAAATCCATAAATCATTAAATTTTAGCTGAAAACTGGAGCTGGCGAAGGGATTCGAACCCTCGACCCCAACCTTGGC
>DLOX01000198.1:215-2808 GCA_002478575.1 Sphingomonadales bacterium UBA7473 | reverse complement strand
TTAAGGCTGGAACGGCAGCGCAATATGAAGACTGCCTAAGTCGGTTGGTGAAGACTTTGATCGATCCCGAGCCAGCACCGCTCCGGGAAACCAAACGTAAGCCAAGCAGGTTGCTTAACGAAGTTAAATCGGCCTTCCGAGCGGAGCGGGTTTTGGCGCAGAAAGGCGAGGGCCTTGACGCCCATCGCATCGTGCAAAACCATAAGATTGCAGAAGGCCTGCCCGCTGACTTCCTGCTTCGGAATGGTGCGATGCACGTTGTAGAGACCGTCGATGCTTCTCAGACTGACCACTTCTCAATGAAGATGATATACAGTATTGCAAAGTCAGCGTTGGTGTTCGAACAAGCGAGAATGCAGTTTGGGCAAGATCAGACAAATGCTCGGTTGATCTACAAAGCTAGTTCGTCTCTTGAAACTTTTATCGCTCCTTCGTTGGAAGCGGCTGAGCATCAAGGTGCCAAGTTGATAAATTGGGAAAGTCGTGACGATCGAACGCGATTTATCGTTGATTTGAGTTCGTTGGCCGAACCATTGGCAGATGTCAGCAAGCGAACAACGTCAAATGTCCACGCAAGCGTTCAGCCAAAGTTCCGATTGAACTAGCAAGACACGGCAGTCCCGCCAAACCCGGTCCTGCTCGTCAAACCTCTAGCTCGTTCGCCTCCCGCGAGCGGTCAAGGCTATGACTATTACAACGTACCGGAGCAAGTGTACGATGGGCTTTTGAAAGCGTCCTCCAAAGGACAATATTACAATGCCTACATCCGGGAACAATATGCGGCTTAGTGAACCCGACTAGCCGAAGTTCCCTTCGTGCCTTTGTGGCTTCGTGCGAGCTAAACTAACCAAGCGTCCGAGAGAGCCAAAGCGTGGGATTTGGACTCACACGAAGCCACAAAGAAGCCTTTGAACAGCGATCACAGGTCGCTTGCCTCACATAAATGTCGCCTCTATGCAATTCGTGGCAGCGCAGCCCGCTGGCTGCAAACCCGCCGCCAGAGGGAGGTGATCACTATCGACCAAAACACCGCTATCCTGATTGTCGCCATCGTTTCGGCGGC
The DNA here is from genome assembly GCA_002478575.1 of Sphingomonadales bacterium UBA7473. Lineage (GTDB taxonomy): Bacteria > Pseudomonadota > Alphaproteobacteria > Sphingomonadales > Sphingomonadaceae > Aquisediminimonas. The sequence continues at coordinate 1,745 of DLOX01000198.1, read as the reverse complement.
AATATCCTTCGCGGCCTTGGTCCTCAAAGTCGTCGAAGTGGCAAGGAAGAAGTAACGACGGGCGGGGGCAGAGCAGCAACTCTGCTCCCAAACGATTTGAGGGCGCATCGCAGCAACGACGCGCCCTCAGGAGGTGATATCAATCAAAACTACCGCTGTATGTTAAGTATCGCGAGCAGACCAAGATGTCAAGAAAATACAAACTTGACCACCAAAGCCCGTCGCCACCAATCCTCAATAAACCCGCGCCTTCGGCTTAATATATTCCACTTCATCCGTCAGCGTATATTCATGCACAGGCCGATCATCGAGCGTGACTTTCCCGCCTGCGCCGCCCCAGCCTTCGAACCAGCTGATGCTGTGCTTCATCCACTTTTTATCGTCGCGGTTGGGGAAATCTTCGTGGGCGTGCGCGCCGCGGCTTTCTTCGCGGTTATGGGCGCTGGCCACAGTGCAAACCGCTTGGCCGAGGAGATTGTCGAGCTCTAGCGTTTCAATGAGATCGGTGTTCCAGATCATCGAGCGATCGTTGACGCCCACATCTTCCATCCGCTTGTTGACCTTGGCCATGACTTCGACGCCCTCAGACAACAAGGCTGTATCGCGGAACACAGCGGCATGCTTTTGCATCGTCTGCTGCATGTCCAAACGAATGTCAGCTGTGGGCGATCCACCCTTGGCATGACGGAATTTGTCGACCCGCGCCAAGGCGAGGTCCGCTGAGTCCTTCGGCAAAGGCTTATGCGGCGCATTGGGCGTCATCGTTTCTTTCAGATGAAGCCCTGTCGCCCGGCCAAACACGACCAGATCGATCAGTGAATTTGATCCCAAACGATTGGCGCCATGCACGGACACACAAGCCGCTTCGCCAACCGCATAAAGCCCAGGCACAATCACTTCTGGATCGCCGCCTTGTCTGGTGACGACCTGGCCATGATAGTTACAGGGAATGCCGCCCATATTATAATGGACCGTGGGGCACACGGGCAAAGGCTGACGCGTCAGATCAACGCCTGCGAAAATCTTGCCGCTCTCAGTAATGCCGGGCAAACGCTCTGCCAGCACCTTGGGATCGATATGATCCAGATGCAGATAGATATGATCCTTGTTCGGGCCAACGCCGCGGCCTTCGCGGATTTCAAGCGCCATGGAGCGAGACACGACATCGCGGCTCGCGAGATCCTTGGCGGATGGCGCGTACCGCTCCATGAAGCGTTCGCCTTCGGAGTTGGTCAGATAACCGCCCTCCCCGCGCGCGCCTTCCGTGATGAGCACGCCTGCACCATAAATGCCGGTCGGGTGGAATTGAACAAACTCCATATCCTGCAGCGGGAGGCCTGCGCGCAGCACCATGCCGCCGCCGTCTCCGGTGCAGGTATGGGCTGATGTCGCCGAAAAATAAGCGCGGCCATATCCGCCCGTTGCGAGCACAACCGAATGGCTTTTGAAGCGGTGGATGCTGCCATCTTCCATGCAAAGCGCGATCACGCCCCGGCACTCGCCATTTTCCATGATCAGATCGAGCGCGAA
>DLOX01000198.1:0-133 GCA_002478575.1 Sphingomonadales bacterium UBA7473 | reverse complement strand
CGATGAAGAAATCCGCTGCATATTTGAGGCTCTGTTGATAGAGCGCATGGAGCATCGCGTGACCGGTCCGGTCCGCCGCAGCGCAAGTCCGCTGCACGGGCGGGCCTTCACCCATATTCTGCATATGGCCACC
>DLOX01000098.1 GCA_002478575.1 Sphingomonadales bacterium UBA7473 | reverse complement strand
ATGACCTATTATGGCCGCTGGACCTACAAATATGAGGAAGCAGCGCGCCAGGGCGCTGCGGCCGCGATTATCATTCACGATACTTTTCCAGCCGCCTACCCTTGGGATGTTGTCGTCTCCAGCTGGACTGGTCCGCAGGTGCGGATGGATGCGAAGAACAACCATATGGATCAGACCCTCGCCAATGCGTGGATCACGTTGGATGCTGCTAAAGCCTTGTTCGCCGATGCGGGCAAAGATTTGACAGCTTTGTCAGCCAAAGCCGCTAAGAAAGGCTTCAAGGCCGTTCCGTTGGGTTTGAAGACATCGCTGTCTTTCACCACCACGATCCGGCGGGCCAATTCCAAAAATGTCATTGGCATCCTGCCCGGCAAAACCCGGCCTGAAGAATATGTGCTTTATTCCGCGCATTGGGATCATTTGGGGCTGTGCGAGCCTGTCAAAGGCGATGGCGTTTGCAATGGCGCAGTTGATAATGCGAGCGGGACGGCTGGGCTGGTTGCTCTGGCTGAAGCGCATGCCAAGGCTGGCGCGACTGATCGCAGCTTGGTCTTTTTGGCGGTGACGGCTGAGGAGTCGGGCCTCTTGGGTTCCGAATATTATGCCGCCAATCCAATCGTGCCGCTCGCAAAGACCGTGGGGGGTATCAACATGGATGGCCTCAGCATGATTGGCCGGGCGAAGGATGTTGTGATCGTTGGCGGAGGGAAGTCAGAGCTTGAGCCGATCCTGAAGAAATATGTAACTGCGCAAGGCCGTGTGATTGTGCCTGAAAGCACGCCGGAAAAGGGCTTTTTCTATCGGTCCGATCATTTCAGCCTCGCCAAGCGGGGTGTGCCGATGATCTATTTCGATTCTGGCGAAGATTTGGTGAATGGCGGCGTCGCAGCCGGACGTGCTGCGGCGGAAGACTATACCACCAACCGCTATCACAAGCCGCAAGACGAATATCGCGCCGATTGGAACTGGGACGGCGCGATTGAAGACCTTCGCCTCAACTATCAAATCGGCCGTGAACTTGCAGAAGGTCAGGGCTGGCCCAATTGGTACCCCACGGCAGAGTTTCGCGTAACGCGGGACAAGAGCCGGGCCGGGCAATAGGATTAGGCGATACCCAAGTCATTCAAGAGCTTGGGTATCTTCTCCTTAAATGGGAAGAAGCCCTTCGTGGCGTGGGGCCAAAAGGCTTCGTCCCAATCGCGGCGGAGCGGCACAATGGGCAGGCCGAAGTCATGCTCCAGCCATGTCGCAACAGGCCCGACTGGCGCATATGCTGTCACAATCTGCTGCGCCTTTGCTGCGCGAGCGATGTCTGCGATGGCCGCCGCAGAGTCGGCTAGTTCGGCCTTCGCTCCAAAATGATTTTGCGCACGTGGCAAGACCTCTGCCATTGCTGTTGCGCAGTAGCGTTTCGCGTTGCTGCCATAAGGTGAGCTCGGGACAGTTGATATCCCAACAACCGCTTTGATCGACTTCGGATCCAGCCCCAAGCTTTCGGGGTGAAGATCTTCGCCTGTGATCAACAACAGGCTGGGCTTCTTAGGATCATGAGCGACTGGCGATGGCAGCGCGCGGACCGGCGCTGGTGGCTCGGTTGGCAAAGCAACGGCTGAGCTGCTGAGGCCTTTGGGCGAGTAGCGGCCATTGGTGTAGCGCTCGATGTTATCCGCGCCTGCCATATAGGTCTTCCCAACCGTCTGAAGCCCGGCCACCCACCGCCACGACAAAGTGTTGCTGGCGGGATCAGCGTCCAGCAGATGGTGTAAGAAGAAATCGGCACCCAACGTCCAGGGCAGTCGCAGCGTGAAAATCCAGATGGAGGCAAACCACATGCGGGCATGGTTGTGAAGATAGCCGGTCTCGATCAGTTCATGCGCCCAATCGTCAAAGCAATCGATCCCGGTCTGGCTGTTGATCGCTTGAGCATAAGTCGCATCTCCGCTCGACTGGTCAAGCGCCACATCCCGCGCTGTAAGGTAGTTGGTCCAAACCGAAGGCCGCATTTCCAGCCAGCCCTTCCAATAGGTCCGCCACAAAACCTCCTGAACAAATTTTTCGGCATCTGAGAACCGATGCTGGCGAAGAACTGCGGAGATAACTTCCTCTTCAGTGATCAGCCGGTGGCGGATCGCTGGAGACAGGGCAGAAACCGCGCGATGCTTGCCCGGTCCGAAATCGAAGTTGCGCTGGGCCGCATAGGATTTGCCGGCCTTTGGCAAAAACTCAGACAGTCGCGCCATCGCCTCAGTGCGGGTGCGGGCAAAGGTCATCAGCTCAATATCCTAACAAGTTTGGGGCGTATTATAAGGAAGCGGACATAAAGCCACTCCAGAGCGCTGAGGACAAAGGGCATACGCGCTGCCAGCCCCAGCGGCCGAAGCATTGGTATGGCTCGCCACATCGCTGCAAAGGCCGCCGCTCCGCTCAGCAACTGGCCATTCTCCTCGGCATGGAAACGCGCAAGCATTGCATCAGGCGCAATGGGGCAAGATGCGCCTTCATCCTGCACGGCAAGAAAGTTGATCCGCTTTGCGCGATCCAGTCGGCGCATCAACGCAATCTCTCGCGTGCACAATGGGCAAGCGGCATCATACCAGATAGTGAGAGCAGCGGGCATGCCACCGCCCCTCTGCGCTTCTTGGCTTCAGATCAATGGGGCCGAAAGACCCCTATTCAATCCGTCCCACCAAAGTGCCAACGGGATAGGGTTCCCCTTCAACACCGATGACGCGCAATATGCCACTGTCTTGCGCCTCAATCTCGGTCGTCGTCTTGTCGGTTTCGACCGTGTAGAGGATGTCGCCAGCATTCACTTGATCACCATCAGCAAACATCCATTCGGCGATGCTCATCTCAGTGGCGGACATCCCGATTTTTGGGATTCGGATTTCACTCGCCATAGATTATTTCTTCCAATTCATAGTGGCGTGAACGGCTTGCTTGATGCCGTCTTTGGTTGGGATCCAAGATTGCTCCAACGCGCTCGCCATCGGCACAGCGGAGAAGGCTCCACCGAGCCGTTGAACGGGAGCCTTCAATTCGCCGAACAGTTTTTCATTGAGGCGTGCCGCAATTTCCGCGCCTGTGCCATAGGCCTTAACGGCTTCATGCAGCACAACGGCACGCCCAGTTTTGCGGACGGACGCTGTGACGGTCTCTTCGTCATATGGAGCGATCGTCCGCAGATCGATGACTTCAACCGAAATGCCTTCCTCGGCCAATTGCCCAGCCACTTCCAGCGCATCGAGCACGGTGCGGCCATAAGTGATGATCGAGCAATCAGTGCCTTCTTTGGCGACGGCGGCCTTGCCCAATGGCACGATATGGTTCGCGCCGGGATCTTCAGACTGAAGGCCGTAACAAAGAATATTCTCAATGAAGATCACAGGATCATTGCAGGCAATGGCAGCCCGCATCAGGCCTTGCGCGTCAGCCGCGTTGGAAGGTGTCACCACCTTCAACCCTGCGACATGAGCAAACCAGGCTTCAAGCATGTCGCTATGCTGCCCGCCAAAGCCGACGCCCACGCCCGTCGTCGTGCGAATGACTAAAGGCACATTGGTTTGCCCGCCCGACATAAAGCGCAGCTTGGCCGCATGATTGACGATCTGATCCATCGCGACGGTCAGAAAGTTCATCAGCATGATTTCGGCAATGGGGCGCATGCCCGCAAGCGCTGCGCCAACGCATGCGCCCAAGATCGCTTGTTCGGAGATGGGCGTAGCCCGGATGCGATGCTCGCCATATTTTTCGGTCAGGCCCGCTGAGATTTTGAACACGCCACCGCCTTGCTTGGCTGCAACATCTTCGCCGAGCAGGATCACGCCTTCATCTTCGGCCATCGCTTCATCAATGGCGCGGTTCAGTGCAGCCGCCATGGTGATTTTGCCGCTCATGCTGCGATCTCCTCTTCATAGACATCGATTCTGAGTTCGCTCGCATCAGGGAAGGGACTATCAAAAGCGAACTGGGCTGCTGCTTCCACTTCTGCATCAATGTCAGCCAAGATCGCGTCGAGCTCAGCTTCGCTATATTGATAATCCAGCATCAGCTTGCGGAGGCGTGGCAACGGATCTTCCCGCGCCATTTCTTCAAGATGCTCTTTGGGCATGTAAGAGAAGTCAGCGCCAAAGAAATGGCCCATCATACGGTAACACATGGCCTCGATTAGGGTTGGGCCTTCGCCGGCACGCGCCCGGTCTGCGGCTTCCTTGACGACCGTGTACATGGCTTCGGCATCGTTGCCGTCAACTTTCACGCCCTTCATGCCATAAGCCGCTGCGCGGGTTACAATACTGTCCACGCAGGTATGATCGGCAAAGGCTGTATGCTCGCCATAGCGATTATTCTGGCAAATGAAGATGACGGGGAGCTTGTAAAGCTCGGCCATGTTCAGCGCCTCGTGGAACGCGCCGATATTGCTTGCGCCATCGCCGAAACAAGTAACCGCAATGCGGCCATCCTTGCGGTTTTGCGCAGCCATCGCAAGGCCGTTCGCAATCGGCAGGCCAGAGCCAACGACGCCTGTCGTAACCATCACACCACTATCGGGATGAGTGATGTGCATCGCGCCGCCTTTGCCTTTGCAGGTCCCGGTCGCTTTGCCGATAATCTCAGCAAAAAGGGGCTTTAAGGGAACCCCTTTAGCGATCTGATCATGCTGCCCGCGATAGGTGGTGACGAGATAATCAGTCGGCTCCAGCGCGGCCATTGCAGCCGCAGACACCAACTCTTGGCCCCGCACCGTATAATACATGGAAGCGAACTTGCCGGACATCAAAAGCGAGCGGAATTTCTCATCCGTCTTCGCGATCCTCATTGTTCTTGTGTAGATATCGAGCAGCTTGTCACGATCAATTTTCATGGATGCTGTCCTTATTCTCTTAGGTGTTGATGTTGGCGGCAATAATATGGTTGTTCACATCCGTGAACATGTTTCACATTATGATGAACAAAACTTGCAAAGGCAAGGGTGTTTGGAAGAGAAGTAAGCTGGCCATTTCAAGCCTACCCTAACCATCGACGCTCACTCCTCGACTCTGTTCACAGTGTATGCTGTGGCGCTCTATGCCGTGCTTTGTCGGCCTGCCCTATAGGTAAAAAGAGCAGGGGGTCTGGCCCTTGACCGCGCGAGGCTGGGATGGTTTGGGCGATGCTATCCTTCCCGAAATCCGGAGAATTGTCTTGTCTGATCGTGCTCATGCCATTGCCGCTAAAGTCGAAGCCTTTGTCCGCGATGTGGTTGTTCCTTTTGAAGCTGATCCGCGCTGCGGCAGCCATGGGCCATCGGATGAGCTGGTGCAGGAGATGCGAGCGCTCGCAAAGACGGCTGGCGTGCTGACGCCGCATATTTTCGATGATGGCAGCCATTTGACGCAAGTCGAGACAGCGATTGTCCTGCAAAAATCGGGTCTGTCTCCGCTTGGGCCTTTGGCGGTGAACACAATGGCACCTGACGAAGGCAATATGTATTTGCTCGGCAAAGTCGGGACGGCGGAGCAAAAGGCGCGTTTCTTGGCGCCTCTCGTGGCAGGCGAAGCGCGATCCGCCTTCTTCATGACCGAGCCGGCGGTGGAAGGAGGGGCCGGGTCTGATCCGTCAATGATGCAAACGACGGCAAAGTTGGATGGCAATCATTGGGTGATCAATGGGCGAAAGGCCTTCATCACGGGTGCCGAAGGCGCCAAAGTCGGGATCGTAATGGCCAAAGCGGAGGAAGGCGCGTGCCTGTTTCTCGTTGACCTGCCTGACCCCGCGATCAAAATTGAACGCGTGCTTGAAACCATTGATAGCAGCATGCCCGGTGGCCACGCCATTGTGGCCATTGAAAATTTGCGCGTCCCGGCAGATCAAATGCTTGGGCATCCTGGCGATGGGTTTAAGCTTGCGCAGATCCGCTTGTCGCCTGCGCGCCTTTCTCATTGCATGCGCTGGCATGGCTCAGCGACGCGCGCGCATGAGATTGCGACGGCCTATGCGTGCAAACGGGAAGCCTTTGGGAAGAAGCTTGTCGATCATGAAGGCGTTGGTTTCATGCTGGCGGATAATCTCATCGATTTGAAGCAAGCCGAATTGATGATCGATTGGTGCGCGGGCGTGCTGGATACCGGATCGCTGGGAACGGCCGAAAGCAGCATGGCGAAAGTGGCGGTATCAGAAGCGCTTTACCGGGTTGCTGATCGCTGCGTACAGGTGATGGGTGGAACGGGCGTCACCAGCGACACAATCGTCGCGCAGGTGTTTCAGGAAATCCGGGCTTTTCGCATTTATGACGGTCCTACCGAGGTTCATAAATGGTCATTGGCGAAGAAGATTAAGCGTGACTTTGCAAACGCCTAAATCTCTCGCGCTGACGAATAGGTGCTTGAAGACACAGGCACGCATTCGCCTTCGCGGCGGCCTTCGATATTGATCGTCACATTGCCGCTGTCGGTTGACCCGTCATCTTGCAGCCGTTTGATATAGGCATAGACTTTGACATCGAAAAAGCCGGGGCCGTCTTTCCCGCGATATTGGAAGGTGCCGCCGCCATCGCATTCGCCAGTGCCGCGGATTGAGTAGCCATTGCGCTTTGCGGTTTTGATGGTGCAATTGCCCGGCACGGAATAGCTTGTGTAGCGAGCGATGGCCGTGCCGCCGGTCATATCCGGCTCGCCGCAACCGTTTTTGCCATTGCCTGGATTGAGATCAAGTTTGCGAAACGCGCGGCTGAATTCTGAGCTTGACCGGTGGACCGTACCACCGCCCAAGGACACGTTGGTGATATGATAATTGACACCCCACTGCCCCAGCTGAGGTGCGTTGGCAGGATCATCGACTTTGGGTTCTTCAGAACAACCAGCAAGACTCAAGGCCAATCCAACAACCAAAACTGCCAAGCGCATCATCATTTGCCCCAACTCAAACCCGAAGGTTTTCTTGCTTAAGACCAGTTGGTAAAAATCCTGTTTCTTCTATTCCCAAATGAAGAGGGGCTGCTCGACGGATCGAACAGCCCCTCAGCATGGTCAGCGGTCAGAAGGTATAGACCGGGGAAGACCATTCGCGGATGAACGCGCTTATCCCCCAATCACCTTTTCCGACCACATTGCTGAACCATGAGACATCGGATCACCTCCTTTCGCTAGTTGCGCCTAAGCCGACCTGATGAGCGGCAAGACGGAAACTGAATCAAAAAGGGTGAACGATCAAGTCTTGAAATAAGTTTTTTTGCTGTCATGTTATCGCGTCTTGCCACCAGATATGGTGTCAGGCGCGACAATCCTCCACCACGCGTGCGATTTCGGGCCAGGCGGGCACAATCAGATCAGGCATGCCTTTGATCCCCACCATGAACGTCCCCCGGCTGAAGGCCATCGCGTCCAATTGCGGATCGCGGGGATCAACGGTGGCTCCCACTAGCGCAGGCGAGCCGCCTGTGTTTCCGGCATCGAAAGACTTCATCGAGGTCGAAGCGCGGACGAGCATCTTGCCGCTTTCGCCCGCCGGGAATTGACCCGGATGGGTCAAGTAAATGCGCTTTGCCCCCATGTCGCAGCGAATGGCAAATCGCGCGTCGGCACCACTGGGGCCAAATAGCGCGATTGAGCCTTTGCTGTCTGGCCGATAAACCCATTGACCGGGCGCAGCGGGGCGATCCTGCCAATCGGCCGCGGCCGGCGCTGCGGGTGGCAGTGGCTTTGGCGCCGCAACAGGCGTCGGAACTGAAGTCGTATTTTGCGGAGGAGGTGCCGGTGGTGTGCTGCTGCATCCCGCTAAGGCGGCCAGAGCGACGAGAGTTAAGGGCAAACGACTCTGCATAATCCCACCATGCCCGGAGTGGCGGTTGTTCTCAAGCTCCCTATGAGTGGCCGTCGCCCCGGCGGAGGCCGGGGCCTGTGCGGAATCAGAACTCCTTCGCGTCAAGCAGACCCCTGCCTCCCCGGGCTGAAGAGTTGTTACGAGTTAATCTGACCGTAAAGATCATCCCAATTCGGATTTTGCTCCGAGATCATCCTGAGCTTCCAAACGCGATTCCAGTTCTTGATGGCTTTTTCCCTCGCAATTGCATCGATGATCCTTTCGTGGGCTTCGGCAAAGACGAGCATCTTCAAGCCCCACTTCCGGCAAAAAGCGGAACCACGCCCTTCGCGATGAGCAAAGACGCGATGAGGGAGGTTGGCGGTAACGCCCGTGTAGAGCATTCCGAAGGGCTTATTGGTCATGATGTAAACATAGCTGCCCATCGCCATCCCCTATCCAACCTGTAGCCCCCGGCGGCAGCCGGACTCTATTAGGCGTATTCATACAAATTGCAAGTGTGAGCGCAACGACCAACAGGCCCCGGCCTCCGCCGGGGCGACGTGCTTGCGTTCAAGAGTCTCTCGTCTGAATATTTGACGCTTGCCGCAATCCACTTCTCGGATCACACTCTTCGAAACCAAAGGAGAGGAGATGCATAATGCCTCAAGTCATTGGGCTAGGCGGCCTGTTTTTCAAATCCGCTGACCCTGCCGCGGCGCGCGAATGGTATGGCCGGGTTTTGGGGCTGCCCATTGAAGAGTGGGGCATGGTCTTTACGCCGGATGCCGCCGCTGCTCACCCGGGTGCCGCAACAGTCTTTTCGCCTTTTGGCGCGGACACGGATTATTTCGCTCCGTCTGAAAAAGAGTTTATGTTCAACCTGATGGTTGATGATTTGGATGCGATGCTTGCCCAATGTGCGGAACATGGCGTTCAACCAGTCAAGACCTTCCCCGAAGAGGCAAATGGTCGTTTCGCGCACATCATGGACCTTGAAGGCCGAAAGATTGAGCTTTGGCAGCCTAAGCCGATGGAGTGACTGATGCTGCCCCTTGTGTTGCCAAAACGCAACACTACATCCCTTCATGAAAGGAGTGGGCAACCACCATGAACCTCGAAAAATTTACGGACCGCGCCAAGGGCTTTTTGCAATCCGCACAGACTGTGTCGATCCGTCTGAACCACCAGCGCATTTCGCCTGAGCATTTGTTAAAGGCCTTGCTGGAAGACAATGAAGGCATGGGCGCGGGCCTGATCAAGGCGGCTGGCGGCGATGCGGGCGTTGCGGTGCGCGAAGTCGATGCGGCTTTGGCGAAAATCCCCTCGGTGTCTGGAAGCGGAGCTCAGCAGACGCCGGGTCTAGACAATGATCTGGTCCGAGTCCTCGATAGTGCGGAGCAGATAGCGGACAAAGCAGGCGATAGTTTCGTAACCGTTGAGCGCCTCTTGCTTGCGCTCACTCTTGCGACGACCACGGTAGCTGGCAAAGCCCTCGCAGCTGCGAACGTGAAGGCCGAAGCGCTGAATGCCGCCATCAATGCGCTGCGCAAGGGCAAGTCGGCTGACAGCGCAAGTGCCGAAGATCGTTATGATGCATTGGCCAAATATGCGCGGGATCTGACCGAAGCGGCGCGCGACGGCAAGCTTGATCCCGTCATTGGCCGCGATGAGGAAATCCGCCGCACGGTTCAAATCCTTGCGCGACGCACCAAGAATAACCCGGTGCTGATCGGTGAACCAGGCGTAGGCAAAACCGCCATTGCGGAAGGGCTGGCGCTCCGCATTGCCAATGGCGACGTGCCGGACAGTTTGAAGGATCGCCAGCTCATGGCGCTTGATATGGGCTCCCTCATTGCAGGAGCCAAATATCGCGGCGAATT
>DLOX01000118.1:6861-7774 GCA_002478575.1 Sphingomonadales bacterium UBA7473 | reverse complement strand
AATTCGACAGGATCATAAAGGACCACAGAGCGTGCCGCAGGTGCAATCAGCGCTGTCAGTTGCGAAACTAATGCCATCACCTCTCCGCCGCCCCGCCTGCTTCGTCTGCCGGAGGTGATTAGCAGGGTTGGGTTGCGTCGCTCGGCGATTTATCAACGCATGAGTGAAGGGCGATTTCCGAAGTGTCGCTCCCTCGGGCCTAAGTGCTCGGTCTGGGTGGAGGCAGAGATCAATGCCTGGATCAACTCGGTTTCGAAGCAGATCGATGACGCCTGAGGAATTTGTCAGCAAGGCGCATCCAGACCGAATTTCGGTCGAAAGCTGCGACGGGCAGTCAACCTGCTACTGATCTGTTTCGGATTTGGCCCCTCTTTGAGACAAGAAAGCGAACCACTCCAATGAGACAGTGAAAAGGGCGGGATCGCGGAGGGGAGCGTTTCTGATCTGACCCGGCCACCAAGCGTCCGTTGCTCGATCCCTTGCGTACAAGCAACGACAATGTGCCATCGCTGTTGCGAGAGGCGTGCGCACTGGCAACAACGTGTCATTGAGGCGCTTTTCGACAGTTGCGACACACAAGCCTCTACGTGGCCCATCTGATAATTTGTGTCTCAAATTGCATTTTGTTGAATATCAGGAGTATTTCGGCTAGGGTGTTCCCATCGGCCAACATGGCAGCAGTCGGAGCCCGCATGACAGTCCAAGTCAACATCACGCCCAATGGCCGGATGAGCCTTCCGGCTGACATCCGAAAGCGGCTCGGGCTCGGCGGCGGCGGCGCGGTCTATCTGGATGAGACGCCGGACGGTCTGGTTCTGCGAACAGCCGCACAGGCAGTGGCCCGCGCTCAGGCTTTGGCGAAGCAGTACACTGAAGGAAACCCGGAAGCCTCAGTCGCTGCTTTCCTGGCCAA
>DLOX01000118.1:0-6803 GCA_002478575.1 Sphingomonadales bacterium UBA7473 | reverse complement strand
CGCGGCTTTCCTGGCCAAACGCCGCGAGGATAGCGGAGAGTGAGTGAGATCGTACTGGACGCCTCCGCCCTCATCGCCATGCTGAAGGGAGAGAAGGGTGCCGACAAAGTCGCAGGAGCAATAGCAGACGCCCGGATATGCACGATCAACTATGCCGAGGTGGTCACCCACTTCATCCATCTTGGCATGCCCGAGCGCGAGGTCGACGCCATGCTCGATCCTCTGCCGATGACGATTGTGCAGACCGATAAGGCCTTAGCGCAAATGGCCGGGCGATTGCGGGCTGTCACTGCCGGTCACGGGCTGTCGCTCGGCGACCGCTTCTGCCTTGCGCTTGCGCAGCGTGACGGTCTTCCGGCATGGACCAGTGATCAGAGCTGGAAGGCAGTCGCCGACGCCGTTCACACCAAGGTCGTCGCTATTCGATGAAAAGCAGCAGCGGGGCAGGGCGGTAGTCGACCCGAATCGGCCGATGAGGCGATTTCACTGGTGTTGCGCCGTTCCAAACCTGCCTGGCAGCTTCAACAGGATTCTCGCCAGCAGCTGCCATTCTGAAGTCGACCCCAATTCGGTCATTTGCAACCGCTTCCAGCAGCTGCGCAAACTGCCGCCAGAAAGGTCTGCATGGGTCGACGCAGATCTGAGAAAGTTAAAAAGCCTTGCATTGCAAGGCTTGGTTGACCTAATTACCTTGCATGACAAGGCAATCGAGCGAGTTGTGTGAGCAGGTTGCGCGCTGGGAAGTCCAGTTGCGCAAGGGCATCCTCGAATTCGTCATCTTGCTCACCCTTAGCCGACGAGAGCACTACGGCTTCGAACTTGTGACCGGCCTGACAGAACGCGCCGCGATCGATGTGCCTGAGGGCACCATTTATCCCTTGCTGCTGCGCCTCTCGAAGGATGGTTTAATCCAGTCCGAGCTGCGCGACGGAGATGGGGGGGCACCGCGCAAATACTACACGCTCACCCACAAGGGCAGCGCCTTGCTCGCCGCCATGATCCCGAGCTGGCAGAAGCTGGCTGCCTCCGTTGACGGCCTGCTGGGAGGACACCGCAATTGACCCATCGTTTCGATGATCCTGCCACGTGCCAGATGTGGGATTCCTACTTTGCCGAGCTGGACCAGCTGATTGCACCATTGGGCGAGGATGGCCGCGAGCTTCGCGATGATCTGGAGCAGCATCTGCTCGAAGGCCTTGGCCTCGCCGCTGGCCGCGCCAGCACTCCGGCCCAGCTCCGCGACGCATTGGCGAAGCTGGGCCAGCCGATGGATATCCTGCGCCCAGTCTTGGCTGAAAGCTACCTGTCGCAGGGCGCGCAGAACTTCAATCCGATCACCATCGGCAAGGGGTTGATCCACACCTTGCTCGCTGGGGGCAGCCGAGTGCTGGCGGGCTTTGCCTTCGCCATCGGCTACCTGTTCATCGCGGTCTTCGTCGCTCTCGCCCTCGCTAAGCCGTTCTGGGATGAGCATGTTGGGCTCTTCCGCTACCCCGACGGACGGATAGCGGCAGGCTTTGTATCGCACAGAGCAGCCGGCGAGGAGCTGTTGGGTTGGTGGTCCATACCCGTCGCGCTGGCGCTTGCTGCCTTCATCTACATTCTCCTGACCAAAGGCCTGAAAAGGCTGCTGTGAGCCAAACTGCTCATTTGACCCAAAACCTTGCTATACAAGGATACACCAATGCCCGAAGCTGAGACTGATCATCCCGAAACCTTCCCGTGGGCTTTTGTCGGTTTGGCCTATGCGATCAGTTGGACAATCTGGATCGCTGGATGGTTCGCTCTGGGCAAGCCCGGCCGGCTCACTGAAGGAGCAGCCATTTTCGCCGTCATTCTGGCCGGTTCGTTCGGCCCGGGCCTTGCCGCAGCCATCCTGACCTTGCGAGGCGGCCGTGATGAGTTCCTGGCATGGGCGCGTGCCTTCGTGAAATTTCGCTGCGGGTGGCGAGCCTATGCTGCAGCATTGCTGCCCTTCCCCCTTGCGGTTTTGCTGCTGACGGTCCTGTTGGGGTATGAGCCCCTTATCGACGCACTCGGCGGACAACCTGCATGGGCATTCTATGCAACGATCTTCCCGGCTGCGATCCTCAACGGTATCGTTGCAGCGGTTATGGGCGCAGGGCCTATCGGAGAGGAAGGCGGTTGGCGCGGATACTTGCTGCCCCGCCTGCTTGAAAGCGGCGGCGAGCTGCGCGCTTCCCTGATAATCGGGGTGATCTGGGCCCTGTGGCATCTGCCACCCATGGCGATGTTTTCCGATTGGCGGGACGGGATCCCCTTCTGGACCTATCTTCCGCTGTATGTGGTCAGCGTGATCGCCCTCTCGTTCCTTTTTACGCGAGTATGGTTGATCGGCCGGGGTAGCTTGGTGCCGATCATCTGGCTGCACGGCATCGTCAATGCAATTGGCCCAATGGCATTCAACACCCGTGTTTGGGCAAGTCCGTGGCCGCATGAGGCTGCCGTGCTCTTTTTCGCTGCTGCGGGCCTGATCGCCGCGGCATCATTAGCAAAGGGCTCGAAATAGGGTCATTTCGTCAACGGCATTATGTACCTAAATACAGTCAATTAAACTGAGAATGAGCCCCGGCATATGAATCGACGTCGCGCATTTCTTCTTGCAGCGCTCATGGTGGTCGGCGCGGTCTATTTCGCAAATGCATCGTGGCTTGCGCCTCAGCCTCAGGGCAAAGCGCGGTTGATGGCCCACAGGGGCATCCATCAGCTTTATGACCGGGCTGGGATCGACAAAGACACCTGCACCGCCAACCGCATGTTGCCCCCGACGAACCCTTACATCGAGAACACCTTGCCATCGATTGCCGCCAGCTTTCGTGCAGGCGCCGACATCCTTGAAATTGATATTCACCCGACTTCCGACAACGAGTTTGTGGCCTTCCACGATTGGACGATCGATTGCCGGACCGAAGGGAGCGGCGTCACGCGTGAGCAGTCGCTGGAATATCTCAAGTCGCTCGACGTGGGCTATGGATACACTGCCGATGGCGGCAAGACCTTCCCATTCCGCGGTAAGGGAAAGGGCATGATGCCGTCGTTGGCCGAAGTCCTGAAGGCCTTTCCCGAGCAACGCTTCCTGATCAACTTCAAAAGCCGATGGATACGGGAAGCGGACCTTTTGCACGCCTATCTTGATCGGCATGGAATCATGATCGATGACAAGATCATGGTCTATGGCCACGACAAACCCGTCGGACGCTGGAAAGCGATCAACCCGACCGGCTTTGCTTTCTCCAAGGCAGAGATGAAAACCTGCACCCTTGATTACATGAAGGTTGGATGGAGCACGGCATTGCCGGCCTCTTGCGTCGGAAGCGTGATCGGGGTGCCGATCAACTACAGGCATCTGGTATGGGGATGGCCCAACCGGTTCCTAGACCGGATGCGCCAATCCAACACGACCGTGGTCTTCCTTGGAAACATCGAAAACGAAAATGGTGCACCCGGCATCACAGACCCTGACGATCTCGATGCTATTCCGACCGGCTTCAACGGGTTGATCTGGACTGACGCTATTGAGCAGGTGGGGCCAGTGTGGAAAGAAAAGGCAGCAGCAGGGGGAGCTTAGGCCCATAGTGGCAGGGCAGAATCAACGGGGTTCTCGCCGAAGGATGAAGTTCGCAAATTGCCCTGCCTTCCCACACAAAACGTTTGCTTTCCTTCAGATTTCGATCTTTGTTTTCACCTTTCTCGGACGATTTGAGTTCAAGGAAAAAATCTCATGCAGGTTTGGTTGAAATTCCTCTGTGCAGGCTTGCTTTTTGTGCTCACGGGATGCGCGACTTACACGCAAGGCAAAAGTAGAGAGGTTGCAATCGCTGAGTGCGAAAAACTCGGTCAGAGGTTTATGGAAATCGAAACCATCAACATAGGCGGCGCATTCGGTGTCGCAGGCGTTCGCGGCGAGTGCGTCGACGCCAGCGATCCCCGGCTTCCCGGTTCCAGATAATCTTGCTGTCTGGACCGTGACCACCAGTCGCGCGGGTGATCCGAAGGTGGCAATCTAAAGGTCGCTTGGCCGATGGAGGGCGTCAATTTGACTGGTTCAACTTTTGTGATCGGCGTCGTGGCACCGGCGGCGCCAGTCGACCCCAAGATTGTGGACCCGATCCGGCAGATTGCGGCTGACCTTTATGGCGATCGGGTGGAGGTCAGGTTTCATCCCCACTGCTTTCTATCAGCCGGACATTTCGCAGGAGGGGACGCCGATCGCGCCGCTGCGATCATCGAATTCGCCAATTCACCCGATATCGACGCGATCTGGTTCGGTCGCGGGGGCTATGGAACGATGCGCGTTGCCCCCGCGATCCTGGCCGCTCTGAAGCCGGAGGCGCTTGCCAAGCCCTATCTCGGCTATAGCGACCTTGGTGTCCTGATGGCCGGGCTATACAACCGAGGCGCGCCGCTGCTTGCGCATGGGCCCGTGGTGCATGATCTCTACCGCCCGAACGGGATAGCTGCGGTCACCCGCGCCCTACGCTGGTTAGTGGAGCGGTCACCGGAAACCCTGGAGCCGGGCCTCATCCCGGGACGCAAGGTCGCAGCGTTCAACCTGACCGTGCTTTGCCATCTGATCGGCACCTCGCTGGAGCCAGCGATTGCAGGCCATGAGCTGTTGGTCGAAGAAGTAGCGGAGCAGATGTATCGGATCGATCGGTGCTTTGCTCACCTGTCCGATACCCGATTGGCGAGGGAGATTTCGGGACTGCGTCTGGGGCGATGCACTCAGACCATTCCCAATGAACCCGAATTCGCGCTGACCGAGGAAGAGATCGCCGCGCAATGGTGTGCCCGCGCTGGCATACCCTATCTCGGCCGTGCCGATATTGCCCATGACGCAGACAACAAGATCGTTCCGTTCGGCGGCATCACTGCCTGACGACAATATGTTCGGCAGCGATTAACTGACCGCGAGTTCGACCAATCAAGCTCTCAGGGCTGCTCGCCGATAATCCCCCGCTCGGTGAGCCAGCCCCGGACCAGTTCGGGCCAGATCGCATGACGCGCCTCGGGCGTCCGCCGCGCAAAGGCATGGCCGCCCTTCGCGAAGAAGTGCACCTCTGCAGGGACGCCGGCAGCGTCGAGTGCCCGGGCATAGAGAGTGCTGTTGCAGATCGGGTTCACATCGTCATCCCATGCCGCGATCAGGAAGGTGGGACTTGTGTTCGACGTCACGTTGAGATTGGCCGGGAGCTTGTCTCCAGGACGGCACAAGTGTCCCGGATAGAAGGAAATGGCGAAGTCGGGCCGGCTGCTGACGGCGTCGACCGCGTCAACCGGGCTGTAGGCCGGCTCGAAGATGTTGCTTGTCTGCACGGCCAGATAGCCACCGGCGGAAAAGCCCATAACGCCGATCCGGCCAGGATCGATGCCCAGTTCCTGAGAGCGCGATCTGACCAATCGGATGGCACGCTGGGCATCCTGCAAGGCGCGGGGCCTGTCGGGCTCGACCCCGCAGTCGCATGACGCATCGTAGTGGTGGGCTGTCCGGGGCACGCGATACTTTACGAGAATGCAGGCCATGCCCTGTTCGGTGACCCAGTCGCAGATCTCGGTTCCCTGCAAAGTCAGGACGACCGCCTTGAAGCCACCGCCGGGAAAGACAAGGATCGCCGCACCGTTCGGCTTGCCGCGCGCAGGGATGACCGTCATCGTCGGCACGGTAACATCGAGCGCCGCTTCGGAAGTGGTGCTGAACAGGGCTTGAGGGGTTGGGTTGACCAACACGCTTTCGGGTGGAAGGTCTACGTTCTCCATATCGGGCGCCTCGCCCGGCCAAAGCGGGGTCTGGACCAGCCCAACGGGCGGCGTCCAAGGGCCGGGACGCACGGTTTTCCTACCGCTTGGCGCAGGCGCGGTTTCCGCCTCCGCTGATGTGGGCGGCTGCGCAGCGCAAGCTCCACTGATGGCTGCACCGCAGACCGCAAGCAGTAGGCTCGAAACAAGGCTGCGAACCGAGTCCATTTGGCACATTCTCGGCCCGGTTTGGTTCTCCGCAAACGGGGCAAGGATCGGGCGAGCGAAGCGCTTCAGGCCCTCGCGTTTGATGCCGGGGTCTGGCGCTGAGTGTTTCAAAACAATCTCCCAGGTGACGGTAGGGGCAGCTGAATGGTCGGGTCCAGAATGGCGAGACTTTTCAGATCGACGCAATTTTCTGCCATTCGGCTTCCAACCCGATGCCTATCATTTGGAGCGGCGGCGCCAGAACACCCAACGCTGCAATTGCAGTGCGCATGCCCACAAAATGATCGTCAGGAACACGATCAGCACTGCATAGAAGGCAATCACTGCCGCGAACTGCCATGACGATCCGGACCTAGTCACCTCGATAGGAATAAAGATCGAAATTTGAAATGGCTCACCTTGCAAGGCGACCACGATCCGCCTGATCATGCTTGCAATCTGAGCGATCAGGAGGGGAGTTACCACGATTGCCCAGAACTTGTCCTTCCTGGTCGGTGGCCCTTGCGCTTCCAACTCTGATCTTGAGTTCCACAGCATGACATCAGGTTAGACGAGACGACGTTGGAGGCAAATGAAAACAGCAGGTTCACAGCGATCAGAAGTCATGGTCCGGGTCGGCGCGCGATCGCTGAAGCCGGATGGCGGCTTTGCCTTCTAAGCGGTAAATTCCCGACATGCTGGAAGCGACCCCTGAACCGACACTGATTGAGCGCAAGGATATTATTACCCGGATGTAATTGACTCTAATTTCATCCGGGTATAATCCTGCCTCACAGGAGGCAATCGAAGATGACAAATTTCACGGCTTTTCTCGCGCA
>DLOX01000230.1 GCA_002478575.1 Sphingomonadales bacterium UBA7473 | reverse complement strand
TGGGGACGAATGGAACTGCGGAAAGCGGCTTAACGGCGGAAGGGTTTTAGTTTAGCCTATTGCAAATATTGCGTGAACAGAATGCATCCACCTTCAGAATGCATTCTAGCATGCGTTGATCCTGCAGGTATACATATATAGTCGCCTGTCTCAAAGAGGCGCCCCCCCATATGCAGATCGCCCGCCACGACCAAGATATGCTCATCTTGATCTTCAGGCTGGTTGTGGGCGTCTTCAGAACCTCCAGGAACGCATCTGATCAAAATGGTTCCCTCTTGCCAAAGCGTTTTGAATTCGATGCCCGGACCATGGGGTTGCCAGCCTCCGTCGATAAAGACTTGGTTGGGAAGTTTGGCAAAAGCTGCGTCAGATTGGTCGATGGTTGCCCTGATCTTTGACCAGACTTCAGGGACTTTGGCGTGTAACTTTGGTTGAGCTTGAAGACCGCTGTAAAGCTGCTCCGTCGCAAGGATTTGTTGATCAAGCTCGCTATTGTAGAGCCGTTCAGTGGATACCGCTTTCCGCTCGTCCGCAGAGAGAGAACCAAGAACAAAATTGATCGCCTTTTCAGAATTTGACATGATTCGGTTCAGTCCAAAAAATCGTTGCTTGCATACCCCGAATCTCTTGATTGCGGAGTGTTCAAAATCACAAAGTCCAGGGAGAGAAGGGCAATCATCTGGCATCAGACTCCATTAGACTCTTCAAGGTCTCACTGCCTCGACGTATCCAGCTTTTGACCGAGCCCAAGGGCGCTCCCATATGAGCTGCCAGCTCCGTATGACTGAAGCCATATTGATACATGGTTACAATTGCTCGGCATTGATCAGGTGGGAGAGCCTTTAACGCCGCTTCCAACTTTGGATCGCTTGGTTCGATGTGTACAGCCTCAATTTCGCCCACCTCTGGGGCATCCAGTTCGACAAACTGGCGCTTGCTCCGCAAGGCATCAAGGGCAACATTTCTTGCTATGGTTGCGATCCAACCTTTTGGGCTGCCTTTCTCACGATCATATCGAGCCGCATTTCGCCATATTCGCACAAAAGCTTCCTGCAATGCATCTTCAGCTGCGCCTGGATCTCGGATGATATTCGTTATAACCTGATAAAGTCGACGCTTTTCCTTATTGTACAATTGTTCAAATTGAGCAAAATCACCTTGAGCGATATCGGCGAGTATCTGAGCATATTCATTCTCACTTGATACTCTGCCATAATCTTCAACCATAAAAACCACTTTGTGCATTGAACATGATCACTCGGGTGACGTTGGGACAGTCGATCATGTTCGGGACTGAGCTGACGACCCGTTCAGCCCAGTCCCTAAGCTGAAGATACGGCCCCAATAGTGTTTTGGATGCACATCAGGCCAATAAAAATAATTCTGGGTTCCTCCGCATCTGTTGTCGTCCGACCGCGCGTTACCTCACGTACAACTTGAACACGGAGGATTTTAATGAACCCCAATTGTTTTCGATGGCGGCATGCTGCTGCTATCGCCCTCGCAATTCAGCCTGTAATCGCGGTAGCACAAGACGCACCCGCACCGGAAACGCTTATGGCAGCCGAAGCATCGGACGGGCAAATGGCCGCCGCGGAAGAGACCGCAAGTCGTTTCCCACCCGCTGAAAGGCAGTCTTTCGTGAAGGGGGGCGGTCGCCTTCTTCTTACCAGCGGCGTAACACAAGTTGAAGGTGCAAGCGGCGGCGGACTAACACCTTGGGCCTTTATTGGTGGATATGGCACGCGGAATGAGTTTGGTGCTTCTGCCTTTGCCACAGGCGTGAATACGCAAGATTATTCGCTTGCGACTTTTGGTGGGTTGATTTCCTTTCGCAATCGTGTGGAGCTTTCTGTCGCGCGCCAGAGCTTCAACCTTAATGCTGTTGGTGCAGCTCTTGGCCTTGGTCGGAAATTTTCAGTACGCCAAACCGTAATCGGTGCTAAAGTGAAACTTGTTGGTGATGCTGTATTGGAGCAAGATAGCCTGCTTCCCCAGATTGCCGCTGGCGTGCAATATAAGCGCAATGATGAAGAAGCGATCGTCAAATCTTTGGGCGCTCGCAAAGGTGAAGGCGTCGATTTCTACCTGACGGCGACGAAAGTCATTTTGTCAGAAAGCCTTCTCCTGAACGGCACTGCGCGTTTAACCAAAGCCAATCAATTTGGCATCTTGGGCTTTGGCGGGCCCGGCAAAGGATATTCATTGCAAGGTGAAGGATCTGTTGCTGTGCTTCTCAATCGCAAGCTCGCCGTTGGCGCTGAGTATCGAATGAAGCCCAACAACCTTGGCCTTAAAGAGACGGACGCCTTCGATTTCTTCGCCGCTTACACGCCTACCCGGAACATCGCAGTTACAGTCGCATATGCTGATCTTGGACGCATCGCCAGCGAAGTAACCGGCAACAAACAGCGCGGTGTTTATGCATCGCTGCAACTCGGCTTCTGAACTTCAACACCTTTAGAGGAAACTTAACATGAAATATCATCAATTCGCCCTTGGCGTCGCAGCTGCCCTTTCTTTTTCGTCTAGCGCATTGGCTCAGGCCGGGCCTGGCGCCGAGCCGCCCATGAACGATCCAGAGAACAAGCCCCGTGCAAAGTCACTCCCAGTGATCACGGATGATCCGGGGTTGTATAAGGCATTCGGAGAACGTGAAGGACTTGTCCGGATTATGGACGATTTTATGGAGCGGTTAATTGCTAACCCAGACACGAAGCCATTCTTTGAAAATTCGAACAAGGATCAGGTGAAGCTAGGTCTGGTCGAACAGTTTTGTGTGATTATGAACGGACCGTGTACTTATCAGTTCCGAAACATGGCCGAAATACACAAAGGCATGAAAATTCCCGAACGCGCATTTTATGCTCTGGTGGAAGAGTTTCAGAAATCGGCCAACAAGTTTGACGTACCATTCCGCGCGCAAAACCGGCTGATTGCGGCGCTCGCGCCCATGCATCGCGACATCATAGATCGGTGAGGCACGCCATGGTGAAAACCCTTCGTGTCGCAGGCTTATGCCTTGCCGTAGTCGGGGTTCCTGCCTTCGGGCAGACCCCGGCGCCCAATGGTGCCCAACTCTATAAAATGCGGTGTGGATCATGTCACAGCATAACAGTGAACAAAATTGGACCCGCCCACAAAGGCGTGTTCGGCAAAGCCGCGGGCCTAGCCCCCGGCTATGCTTATTCCCCAGTCTTGAAGAAGTCGAAAATCGTTTGGAACGAAGGGGCATTGAACAGCTGGTTAGCGGCCCCTCAGAAGATGGTGAAGGGAAGCAAGATGTTCTTCGCGTTACAGAACCCTGCAGAGCGTCAGGCAATCATTGCCTACTTGAAGTCAAATCCAAGCCAGTAACGCCGACAATGGCCCTTTTCACTCAGGCGATTGACCGCCTGCATGAAGAAGGCCGTTATAGAGTCTTCATCGATATTTTGCGGAA
>DLOX01000243.1:3111-3797 GCA_002478575.1 Sphingomonadales bacterium UBA7473 | reverse complement strand
GAGGATCTGGGCCGCGACCTGCTGTCGTTTGGCACCCCCGTGCTGGTGCTGGGCGATCCGGCCCAGTTGCCGCCGGTCAAAGGCGGCGGCTTCTTTACCGACCATGAGCCGGACGTGATGCTGACCGAAGTGCATCGGCAGGCGCGCGACAATCCCATCATCGCCATGAGCATGGCCATCCGCGAAGGAGGGCGGCTGGAGGCCGGGCGCTACGGCGAGAGCGCGGTGCTGCGCCGGGGCAGCCTTGGCAAGGAAGAGATGGCCAATCTGGTGCTTGGTGCCGATCAGGTGCTTGTGGGCCGCAACAAGACAAGACGTGATTTCAACACCCGGATGCGCGAGCTGATGGGGCGGAAGGACCCGATGCCTGTCGCGGGGGATCGTGTTGTCTGTCTGCGCAACAACAAGACGAAGGGCTTGTTGAATGGCGCTACCTTTACGGTGAAGGCTGTCGCTTCCGCCAAGTCTGGGTTGGTGACGATGCGCCTCGACCCGGATGACGTATCAGCCCTCAACGTCAAGGTATCTGTGTTGCCCGAGTTCTTTCTCGGTCAGGAGGAAGGCTTGCCCTGGAAAGTGCGCAAGGAGTCCGATGAGTTCGACTACGGCTTTGCCCTCACTGTCCACAAAGCGCAGGGCAGCCAGTGGGACAAGATCGTCTTGTTTGATGAGAGCTTCGCGTTCCG
>DLOX01000243.1:2195-3078 GCA_002478575.1 Sphingomonadales bacterium UBA7473 | reverse complement strand
GAACACCGAGAGCGCTGGCTCTATACAGCCGTGACCCGAGCCGCCGAGAGTATCGTGATTGTTGACTGACAGTGTTCGTGCGGGCTGGATTTAACGGCGCCAAAGCGCGCTGTCATCATGCAGCCGCAGCGGCTGCTTTCCTGATCTCTTCGGGTATCTCTTGCAACACGGCACGCGCAGAACCCGCCACTGTGCTCATTCCACTTTGAATGCGTTCAGCATTGTTTGCGGCGTGCTCGACCTGTTTGGCCACGTCGTGGGCCTGCGACTTGATTTGGCTACTCGCGCTCGACCAGCCAAGCGCTGCCTCGCTCAGTTGCATCGCGGCCGCGCTTTGCTCCTGGATTGTGTTGCCGATGCTGTCGGTGATGAATTCCAGTCGCTGCATTGCTTCAAGCGCGCTGCTCATGGCGATGACAGTGTCTCTTGAAGAGGCCTGCATCTCGACCATGCGTTCGCCAATGGCGTTTGTCGCCTGCGCCGTTTGCGCGGCGAGTTGCTTCACCTCCTGTGCAACAACGGCAAAACCACGGCCAGCCTCGCCAGCTCTCGCTGCTTCAATGGTTGCATTGAGCGCCAGAAGGTTGGTTTGCGAAGCGATTTGCGAAATCAGTCCCGTCACCTCGCTGATGCGAGAGGAGTGCGCTTCCATGACGGCGACCTTCTCGCGTGTCGCTATGGCAAGTTGCACAGCATTCTGTGCCTCGGCACCCGCCGCCGCCGTATCTTTGGCGATGATATCTATCGCCATCGCCATGTTGTTGGCATTGTCCGACGCCTGAAGCGCGATATCCCGCGTCTGGTCTCCCATGGCTGAGGCTTCGGTCGAAAGCTGGGCCA
The DNA here is from genome assembly GCA_002478575.1 of Sphingomonadales bacterium UBA7473. Taxonomy (GTDB): domain Bacteria; phylum Pseudomonadota; class Alphaproteobacteria; order Sphingomonadales; family Sphingomonadaceae; genus Aquisediminimonas. The sequence goes on along the minus strand of DLOX01000243.1, from coordinate 2,238 downwards.
GCATGCCGAGACCCGAGGACAAGTTCCGAACATCCTCGCCGAG
>DLOX01000243.1:0-1997 GCA_002478575.1 Sphingomonadales bacterium UBA7473 | reverse complement strand
GCACGCTCCGCGCTGTCCTTGACGAAAACGCGCACTGCATTGAAGATCTGCGCTGCCTCACTTTTGCTGTTGAGAGCATCAGGCATCGCGATTTCCGCGCCGCTGGACGCACCGTCGATGAGTTTAGCCGCTTTCGCGATCGGCACAGTAAAGGCGATGAAGACGAATACAGCCAGTGCGATACTGATCAATGTTGCAACCGCAACAAACATCACCGTTGTCCAAATTTGGCGCTGCATGGTGGCGTTGCTGGCATCGGCTTCACCAGTCAGTCGTTCAAGCAGGTTTGTTTCAGCCTTCTTCATTTGATCGATCCGCGCTGTGCTGAAATCCCACCACTCCTGACCATTGATCTTGACGGACATGTCGCCAAGTCCGCGGCGGACGATTCCTTCCTGAAAAGCCCGGCGACGGGTTTCCAGTTCAGACGTGACGTTTGCTGTGTGCAGGTTGCTCATGTCGCGTGTGCCCAGGAGATGAAACTCCCTGAGAAAGCGATCCTGAAGCGCGCCGATCTCGATGTAGCGCTGCACGATCGAAATATCGTACACGTCTTGCGACAGAATAGCGTACCCTGTCGCCCGTTCTAGGCCGGAATTCTCCTTCGCGATCATGAGTGCCCGCACAGCAAGATACTTCTGGCCCAGCGTTGTTGTGTTGTCCTCTCCCGATGTCAGGGACGACAAAGAGGCTATCAGGGCGTCGATCCGACCCGTGTAGAACGTGAGGCTCTCGTCCACGCTACCAGTGCCGGTATCAACTGCGCGACGGTGGGCTTGGACGGCATCGGCGGCCACAGTACCGGCCGCCTGTTCCGATGCGGTGAAACGCCGGATCACGGCGTCTGTGCTTTCCCGGCTTTTGGCGACCCGCTGTCGGTGTTCAACCGCCATCTGGGAGGCGATCATGCCGGCTGTGTAGCCTCTCTCCCGCTGCAGTTCATGAACAAGATCAGACGTTAAGGAGGTTTGGGCGCGCGCTGCGATCACACGGGAAAGGCTGCGCTGCTCAGTCATTTGATCCTGAAGCCACGCACCAGAAATCAGCACGAGCGATACAATGGGGACGACGACCGCAGCCCCCAAGGCATGGATCAACTTCAAATTACGCATGGTCGACCGCTCTGTTGAACAGCCACAAAGTAATAGAACATATTTAATTTTGGATTGAGATACTTTGAGGGTGAGTATTTTCCAGCTCAAGATACTAATTTTGCAGTTTTGCAAATTCAGATCTTGCGGCGCCGCGCGCCTGCCGAACGTGGGGGGCGACTTGATTTGTTGCTCAGGAATTGTGTCGGGGATTTCTGGACCGACCAAATCGATTATTCGATGTTTGGTCGGTCCATGATTTGATGGCCCCGGTCTGTCATTGTGGATCAGGCACCGGTCACGGATTGGATCGCGATCAAGATCGGAACGACGGCTGAGACGGCGCCCATCAGGCTGATCACGACATCGCGGACGAGGCTGAGGCGACGACGGCGGAGCTCGCGGGGATCCTTCCGCAGCAGGTGCTGGCGGGGCACGTTGGTTCCGGCCGCGCCGCGCATCGGATGGCCGTGAAAGCGAGGCTCTGCCTTGAAATCGCGAGCAATGTTGAGTGTCGAAGTGTTGCGCATTGGTCAGTTCCCTTGGTTGGTGTCAACTGCACTCGGCCCTTGGGTCTGATAATGCCGCAATCATTTCTTCATTCAATCGATCGGTTGAAACGGCCCTAACATCAGCAATTGTAGCGAGTTAATGCCTGCAAATTGAAGAATATTATCTTCGATTCATCGGAATTCGTTACGTCGACTGTGAAACACCTGGTTGCCGCAGCGATGGCAGTCGGAACGCATCACGCAAGTGATTGAAAAGCCTCGCTGCCGAGAGGTCGGGTCCGTTAAGGTAGCGTTGCATAGGTGTTTCAAAAAGTCGGTAACAGGCGGCTGCAACGCCAAGAGAAAAGACAAACGAGAGCCCTGCCGCAAGCCACATTGACGCCGGATCGTTGCC
>DLOX01000278.1 GCA_002478575.1 Sphingomonadales bacterium UBA7473 | reverse complement strand
TGGCATCCAAGATTGGCGGTTTTGCGCGCGCGGCTTGACGCCGCCGCGCGGCACAGGCTTGCGCGTCACTTTGGTCCTTGTCGCGGTCCTTGTCGCCATCAGAGCGCCTCCCTTACTATGATATCGACCAACTGTTCGTAACTGATGCCCAGCTGCTTGGCTTGTTCCGGGACAAGGCTCAGCGGCGTCATCCCCGGCTGAGTATTGACCTCAAGCAGGTAAACACCCTCAACGCCTTTCTCATCATCCCAGCGGAAGTCAGACCGCGACGCCCCTTTGCAGCCCAAGATGCGGTGCGCCTTCAGGGCCATATCGAGCATGGCTTCGGCAACGGCATCGGGCACATTGGCAGGGCAAATATGATCGGTCAGGCCATCGGTATACTTAGCATCAAAATCATAGAAGCCTGCCTTGGGCTTCAGCTCAGTGACGCACAGCGCTTTGTCGCCAAGCACCGCAACCGTCAGTTCCCGCCCGCGAATGAAGGGCTCGGCGAGCAGCTCATCAAATTTCTGCCAAGGGCCCGCCACATCGCGACCGATGGGATTGCCATAATTGCTTTCATTGGTGACAATCGCAACGCCAACCGAAGAGCCTTCATTGACGGGCTTCAACACATAAGGCCGCGCAAGCGGATCGCCCAAATAGAGGCTTTCGCTTTTCACTACATGGCCGCCCGGCATGCGTATGCCATGCGGCACCAGCGCGGCTTTGGTCAGTTGCTTGTCGATTGCGATGACGGAGGTCGCAAGGCCCGAATGGGTATATTTAATCCCCATCAGATCCAGCATACCCTGGATCGTGCCATCTTCACCCGGCGTGCCGTGTAGTGCGTTGAACACAACATCGGGCTTGGCTTCGGAGAGCCTTAATGCGACATCGCGGTCCATATCGATCAGCGTCACTTTATAGCCTACCCGCTCAAGCGCTTCCGCAACGCCTTTGCCTGTGACAAGGGAAACGGGACGCTCATTGGACCAACCGCCGTAAAGGACTGCGACGTGGATCATTTCGCCTTGCCCACCCGCTGAATTTCCCATTGCAACTCTACTCCGCTTTTTGCCTTGACGCGGGCACGCACTTCTTCGCCCAGCGCTTCGATATCGGCACTGGTCGCGTCGCCCATGTTGATCATGAAATTGGTATGCTTCTCGCTCACCTGCGCGCCGCCGATGATCAGGCCACGGCATCCCGCTTCATCAACCAAGGCCCAAGCCTTTTGACCATCGGGATTCTTGAAGGTTGATCCGCCGGTTTTGGATCGCAAAGGCTGAGAGGCTTCGCGCGACGCCGAAATGCGGTCCATCTCAGCCTGAATGGCGGCCGGATCACCAGCTTGGCCTTTGAACCGTGCGGCGACGACAATGGCACCATCGGGCAGCTCGGAATGGCGATAGCTATAGTGCAAATCCTTCGCGGCTAACGTCACCAACTCTCCGGAACGCAAAACAACGTCGCAATCGAGAAGGATGTCCTTCGTCTCGCCGCCATAAGCCCCGCCATTCATGCGAACAAAACCGCCAACTGTGCCGGGGATAGAGCGAAGAAATTCCAGACCTGCGATGCCAGCATCACGAGCCGTCGAGGATACGAGGATGCCCGATGCCCCCCCGCCACACTCTAACATCAGTGCGTCGGTCGCTGCCACTTGCGCAAAGGCCTTCCCCAAACGCACGACCACACCCGGCACGCCGCCATCGCGAACGATGAGGTTAGACCCAAGGCCAAGCGCCATCACAGGAACCGTCGGATCAAGATCACGCAAGAAGCTTTGCAGGTCCGCTATGTCTTTGGGTTCAAAAAGCCACTCGGCCGCACCGCCGGATTTGAACCACACCAAAGGTGCAAGGGGGGCGTTGGGGGTGAGTTTTCCCCCTACCCGATCCGCATTCCCGAGCGAAGTCGAGGGACTAAGCCGAGCGGAGCCGAGGTTATGCTGGTTCTCGGCTTCGCTCGAACTAGTCCTTCGACTAAGCTCAGGATGAACGGGGATAGGGCTGTTCATCCCCGCGCCTTCGCGATGCCATCGGCCAATCCAGCGGCCCATTTGGTGATATCGCCCGCACCGAGGCAAACGATCATGTCATTGGGCTTGGCCTTCTCCGCCAGCTCCTTTGCCAAGGCCTCTGCTGAGCTAATCTCCGCCGCAGAATAATGGCCACGCCGTTTGATCTTCCCGACTAGGTCCGTCGCACTCACACCCTCAACCGGCGCTTCGCCTGCGGCAAAGACCGGCGTGACATAGACCATGTCAGCATCGTTGAACGCGGTCGCAAACTCTTCCATCAAATTGCCGAGCCGCGAATAGCGATGCGGTTGGCAGACCGCGATCACGCGGCCCGTTGCCCCTTCACGCGCCGCCGAGAGCACAGCGCGGATCTCAACCGGATGATGGCCATAATCATCAATGATCGTGATGCCATCCACTTCGCCCACTTTGGTGAAGCGCCGTTTGACCCCACCAAATTTGGCAAAGCCTTGGGCAACATCTGTATCGCTCATGCCCATCTCAAGGCCAACGGCAATGGCGGAAAGTGCGTTCTGCACATTGTGCCGCCCGGGCATTGGAAGCGCGATGCCCTCTATGGTCCGCTGACTGCCATCGCGTGATCGCACAACAACATCAAAGCGATTGCCGCCGGGGAAGCTCGTCACATTCTCGGCCCGGATATCAGCTTGCGCGGCAAAGCCATAAGTCATGATCCGCCGATCGCGGATGCGCGGGATGATGGCTTGAACCTCTGGGTGATCAAGGCACAGAATTGCGACGCCATAGAAAGGCACATTCTCGATAAATTCGATATAGGCGGCCTTGGCGCGATCAAAGTCACCATAATGATCAAGATGCTCAGGATCGATATTGGTGACGACAGCGATTGTACCATCTAGGCGGAGGAAACTGCCATCGCTTTCATCCGCCTCAACCACCATCCACTCGCTATCACCGAGCCGCGCGTTGGAGCCATATTGATTGATGATGCCGCCATTGAT
>DLOX01000110.1 GCA_002478575.1 Sphingomonadales bacterium UBA7473 | reverse complement strand
GGCCCGCACCAATATGAAGCGGTGGTCGAGGCAGTCCATGAGGCAGCACCTCCCGTCCCTAATGCCTTTGTCGATCTGGTGCCCGAAGCGGGCCTGAAGCTGACGCCGCGCCACTATAGCTATTTGAAAATCTCCGAAGGCTGCAACCATCGCTGCGCCTTTTGCATCATCCCATCCATCCGAGGGGATTTGGTGAGCCGTCGCCCTGACGCGATCTTGCGTGAAGCCGAAAAGCTAGTCGAGGCGGGAACGCGCGAACTGCTGGTGATCAGCCAAGATACATCAGCCTATGGAGTCGACATCCGCCATGCTTCGAAGCCCTGGCGGGGCCAAGAGGTGCGCGCTCATATGACGGACTTGGCGCGTGCGTTGGGAACCCTCGGCGCTTGGGTGCGGCTCCACTATGTCTACCCCTACCCGCATGTTGACCAAGTGATACCGCTGATGGCCGAAGGGTTGATCACGCCGTATCTCGACATTCCCTTCCAACATGCCGCACCATCGGTGCTCAAAGCCATGAAGCGCCCCGCCAATGAAGCAAAGGTGCTGGAGCGCATCAAAGGCTGGCGCGATATCTGCCCAGACATTGCCATCCGTTCGACCTTCGTCGTTGGTTTCCCGGGCGAAACCGAAAGCGATTTCAACTATCTGCTCGACTGGCTCGACGAAGCTCAACTCGACCGAGTCGGCGCTTTCCGCTTCGAACCCGTCGAAGGGGCTGCCGCCAATGACTTGCCCGGTGCCGTACCCGAAGAGGTGAAGGAAGAGCGTTACGCGCGGATCATGGAAAAGACAGCGGCCATCAGTGCCGCTAAACTTGCCGCCAAAGTCGGCAGAACGCTCGACGTCATCATTGATGAAGTGGATGAAGATGGCGGCGCCAACGCCCGATCAAAGGCCGATGCGCCAGAGATTGATGGCCAAGTCTTCCTGCGCGATGCGGGGCGCCATGCGCCGGGCGATATCATTAGCGTCAAGATCGAAGAGGCGGATGATCATGATCTTTACGGCGTGCCTGTTTGAGTCTTTTTGTCTAGAATCAGCTCCACCGTCATTCCGGGCTTGACCCGGAATCCATGCCTCACTCTAGGACGGAAACTTGGTACATCCAGACTTGCATAATCATAGAGGCATGGATTCCGGATCAAGTCCGGAATGACACTCAGCTCTCTCGGCTATCCTGATCACCCAAAACCATTGCGGACATAATCTGCACTCAGCATCGCATCGATAATCGCATCATCAGGATCGACGCGCTTGTCTAGCATGAGCATCGCAAGACCATGAACCATAGACCAGGCCCTGAGCACTGAGACAGCATGAGCTTGCTCGCTCTTTTCCGGGCTGAGCGCGGCAACGCTGCTCTTCAAAAGCTGCATTGCGGTTGTGTCGCCCTTTTCGGGAAGAGTCGTGCCTTCTGACGACATGACAAGCCGAAACACCGCCGGGTGCGCCAAGGCAAACCGAACATAGGCCCTGCCCGCTGCGGCAAAGCCTTCCATCCCGTCGCCTGCATTCCGCATCGCCGCCGTTTGAGCGACGCCCAGTCGCGCGAGCCCTTCAGCCGCAATGGCCGACAATAGCGCCTTCTTATCAGGATAGTGCCGATAGAGTGCTGTCGCACTTACACCAATGTTGCGTGCGATTGCGCGAAGACTAAGCTCTTCCACAGAAGACGACTCGAGCAGCCGTAGCCCTTCTGAAAGAGCAGCCTCTTTCAGATCGCCATGATGATAAGGCTTGTCGATGTCGCCTATGTTGACACTGTTATCATTTATCGCCATGTTGCTACCGTAAACATCCGCCCCTCTTTTTCAAGGTGAGTCGAAATGGCCTCCAACGCAATCCGATCCATGGTCGAAAAGTCAGTGATGAAAGTTGCCGCCTTCAACAAGAAGCGGATGGTAGCCCCTGCGACGCCCAATCCTTACCTCAGTGGCGTTCACGCTCCCGTCCCCGCCGAGGTTGAGGAAACTATATTGCAAGTCACAGGCACCATCCCTGCTTGCCTGACCGGAAGCTATTTGCGGATCGGCCCCAACCCCATCACGGCCCGCAATCACGCATCCTACCATTGGTTCACAGGCGATGGCATGGTCCATGGGGTGCGGATCGAAGGCGGCAAGCCCAAATGGTATCGCAATCGCTGGATCCGCAGCACCGAAGTCAGTGCAGCGCTTGGCGAGCCGCCCAAGCCCGGCCTGCGCAATGGGACCTTTGAAACGGTCAACACCAACATCATTGGCCATGCCGATCAGATCTGGGCGCTGGTTGAGGCAAGCGCAAACCCAGTGCGGCTCGATGCCAATCTCGATACGATTGCGCATGATCCGTTTGGCGGGTCTCTGAAGGGGACGTTTACGGCCCACCCCCATCTTGATCCGGAAACCGGCGAGCTGCATGCTATTTGCTATTCCGGTCCAGATCAAAACCGCATCTTCCATGTCGTGGTAGATGCAGGCGGCACAGTCATCCGGCGCGAAGCCATCGCGGTCAAAGACGGCCCGATGATCCATGATTGTATGATTACCAAAAACTATGTGATCATCCTCGATCTGCCCGTCACCTTCTCACCCGCCCGCTTTTTGAAGGGCTTTGATTTTCCCTATGCATGGAATGCTTCGCACCCTGCCCGCGTCGGCCTCCTCCCCCGCACTGGCAAGGGCAGCGATGTTCGGTGGTTCGATGTTGATCCTTGTGCCGTCTTCCATCCCTGCAACGCCTTTGAGGCAGACAATGGCGATGTGATCGTTGATCTTTGCGTCCATGACAGCATGTTTGAGACAAGCACCATGGGCCCAGATTCAAAGCAAGTCCCGTTTGAACGCTGGACGGTGCCTGCAAACGGCGGCCGCGTGGCGCGCACAACTATCGACGCCGAAGCTCAAGAATTCCCCCGCTTCAACGAAGGGCTGATCGGGAAGCCCTATCGTTACGCCTATACCATGGCCCTCCCCGATGGCTTTGACGCTGCCTCTCCCAACCAATCCAAGCTGTTCAAACATGACCTAGAAAGCGGAACGCGACAGGTGCATGATTTCGGCGCAGGCCATGTTCCCGGCGAATTCGTCTTCATTCCAGCACCCGGCGCGGCGGCGGAAGATGAAGGCTGGCTGATGGGCTATGTCATCAATTGGGGCAGCAGCAGCACGGATCTTGTGATCCTGAACGCCCAGGATTTTGCGGGCGAGCCGCAAGCCGTGGTGCATATCCCGCATCATATTCCGCCGGGGTTTCATGGGAATTGGGTTGCGAGGTGATCTGGCAAACCGCTTTGGGTTTCAGGTATTCTCAGTCCACCATTTTACTTGGCTGAAGTCATGACGTTCCAAGGCATCGATATCAATCCATGCAAATAGCCCGCCAGAATCGCCCCAATGAAAGCCCGTCGGCTCATCGCAGCCAAGCTGAAGAAGCAAGACTTTGCCATCCGGTGCGATAGTCTCTTGTGCCGGTTGATGGATGCCGCCCATTCGATGAGGGCGATTGCAGTGCAGTCGACGAAGATTCGCCTCAACGGTATCGCGAAGTTCAGCAGGCAACAGATTTCGTTCGCTTGCGCCTGCCCGATAAAGGTCTCGTGTTGCGATAGCGACTGATCGAGTTTTCTGTCTTGCAACGATGTCCCCAAAGGTAACTGTCGATTTTGAAGGGCATCGAACTCGATTTGCAGGCGAAATAGTTCCAATATGCCATTGAACATGAGAAACCGAGAATAGTTCGGCCATTTCTTGCTGCTCATCGATTGAAAGCAACGTGCGGGGAGGATGGCTGCTCGCTCTTTCTAACAACGCCACCATATTCAGCTGTTGTTGTTGCCGCCATTCAGCGCGGCTAGTTGCCGATTTCCGAAGGATGTCTGCCAGCGTGTCTGGATTGAACGGTTCTCCCAAACTTTCCAAAAATGCCAACTTTTCAGCCAATATTGACTGCTGCTTTGCCAAGAACGCCTCTCTCGCGGCATTCCTCTGGCCTAGCGGGAGCATCTCCGGCAGCGTTGAGGCTGACATTTCCGCCTTCAGAGCTTGGGTGGCCAAGTCATACTCTTCAGGGCCAAACGGCTTCGATTCAGGCTGGCGAACGGATTTTCTAGCGCGGGCGTCGAGTGTCCGTTCCAACATCATCGCAATTGCGCCCCAAGTGAATGGCTCTTCCTTCGGATGCCATGGTCCTTCTGCAACAGGCGCTCCATTGTAGAGAATCTGTGCAAAGTTGAGCGGAATGGGAGAAACAGGTTCATCCCCCGTGCCATTGAAGGGCGCAGCGCTTGGGTGAATTGGCGCATTGCTGTGCGTCACAATATCAACAGGCCAACGTTCATAGTTCAGCGCAGGATTGTCTCCCCCGCTGAACATTGGATCACCTACTGATATCTTATCGATTGGCTGTTGCCGCTCTTGCCCCAATTCATGGGTATGAAACACCCGAAAAGAGTCACAGTCGCTTGAGGTGTCGCTGCCCCACGTCGCAACAAAGAAGATGAGCCAACCAGTTCGAGGTCCAAGGCCAGCCCACAAATCCTGTGGCAAATCAGCGCATGCAATCTGAGCGACGAAATTTAGAGGGATTTCGCCTTTTTCAGGGTATTCACTGTTCAATGATCTCGGCCACTCGATACTGTCCGGAAGCATCGGTAGTCCTCCGATCCAAGACCGAGGAGGTTCATTCCGCGGCGGCACTTGCCTTCTTAAAACGGCCGTGACGTCCTCAGCAATTGACCGAGGTGGAGTCCAACGGGGACGCCCGCGATGGTCCACCCCCAGCTCCTGCTTCATTCTGTTGATTGACAATGGCGGGGCGACGCGGGGTTCTGCGCGGCCTTCCCTTGCGCGTCGCTCTTCTCGAGTTTTGCGCTTTTCGAGAGCTTCTAACATTTGATCGACCGTTAATCCGTGGGGCAAGTCATCCGAGCGATGATGCTCGCGATCAAATCTTTCCCTTCGCGACAGACGTTTTTCTTCGGCTGCACTGATTAGGGCCTGAATAATAGAGTCATCAGAGTTTGTGTCGCTGAAGTGGCGGTCCTTCCATCGATTCCCTTGATCGGACCGCTTCTTATCTTCATCTGCAGCTTCCACAATGGCGGCAATAACCGCCTTGGCAGCAATCTTCATAAACTTATCGAACATACCCAGCTCCCTAAGGTACCATGACGATAGCCGGTCGGTTCTAAGCAGTACTTAACGGTCGCCCAGAATCAATATGCCGCAAGAATTCTCAAAATTAGGGTGGATAGGAAACATCCTTGAAATGTTGGAAAAGTCTTACCATTTAGGCGCTATGACGATGTTTTCGCCCTCCAGATCCCTATTTCAATCGATGTATTCCTCTGACCGATCGAGCGGCCTTGCATCACATCACAATGTGATCCGAAATCCAAAAGCGACACTTTCTCTTTTTTCCTCTTCTGGAGCGTGGCTTTTGTGGCTTTTGAAATTTTATTACGCGGCTCGATCACATTGGGATGCGATGGTGGGTTTAGGAAAATCACATTCTAATGTGAATTTTGGCGATGGATCTGCATCGTGCCCCAGCTTGCAAAGTAGCTTGCCCCCGGCAAGCCCCTTTGCGGCGCTCGTGCCGGGGAGGATTTCAGGTGCCGCCAACAGTTGCTTTTTCAGCGAAAACTCCCCAGAGGCTCTGGCACTATGATTGAGAAATGGACCCCAACCAGCTGGCAGAGCCATGAAGGCCGCCAGATGCCAACCTATCCCGATGCTGCGGCTTTGGCTGCGACGGAGAAGCTTTTGTCAAGCTATCCGCCGCTGGTTTTTGCAGGCGAGGCGCGGAACCTGACGGCTGATTTGGCCAAGGTGGTTGAAGGCAAGGCCTTCCTTCTTCAGGGCGGCGACTGCGCGGAATCCTTTGCGGAATTTCATCCCAATAACATCCGCGACACCTTCCGGGTGATCCTGCAAATGGCTGTGGTTCTGACCTTCGCGTCGAAGCTTCCCACTGTAAAGTTGGGCAGAATGGCGGGACAATTTGCCAAGCCGCGCTCTGCCGATATGGAAGACATTGGGGGCGTCTCCCTCCCTTCTTACCGTGGCGATATCATCAACGATATTGCGTTCGAGCCAACAGGCCGTGCTCCTGATCCGGATCGGATGATCCGTTCATATAATCAAAGTGCCGCGACGCTGAACCTGCTCCGCGCCTTTGCAGGCGGTGGCTATGCCAATCTGCATCAGGTTCATGCCTGGACCCATGATTTCATGGGCCGCAGCCCTTGGGCAAAGAAATTCAAGGATGTCGCAGACCGGATCGGCGAGGCATTGGACTTCATGGCGGCCTGCGGCATCAATCCTGAGACTGTGCCGCAATTGAAGGGCACTGATTTCTATACCAGCCACGAGGCTTTGCTGCTCCCCTATGAGCAAGCCCTTACTCGGCAGGATAGCTTGACCGGTCAATGGTATGACACATCGGCCCATATGCTTTGGATTGGCGATCGGACGCGCTTTGAAGGATCAGCGCATGTTGAATTCCTGCGCGGCATTGGCAATCCTATTGGGATGAAGTGCGGGCCAAGCCTTGATCCTGACATGCTGTTGCGTCTGCTCGATACGCTTAATCCCAATCATGTTCCCGGGCGGATGACGCTGATCACCCGCTATGGCCATGACAAGATTGAGGCGCATCTCCCTGCCCTCGTTCGTGCGGTCAAAAAGTCTGGCCACCCCGTGCTGTGGTCCTGCGATCCGATGCATGGCAATGTGGTCAAGGCGGCCAATGGCTATAAAACGCGGCCGTTTGAGCGGATTTTAGCGGAAGTGCGAGGCTTCTTCGCGGTCCACCGGGCCGAAGGCACCTATGGCGGCGGCATTCACATCGAAATGACCGGCCAGAATGTGACGGAATGCACGGGCGGCGCGATGGATGTCAGCGAGCAGAATTTGGCGGATCGTTATCACACCCATTGCGATCCAAGGCTCAACGCGGGCCAGTCTTTGGAGCTCGCTTTCCTGCTGGCCGAAATGCTCAATCAGGAAGTGCAGCAGCGGCAGCAGGCAGCGTAAGTACGAAACGCGCGCCCTGCCCGGGTGCGCTTTCGACCGTCAAATCGCCGCCCATGGCACGGGCGAGGCGCTGGGAGATGTAGAGGCCAAGGCCGCTCCCGCCCGGTTCGCTGGGGTCAACGCGGCCGAATTTCTCGAATATAAGTGATTGATTTTCAAGGGAAATTCCCTTCCCCTGATCAGCGACAATCAAGGAGGCCATATCGCCTTCTTGCTCGGCCCGGATCCAAATCATGCTGCCTTGCGGTGAGTAACGAACGGCATTGCCCACCAGATTGACCATGATCTGAAGCGCCCGGCGGAAATCGGCCTTGGCGAAGATCACTTCATCCTTGGCAGGCGCCTGAATTTGGACCTGACTATCCGCTGCTCGAACGCCCAATAGACTGGCGGCTCGGCGCGCAACATCGGCAATGTCCAGAACATCAGAATCAACCGCAAAGTCGCTGCGCTCAACCGCTTGGAGATCACCTAGATCATCGACCAAGCCCAGCAAATGGCGGCCTGCTGCGGCAATATCAATCGCATAGCCCAGATATTCGGGCTTCAAGGGGCCTTCGAGTTGCTCGGCAATATCATCGGCATTGGCGATGATCCGCGCCAAAGGCCGCCGAAGTGCTCCATCGAGCTGGGTGATGAACAGCTGATCATCGCCTTCATCTGCTTCCGTCTCGGTGAGTTCTGGCGGAATGCGGGTCCAGCGGAAGGCGCCCGTATAACCTGTCAGGCCGCCAGCAGAGTCGCGCTGTGGCTGCCCGGAAAGGACAATCTCAGCATCGTCACGTTCCAATATCCGCGCCACTTGGCCAGAGAAGGGCTGTCCGTCGAGAATGGCATCGTAGATTTTGAGATCCGTGCCCTCGCCGGTCACAAAGTCCAAGAGGCGGAAAATGCGCTCGCCTTTCCAGTCGATGGGGAGCAGGCCTGCCAATTTTCGGTCAACCGTGGTGAGGCGCAAGGAAGCATCCGTCGTCCATGTGCCGTCAGATCCAAGCTCAGACAGCAAGGCTGAGCGCTCAGCGGCCATATCTGGCGCGATGTCTGCCCTCGGCCGTTCTTCCCAACCGACAATCGCGAGCCTAATTTGATCGCCCTCAGGCTCGGCCCTGACCCATAGGTTAAGATCAACTTCGCCTTCCGCAGCGATGATCCCACGCGAAATGATGATCCCCAAGCTCCGGCTCAACCGCACCAAAGATGCAAGCTGCGGCACCGCAATCACGCCATGAGCGTCACCGCCTGCAGATAGCTGCAAAGCCAATAGACGCGGGTCGGCCGCGACCAGTCGACCATCATGATCGACCAGCCCACCTACGCTTGTGGGGCCAAATGCCATGGCCGTCACGCGCCCCAAACAGACAATGCGTGTTGGTTCATACAAACCGCCATAGACCGAGCTTGGTTAATGGCGGCCTAAACTTCTTTCATTCAAATGATGTGAAGCCAGCGCATGAAGCAAAATGATGGGGAAAGCCCAATAAGCTTGGCCAACAAGTGTGCAAGACAAGGTGATGGCCACACTGGTTACGGCATTTGCATAAACCTTAGACCCACCATCTAGGATAAAAAGATGAAGCCATATCCACCACAGTGCGATGGCAAGAAGCTCCCAATACCCCCCTAGAGAGGCGAGCGAAAATGAGAAGATGAGCAACAATGCTCCCGCACAGAATATTGGGAATTGGCGGGACGATAACGTCGGGATCCCTCTTTCATGAATGGCATGACCCGTCTTTTTTCGGAACCAATCGACCGCCATTGCAAGCAAGAACAGCGTAAGGCCTCCAGCGTGGAAACTCGCCAAACCAAGGCCAATCGCAACGACCGTCAAGGCGATTGGCAATAGCCCGATCAGAGGTAGCGCCCAAGCGGGCAATTTTGCCGCAGCGCCCATCGCCGCGTGATCCAGCCTATCTGCCAGGCCAGTCGATTTCGCAGAGCCCGCCCCTAGTGGCTCTCCGTCACTCAGTCGCTTTTCAGTTCCTTGCTGTACTGCGAGCCGCAACAAAGTTGGACCTAGAGCCCAGTCGCCGACCAAGCTGTTTACGTCACGAATGAGTGTTCCTGGCAACAATGCTATACCTGACCAAGCATGCTCTGCATCGATCAATTCCTGGTCAACACATCCCGGCTCCAAAGGCTTCACGGCGATGTAGTAGCCGCGAAGATGGTTCGGATCGGCTTCATCAAACTTCACGTCACCGGCATAAAGCAGGACATTTTCCTGTGGGTGAATATGGTTCGCTGCCTCCGCATTGGACCGCACCAGCCTCACAGGATATCCGCCTGACTTTAACCTTGTGAGCGCCGCAGACAGGTCAGCAGCCATATCTTCGATGTGAATGAGGATCGGATTGGCACCCATGGCCATCGCTTGGCGGGCCTGAATTTCGGTTGCGGTCATGCCAAACGGCAAGGACTGTCGCGAACGCCGTTCTTCCGAAACTAAGATCAAGGCCGCAAGCCCCACTCAAATCCTCCAGCTGTTGCCTGAAGGTCCTTTAGCGGTCTCTAACGGATTTGAAAGGCATCCCATTC
>DLOX01000247.1 GCA_002478575.1 Sphingomonadales bacterium UBA7473 | reverse complement strand
GATCAAGTCCGGGGTGACGGAAGGGTTTGGGTCAGAGAGCCTTCAAATCGCGTCGTTCAGCACGCCGAGCGCGTCCGCATAATCCTGCATAAAGCTTTGGACGACGGAGCGGGCGGATGTGACTTCATTCACAAGGCCAACGCCTTGCCCAACGAAATAAGTCACCAATTCCCGCGCCTCTGCATTGCCGCCTTCTGCCGCTTTGGTGGCACGGTGGATGGCGGGTTCTGCGATCAGGGATTGCATCGGCATCGGCAAAGCGCCGGGGCTGTCTGGCCCTTCCCAAGCATCGGTCCATGCCGATTTCAATTGACGGCTATATTTACCTGTGCGGCCTTTGGAACGCACCGTATCCCGCGATCGGGCGGCAACCATCTTTTCCCGGAAAATCTGGCTGCATTCGCTTTCAGTTGTGGAAAGCCAGACCGAGCCCGTCCAAGCGCCAGCGGCTCCCATCGCCATACAAGCGGCCATTTGCTCGCCGGTCATGATGCCACCTGCGGCAAGCACAGGGATATCATGGCCCGCCGCTTTCAATCCGCGCACGACCTCTGGGATCAGCACAAGCGTTGAGACTTCACCGCAATGGCCGCCTGCTTCCCCGCCTTGGGCGACGATCACATCGCATCCAGCAGCGGCCAGACGAAGCGCATGTTCGCGCGCGCCTGCCAAGGCTCCCACAGGCACATCATGATCGCGGCCCATCTGGATCATCTCTTGCGGCGGCACGCCCAGCGCGTTGACGATCATCTTGATCGGATGGTTGAACGCGACACGCAGCAATTCCATCGCCTCTTCCGGCCAAAAAGGCGGCGGCGCATCGTCGCGGGTGCGGGCATGGGTGCCTGCATCGTCCACACCATGTTTGGCGAGCAGATCGCGGACGAAATCCTTATGCACCGACGGAATCCGCTCAGCGAGCTTCTTGGAGGTCAGGTCCTTCTCATCCTTCACGCTCAAATTCTCAGGGATGAGCACATCAATGCCATAAGGCTTGCCATCAACATGGGCATCGATCCACTGAAGCTCGACTTCCAACTGTTCGGGGTTGAATGCCGTCGCGCCCAGCACGCCAAAGCCACCTGCTTTGCTGACGGCCGCCACCACATCGCGGCAATGGGAAAAGGCAAAGAGCGGGAATTCGATCCCCAAACGGCGGCATAGGGCATTGGTCATCACTCTCTCCTCATCTCTTGTATTCTTGGGCACTTCCGTTCACCAAGTTCGCCATTCAATCAAGCGCCTAAAAATGACAGGAAGAGCAATGGCCGGAAAATTTGATGTGGTTGTGATTGGCGCCGGGGCAGGCGGGCTGACCGCTGCTGGAGGCCCAGCGATGTTCGGCCTGAAGTCAGCAGTGATTGAAGAAGGGGAAATGGGCGGCGACTGCTTGAACACAGGCTGCGTTCCTTCAAAGGCGCTGATCGCAGCGGCCCATCGGGCGCATGAAGCGCGGGTATCGCAAAAGCTGGGCGTGACGCTTGCTGAACCCAAGATCGATTTTGCGGCAGTGATGGCGCATGTGCACTCCGCCATCGAGACGATTGCGCCCGTTGATTCCCAAGAGCGGTTCGAAGGGATGGGGGTTGCCGTCTATCGCGGGCGGGCCAAGCTGATCGATGACCGCACGGTTGAAGTGAATGGAGAGCGGCTCGCCGCCAAGCGGATCGTGATCGCGACCGGGTCGCATCCTGCCATTCCGCCCATCGAGGGGATCGCGGACGTCCCTTATCTGACCAGCAACAGTTTGTGGCAGATTAAGGAGCGTCCCCGTCACTTGCTGATCATTGGCGGCGGGGCGATTGGGCTTGAAATGGCGCAAAGCTTCCGGCGGCTTGGCGCTGAGGTTACGGTGATCGAAGCCTTCAAGCCGTTGCCCCGCGATGATCAGGAAGCAGCGGAACTGGTCTTGGGCGCGCTGAACGCCGAGGGCGTGAAGCTGATCAGTGGCGTTGGTGTCGCCAAGGCCGCGATGGCAGGCAGCGATATCACCCTGACTATGGCCGATGGCGCAACCGTGACCGGCAGCCATTTGCTGGTCGCCGCTGGCCGCACGCCCAATGTGCATGGCATTGGCCTTGAAGGCGCTGGCGTTGCGATTGGCAAGAATGGCATCATTGTGGACGCGCGGCGGCGGACCAGCAACAAGCGCATCTTTGCGATTGGCGATTGCCGCGATGGCCCGCGCTTCACCCACATGTCCGGCAATGATGGATCTATCGTGACCATGAACGTCGCGCTGGGTTTCCCGGCCAAGCTTGATCTGCGCGCGCTGCCCTGGGTAACTTATACTGATCCGGAGCTGGCCCAAATTGGCCTGACCGAGGATGCTGCGCGGGAGCAGTTTGGCTCGAAAGTCGATGTGAACCGGCAAGACTTCTCGCACAATGATCGGGCGATTGCCGAGGGCGATGTGCGCGGATTCATGAAGGTCATCCGCGCCAAGGGCAAAGTCGTGGGCGTCACCATCGTCGGGCGTGGGGCAGGGGAGCTGCTTCTCCCCTGGGCGCAAGTGATCATGGGCAAAGCCAATACGTTCGGGCTGGGCGGCGCGATTGTGCCTTATCCCAATCGGTCGGACATTTCGAAGGCAGCGGCCTTTGCGATCCATGAGCCTGCGGTGTTTGGGCCTTGGTCAAAGCGCTGGGCAAGGTTTGTGTCGAGCTTGCGGAGTTGAGTCACAAGCGCCGCTCGTCCCGAGCGAAGTCGAGGGAGCCGTTCGAGCGAAGCCGAGAACCAAATGCGGAAACACAGCCAATCTCGGCTGCGCTCGATTTAGTCCCTCGACTTCGCTCGGGATGAACGGGTAGGTTAATCTTTTCACTTAGATCACTATTTGTTCTTGACATTCTCGTCCCAATTCCATAGGAATTCCCCTTTCTTTTTGAAGAAGGACCTCTCCCCATGACAACCTATCACTGGACCCCTGCCCTCGAACGCGCCTTTGTCGAATGTTTGTCAGAGACCGGAAGCGTGACTGAGGCGTGCAACGCGGTCGCTATGTCCCGTCGTGCGGCATATGATCATAAGCGGCGTGCGTCGGGCCTGGCCTTCCGCATTGGCTGGGATGCCGCGATGCTGCTCGCGCGGGATGTGGTTGCCGATGAGCTGCTTGATCGGGCGCTTGCCGGACAATGGACCGAGACGCAGCGCGATAAAGAGACGGGGCGTACGCGTCGCTTTGGTCAGGATCGTCGTTTGGGGCTGGCGCTACTGTCTCGATTGGACAGGATGTGTGACACGCTTGCAGACGCGGGCAGCCATCACATGGCGGCACAGATCGTGTCACAAGATTTCGAGGCGTTTCTGGATCTGATGACGCTCTACGCGGCATCCAGCCCGACAGTTGAGGCCGTTCGTGCGTTCATTTCCGAGCGGGAAGAGGCTTGGCAGACCGGCAATCAACTGCCGGGCGAGCCTTTGTTTGAAGTAAAATCGATGCGTGAAGAAAGTGCAATTCAGTGTGAAGTTGCACAGATTTCTGGGGATTCTGCTGGTGCGAAAGGGTCTAAGGCTCCTGCCTTCTCGGGCTTTCTTGCTGCAGAGCCGACGCCAGCTACTGCTGATTATTACCGCAAGGGAAAAAACCAGCCTTGGGTCCGCAAGTGAGGGGGTGAAGTGGGCCCTTCCACACTGTCGTCATTCCGGGCTTGACCCG
>DLOX01000288.1:809-25930 GCA_002478575.1 Sphingomonadales bacterium UBA7473 | reverse complement strand
AGGAAGAGCAGGCTGACGATCTGGGCATCCAATATCTGAGCAAGGCGGGCTATGATCCGTCGGCGCTGTCTGACATGTTGAATTCTCTGGCTTTGCAGACTGCGGTTGATGCGAAGGCGGCGGGTATCAGCAGCGGTGGTGTGCCCGAATGGGCAAGCACTCACCCCGATCCCGCCAAGCGTGTGGTGCGGGCGGCAGCCAATGCCAAGAAATATCCGGCAAGCAATGTTCGCAAAGCCGATAGTCATTTTGCCGCAATTAACGGCATGATGTATGATGATGATCCGAAAGAAGGTGTCATAGAGGGGCAGGAGTTTCTGCACCCCGATCTTAAGCTGAAATTTGCCGCCCCCACCGGCTATGGCATGGCCAACAGCCCGCAAGCTGTGCAGATCAGCGGCAATGGCGGGAAGGCGCTGTTCACCACGCAGGCCTATAATGGTGATAAAAACGCCTATATTGCAGCAGCCTTTAAGGCGATTGTTGGTGACAAGGCGACGGTGAATTATGGCAGCGTCCAGCAGACAACCGTCAATGGCATCCCCGCTTTTTCTGCTTCGGCCGATGTTCAAGCACAGCAAGGGCCAGTGAAGCTGACGGTTTTTGCCTATGAATGGGGTGCCTCTCAGGCATTCCATTTTGTGACGATCACACCGGTGAATACCGACCCATTTTCAGGCATGTATCAAAGCGTTGCTCGCTTGAGTGCGAGTGAGGCTGCCGAAATCAAGCCACGTAAGCTGCGCGTGGTGACGGTTGGCAAAAGCGATACGGTTGCGTCTCTGGCTGGCCGGATGGCATATAAAAACTATCAGACCGAACGCTTCCTTGCGCTCAACGGTATGACCAGTGCTTCGACGGTAACATCGGGGCAGAAGGTGAAGGTTGTAACCTATTGATTCAGTCGGGGGCTTCGGCCCTCGCTGTTTTTCAAGACAGGAATCAATCGTCGCGCGACACACGTTCCTGCCGCTCATGCCGCTCTTGCGCCTCCAGCGTCATCGTGGCAATCGGGCGGGCACGCAGGCGGGCGAGCGAGATGGGCTCACCGGTGACTTGGCAATAGCCATATTCGCCTTCCTTGATCCGGCGCAGCGCGGCGTCGATCTTGGCGATTAACTTGCGCTGCCGGTCGCGCGTGCGCAGCTCGATACCCCAGTCGGTTTCGCTTGATGCACGGTCGGCAATGTCGGGTTCCCGTAAGGACTCACTCTTCAACTGATCGAGAGTTTCCTGCGATTCCTTGAGGATATTCTCTTTCCAGCTAAGGAGCTTCTGCCTGAAATACGCCAACTGACGTTCATTCATAAACTCTTCATCGTCAGACGGTCGATAGTCACTGTCGACGCCGTCCGCGTTGGTTTCGGCCTTATTGGGCAAGGTTGCCATAAACTGCTGTCCGCTCCCTCACGGTGAAGCTTCGGCCGACTAGGCCTACGGCTTGCGCGGGCTATAGCTAGGCACCCTTCCCTGTTCAAGCGCTTGAACCGGCAAAAACTGCACTAAAGTCTCAGGCTCGATTCGTTCACCAAACATCCAAATCTTGGGCAACCGTTCGCGACAAAGGAAAGCTTTTGCGCAAAAACAGCCCCTAAATGAGACATTAACCAAACCTATGGGGTGAAGCTGTGCGTAATTTCATCGCAAAGCAGACCAATAAGGGTTAATCGGGTTGCAGGGATGCCCCTCTTTTGCGCAGGTGATGAAACAGCGCAGGGAGGACGAACAGTCGTTCATTCCACCCCGCCCAAAAACAGGATGTTTGTTATGTCGGTTCGTATGGCACTTGCAAAATTATGCGCATGCGCATGTGGGGGAGCAGTCATTGGCGGGGGCGCCATGCAAGCTACGCACTCCGGCGGCGGCGCTTCCTATGCGAAAGTGCGCAAAGCGTCCGCAAGCAAGCCTTATAAGGCCAAGCGCAAAGTCTATCGCAAACGGCATGTTGCGAAGGCTGGCCCGCGTCGGATTGTTAAGCGCATCAAGCGCAAAACAACCACGACGACACAAATGGCATGCGCGCCTGCAACGGTTACCTTTGCGCGCTCAGCTGGTGAACCGATGGGCATTCCTGCCTATCCAATGGAAGGTCCAATCGGCGGCGGTGGCGGCGGTGCTGTTCCTGTCGTCATCGGCGGTGGCGTTGGCGGCGGATTCGGCGGCGGTGGCTTCTTTGGCGGAGGCTTCATCGGCGGTGGCGGCGGCGGCGGAACCGTTGTGATTTCATCGACCAGCAGCAGCACCGGTGGCTCAACATCAACGTCGAGCGGCGGGTCCGGTGGTTCGGGTGGGTCTTCCACCTCAACTTCGAGTGGTGGCTCAGGCGGTTCTTCAACATCGACGGGTGGCGTTTCGACCACTTCGGGCGGCTCCTCCACTTCAACGTCGACGGGCGGATCGTCTACATCCACCGGTGGCTCCTCCACATCGACCGGTGGCGTTTCGACGACTTCATCTTCGTCCACAGGCGGGCTAACCAGCACAACGACAAGTTCCACGGGCGGCTCTTCGACCTCAACCGGTGGGCTGACAAGTACATCGACCAGCTCAACTGGTGGTTCGTCGACTTCTTCATCAACCGGCGGTTCTTCGACATCGACCTCTTCGGGCAACGTCACATCAACTTCGAGTTCGTCTGGAAACGTAACGTCCAGCTCTTCCGGCAACGTGACATCAAGTACATCTTCAAGCTCGTCCGGTAATGTGACCTCTAGCACAAGCAGCTCGACTTCAAGTTCAACCTCAAGCTCCTCGAGCTTTGGCACAACAACGACCACAACGACGACTTCGTCGTCAAACGGTTCGTCGAACGGCACAACGACAACGACCTCGGGCGGAACCGAGGTGCCAGCGCCACCGATGGTACTGCTTTTCGGCGCAGCTGCTGCAGGATTGGTTGCTCGTCGGCGCTTTGCGAAAAAGAAAGCCGCTTAGCAGCACCATCGAAATCTCAGGGGGCGGTGACCGAAAGGTTGCCGCCCCTTTTCTATGCCCGCTTGCAGCTTTGTTCTTCTCGCGGCATAGCCTGCCACCATGCATGACATTAAATTTATCCGCGAAAATCCTGCCCTTTTCGATGCCGCATTGGCCAAGCGCGGCTTTGACGCGCCTGCAGCTTCCATTTTGAAACTGGATGAAGAATGGCGCGCGATTACATCAAGAACGCAAACTCTTTTGTCGCAGCGCAATGATGCTTCGAAAGCCATTGGCGCAGCGATGGGCCGTAAGGATCAGGCAGAGGCTGATCGTTTGAAGGCTGAGGTTTCAGGCCTGAAGGATGAATTGGCCGCGCTCGAAGAACAAGAGCGTGGAGCGATTGCTGCCCTTGATGAGCCATTGGTGTCTCTCCCCAATATGCCTGCCGAAGATGTGCCGATTGGCGCAGATGAAAATGACAATGTGGTGCTTACGACCAAAGGCGAGCCAAGGTCCTTTAACTTCGAACCTCAAGAGCATGACATTTTCGGTGCCGCCCTTGGCCTCGATTTCGAAACGGCGCAAAAGGTCTCCGGCGCCCGGTTTGTCTACCTGAAGGGTCAAGTGGCTCGGCTCAATCGCGCTTTGGGTCAGTTCATGATTGATCTGCACACATCGGATTATGGCTATCTAGAAGTCGCTCCTCCTCTCATCGTTCGAAGCGAAACAGCCTTTGGCACAGGGCAATTGCCGAAGGCCGCCGAAGACATGTTTCACACCACCGAAGGCAGATGGCTAATACCAACGGCCGAAGTCAGCCTGACCAATATGGTCCGTGAAGCCATATTGAAAGAAGAGGAGCTTCCGCTGCGCTTCACTGCCCTTACCCCCTGCTTCCGGTCCGAAGCGGGTGCTGCGGGCAGGGATACGCGCGGACTAATCCGGCAGCATCAATTCGAGAAGGTAGAGCTGGTTTCGATTACCACTCCAGAAGCTTCGGACGCCGAGCATGAGCGGATGACCGCTTGCGCTGAGCAGGTCTTGGAGCGGCTAGGCCTTCCTTTTCGGCGAATGTTGCTTTGCTCGGGCGATATGGGCTTCACAGCGCGCAAGACTTACGATCTTGAGGTTTGGCTGCCGGGCCAAGGCAAATATCGGGAGATTTCCAGCTGTTCCAATTGTGGCGACTTTCAGGCGCGGAGAATGAATGCTCGCTATCGCCCCGAAGGCGAGAAGAGCAATCGGTTCGTGCATACATTGAACGGCTCAGCCTTGGCTGTTGGCCGGACCTTGGTGGCTGTGCTTGAAAATTATCAACAAGCGGATGGATCGGTTTTGGTTCCAGACGTTCTTAGACCCTATATGGGCGGCGTGGAGGCTCTGATCCCTCAATGAGGATTTGGCTGGCCCTTCCGCTGCCTGCCATGGCCACGGCCTGTATACCGCCCAGCCCGGACTATCCCAGCACTTCGTCTCCTAGATTGGAGACAGATATGGACCTATTGTTCGATGAACGCCCCGTTTGGGAACAGGCTCCTGTGACTGATGATGGGGCCTTGGGTGGAAATGGCGTCCATATTGTGAAAGCGGGCGATACGGGCATTGGTATCGCCCGCGCCTATGGGGTGCCTTGGTCAGTTATCATTGAAGCCAATGGGCTGAGCGAACCCTATATTTTGCGGATCGGACAGAAACTGATTGTCTCGCAGCCCGCCTCTGCATCGAATGACGCACCGACGATGGAAGCGCGGGCTTCGGCTTTCAAACTCGATATTGACGATATCTTGACAGGTGGCGAGCCAGCCCAGGCAGAGAATGTTGCTATCGGGACTCCAGCTTTGCCGGAAGGGCGTCCTCTGCCGACGGGCGTTGCTGTCGGCGAACCAAGCCGCTTTGCGGGAGGTTTTGTTTGGCCAACGCAGGGCAATTTGGTGACTCGATTTGGACCCGCTGATGAAGGCGTGGTCAATCAAGGGATAGAAATTGCAACAGGGCCCGCCGCGCCCGTTCGCGCATCATCGGACGGTGTAGTGGCGTTTGTCGGGAACAATGTCGGTGGCCTGGGCGGCACGATCTTGATCCGTCACGGCAATGGCTGGATTACAGCCTACGGTCGAGCGGCAAGAACGACGGTGACACGCGGCCAATCGGTCAAACGCGGGGAGATTATTGGCGCAACTGGATCAGGCGCCGCTCCCAAACTCTATTTCGAAATGCGCAAAGGGCGGGTGCCAGTGGATCCGTTGAGGCAATTGCCGCCAGCATAGGGCTACTCGCTTCTGAGCGCTTCAATGGGCGAGAGCTTTGACGCTCGAACCGCCGGATATCCGCCAAAAATCAAACCAATCGCGGCCGAGAAGAGAATGGCGCCGATAGATGTCCCAATCCCGATAGGTGCTGGGAAATTGGCGAGGTTCTGAAACAAGGCAGCGAGGATAAGCGCCAATGTAAGGCCCATTGCCCCTCCAATCATGCACAGCACGGCCGCCTCCACCAGAAACTGATTGCGAATGTCCCGCCGCCTGGCGCCCAAGGCCATGCGGAGGCCAATCTCTCGCGTCCTCTCCGTCACGCTCACCAGCATGATGTTCATGATCCCAATCCCTCCAACCAGAAGCGAAATGGAGGCAATTGCGACCAGCACCATCTGGAAGATGCCCGTAACCTTGGAACTTTCCTTCATAAACTCTTCCGTTGTGCGGATAGTGAAGGGGCTGATCTCATTCGTTGGCACGCGATAGCGGGCGCGGAGTATCTCGGTCATTTGTTTCTTGGCTTCAGGCAGTGCCACGCCTTCTTCAAAGCCAACAAACAACACTTGAAGATCGTCGGGCCCTTGCAAGCTGCTGTTCTGGGACAGGCGCTGGCGCAACGTCGAAATCGGAATCAAAGCAACATCATCATTGTCATTGCCAAAACTTGATCCCTTCGATTCAAGGACACCTGCCACAGTGAAGGGAATACGATTCACACGCACAGATTGGCCGACCGCATCAAAGTCACCGAACAGCCGGGTGGCGACCGTCGGCCCAAGGATGATGATGCGGGCACCAGTTTGAACGTCCGACTCCGTGATGAAGCGCCCCTGCTCTGCTGTGATGTTGGAGACAATTCCATATCCCGGCGTAATGCCAATGGCGCTGGTAGACGTGTTACGACCCTGCGCCACCAATTGGATTGTTGCCCTGAGCTGAGGCGCAGTTGCTGTGACGCCAGACAATTGCTTTTCGAGCGCATCCGCATCGCGCTGGGTAAGGCGGCCGCGGGTATCGGTATTCCGCCCTCCTTCGCTATCAGGTTGGGGAAAAATGAGCGCCATGTTCGATCCAAGAGAATTGATCGATTCCATCACCGACACTTGAGCGCCTGACCCCACTGCGACGGCCAGAACCACTGACAAAACACCAATCATAACGCCTAGAGTCGTCAGGATTGACCGCATCAAATTGGTCCGCAGGGCAACCATCGCGATCGAAACATTGACCGCCCAACTTGCGATGACGGCAGAGATGTTGTTCATCCAGCGCCTCCGCCATGTGTCTTTTTAACCGGGGCATCATCAATCACTTGGCCATCTCGAAAGACAATCCGGCGATTGGCATGATTGGCGATGTCAGGCTCATGCGTCACTAGCACCACCGTGATCCCTTGATCATTCAAGCGCTGAAAGATCGCCATAATTTCTTCGGACGTATGAGTATCCAATGCGCCAGTGGGTTCATCGGCCAGCACCATCAGGGGTTCGGTGACCAAAGCCCGTGCGATGGCGACGCGTTGCTGTTGCCCGCCTGATAGTTTTGCGGGCGTATGATCAAGCCGCTCTCCCAATCCAAGCTCGACCAGCTTTGCTTTTGCTCGTTCGCGTCGCTCCACTGAGCCGACACCCGCATAGATCAGCGGCACAGCCACATTATCAACCGCAGTCGTTCGATTAAGCAAATTGAACTGCTGAAAAACAAAGCCAATTTTGTGATTTCGGATCGAAGCCAGCGCATCATTGTCAAGGGTGCCAGTGTCACTGCCATCAAGGATAAGCTGCCCGGATGTCGGCACATCTAGACAGCCAATCATATTCATAAATGTCGATTTGCCCGATCCGCTTGCACCCATGATCGCGACAAACTCTCCACGATTGATCGTGAGTGATACCCCGTTGACGGCGCGAACCGTCTCACCGCCCAGTTCAAAGGTTTTATGAAGCGCTTTCGCCTCAAGTAGTGGGGTGGCCACCGCCCTCCCCTTCATCATTGTCAGGCTCAATCCCGTCTGGAACAACCGTCGATTTGGCACGCAGCACGACCTTCTCGCCCGCCTTTACACCCTTGGTAATCTCTGCATGATCTTCACCAATCAGTCCTGTTTCGATCACACGGCGTTGAGGGCGATAGGGATCTGTGCCAACAACATAGACCGTGACTTGCTTAGGATTTGGGACCTTATCATCCTCTTCCCGGTCAGCTTTGCGAGGACGAAAACGAAGTGCCGCGGTTGGAACGCGCAACACATTGGCTTTCTCACCCGTTACAATTTCCACATTTGCAGTCATCCCCGGCAACAGTTTTCCATCGAGATTTGGAACATCAAGGATGACAAGGTAGGTCACAACATTCTGTGTTTCGGTCGCGGCTTTCCGAATTTGGCGAACAGAGGCCTTGAAGGCCTGATCCGGATAGGCGTCAACTGTGAAGCGGACTTCTTGATCAGTTTTGATCTGACCAATGTCCGCCTCATCAACTGACGCTTCGACTTGCATCTGCGTTGTATCTGCCGCGATTTCGAACAGATTTGGCGTTTGGAAGCTGGCAGCAACTGTGGTGCCGGGTTCAACGAGCTTGTTGATGATTACGCCGCCGGAAGGGGCGATGATCTTCGTCCTCCGAAGATCGAGCTGCGCGGAAGCCATTTCAGCTGTGGCCT
The DNA here is from genome assembly GCA_002478575.1 of Sphingomonadales bacterium UBA7473. Lineage (GTDB taxonomy): Bacteria > Pseudomonadota > Alphaproteobacteria > Sphingomonadales > Sphingomonadaceae > Aquisediminimonas. The sequence continues at coordinate 18,097 of DLOX01000288.1, read as the reverse complement.
GAGAAATCTGGGCACGAGCACTCGCGATTTGGGCATTTGTTGTCTTCACTGCCGCTCGCGCCGCAGCCAAACTGCTCGCTGCTCCATCAAGCCCGGCTTTCGACACGAAGCCGCCAGCTTCCAAATTCTGCCGTCGGCCAAACTCCCGTTGCTGGATCGTTAGATCAGTAGAAGCGCGCGTGGCATTGGCTTCTGCCTGAAGAAGCGCTGCTTGCGCCAAGCTCACCTGTGCCTGCACTTGCTGGACCCGCGCCCTGAACCGCGTCGGATCAATTTCGGCCAAGACTTGGCCTGCTCTGACGGGCGAATTAAAATCGACATAGACATTGGTGATTTGGCCAGACACCTCAGCCCCAACCTTGATCGTGTTCAGCGCCCGCAACTTGCCGCTGGCTGTTACCTTGCTAACAACTTCGCCCTTCCCGACGACTTCGCTCACATATTCATAGGTGGGCGTGGACGGCTTCAGGATGAAGAAAAGGATAAGCGCCGCGGCGAGTGCCAATATGATCGACGTCTTCTTTCGACGTTTCACAAATTCCACAAGGCCTGAACTCAGATCAGATATTGCCATACTCACCCCTAATTCGAGACTGGCATAGGCGGCGCCAGCGCACTGCGCCAGCCTGATCGACAAGGCGTCAGCCGATTTCGATCAACTCCAGATATTCCCCGGCAGTTCCAATGACCGTCGCCGAGCGGCGTCCTCCATAGACAGGACCGTCCAGAATTTTGGGTGGAGCAATGAAGGGAAGGTCAATCTCGTCAAGTGAATTGACGGCCAATGAGACGAGCGAATTGCCCGGCGGAAGTCCGCCCTCTGGAGCCTGCCTAAACTCAGCCTGAGATGGATAGTCGTCGACCTCAACGATCGGAAGCCGCCCCTTTTGCACCATCGTCAAAGCCGAAGTCGTTCCCGCAGGCATACCGAAGGCCTGATTGATCATCGTATATTCGATCACAAACGTATCGGACTCATCGAGCTTCAGCTTCTCAGCATACCAATTGACTGTCTTCTCACGATCAGGCGTGGCCAGAATCACAATGAACATATGGTCAACCGGAGAGGAAGCCGGCGGCAGATCAGTGCTGGGCGTGTTCATCAGAGTTTCGTTGAGATAGATCATCTCTTCTCCCCGCCCCAACATCTGCATAGCAATGAAGTAGGGCATGGATGGGATTTCTTTGGGCTCTCCAATGATACGAAACCCGCTGCCATCGAGCTTCGACGGCCAGTTCATTACGTCTTGAACCGTGATCTCATAGGAGCCCCAGCCATATGTTGTCGTCGGCTTGAAATCGACAGGGAGGTCTTGCTCGATCAGACGCAAGAAGCACTCCACACTGCTTTGCGGCTGAAGCGTCGCCATCCGCCTCGACGCAAGATCAGGCAGGCCCCACGCTGCCGCAAGCTCTACCCCAACGGGTGCATCAGAAATCAGGTTCAAGCCTAGCCGACCATGATAGTCTTTTAAGGACAGGCCAATATCCGGAGTGGCCACAACGCCGCCAACTATTCGCCCATGTTGCAGATAGTTTGACATTGATTGTTGCCCCTAAGCTTGATGCTGAATGCCACTCGACTGGGTTAGGATGCAGCCTCAGCCTTATCCGAACCATAGCCATAGCCATATCCATAGCCATATCCGTAGCCAGCCTGCTTCGAACGAAGCTTGGTCAGGATCACGCCGAACACATGGGCGTGGACGGACTGCAGACGGCCAAGAGAAGCTCTGATCCCCCGGACGGCTACGCCTTCAGCTTCCGCAACGAACACACAACCTTCAACTGCACGTGCAAGCAAAGGCGCATCAGCCAAGCCAAGAATGGGCGGCGAATCGATGACGATATGATCAAAATGTTCAAGCAATTGCTTGACGAGTAGCAACATTCGGTCGCTGCTGAGCAGCTCTGCCGCGCTCGGAGGCATTGGTCCAGCAGGCATCAATTGAAGCCCTTTCATGCCAATGTCAGTGATCAGCTGCTTCCAGTCATTTTCGCCAGCCAGGAAATTGCTAAGCCCCATTGCGTTGGGCTTATTGGCGAACAAATGCATCGAGGGCGAACGCATGTCCGCGTCGATCAACAATACATTTTTGCCGGTGCGCCCCAGAACCGTTGCGAGCGCAAAACTCGACGTACTTTTGCCTTCTGCTGGCCGCGTGCTGGTGACCATCAACGCTCTGGGCACTCCATGGTCAGTTGAGAAAGCAAGGTTTGACCTGATACTCAAATAGGCCTCAGCCAGCGCTGACTTTGGATCCTTCAGCAGCTCGAACGCGTCGCCCTCTTCTACTTCTGGAACACTTCCCAACAGGGGAACTTGAAGCAAGCGGTTTACCTGGGTCGGATCACGCAGCCCCTCGTCGACTTGATCCAAAGCGAATGTAGCAACCGCTGCCAGACCCAGCCCAGCCAGAAGTGCCAGCGCCAAGTTGATTGGCAAATTCGGCGACGACGGTTTCTCAGGCGTCTTTGCCAAGTCAACAATCGCAATATTGTTGGATCCTACGCCAGCGACGCCGATTTCTTTGTAGCGTTGGAGCAACCCATCATACAGCTCTCGGTTCGTGTCGGCTTCGCGCTGATAGATGTTATATTGGATGCTATCCCGTTGTTGGCGGTTCATCCGATCCTTCAACTCTTCAACTTGCCGTTTCAAATCCGACTCACGTTGCGCAGCTTCCCGGAATTCCGACGAGCGGCTGCTGAGAACGCGCGCCTCTTCGCGAGCGATGCTGATATCAAGCGCCTTCATTTGCTCCGCCAGCGCTTGGGCGGCGGGATAACCAGGTTCAAATTGAACCATCAGCTTTGCATATTCGGCTGAAACTTCGGCGCGCTTCTGCCTAAGCTGGCCAATCGCAAGATTATTGAGCGCTTCACTGTTTGCGCCACCACTTCGACGCGCAGCTTTACTTTCAGCCGCTATTCGTTCTGCTGTCGCTACGGCCAAGGCAGCATTTAGCGCTTCCAGGTCACTAGAAACCAGCGTTCGCTCAACTTCGGTTCTACCGTCAGTGCTCTTGGTCTTGCCCAATGCAACAATGCCCTTATTCTCGGCATAATTGACCAGATCGCGCTCAGAGGTTTCGAGGCGGGTTCGGAGGTCAGCTAGGCGCCCCTCGAGAAACTTACGGGCGTCTGCAGTAGACGCGAAACGACGGTCCATGCTTTGGAGGACGAACTGCTCGGTCCATGTGTTGGCAATTTGAGCGGATAGCGAGGCAGACGCACTTGTATATTGAATGTCCACCAGCGCCGAGCCGCGGATCGGCGAAATAGATGCATTCTCCATGAGCAGCTTTACGGCAAGTTTCTCTCTTTTCTGCCGGTCGCCGGCAGTGGTTGAGGTGCTCGAGTTGCTGGCAAACAACACTTTGTCATCAGGATCTACGCCATGCGCGTCAAAAAATGCATCGCTTGAACTAAGGCGCAATTGCCGAACCACGCGTTCGGCCAATGAACGTGCTTGCAACAAAGAATATTGGGTTTGATAAAATTCGAGGTCGCGACCTGCATCTTGGGCTTCCAAGCCCTCGACATTTGTGACCTTTTTCTGATCACGGCTAATTTCAATGCGTGCGGTGGCCGTATATTTTGGCGTCGCCAAAAGCGTTGCGATCAACCCGACCGCCAAAGCGGCAACAACAATCCCAACGATCACCCATTTCCAACGCAGTACAACCTGCCAATATTGGAGCAGGATCGGTGGCGCGAGGTTGGCCTGATCTTCGTTCATCATGTCCCCTGACGAGGGGCCTGCCTGCATGGACATTGATCCGGGGGAGGTAGTTTGAAGCATTTCATTCCTTATTTGCGGGTTCAACACCGCGGCAATCACTTCAGCCGGAGCATCCGTTAACTACACCGCAAAACCCACAGCGACGTTCGCCGCTACCCGAAAGCCACGAACAGTTCTAGCCATTTTGTTGGCTTTTTGAATGTCCATATCTCTCCCAACGATGCTCATCACGCCTTGCAAAACCCAGACAGTCCAAATAGATCGGCGGCTCGGGATCGCACATCACAATAACCTCAATTGGATTGAACTTGTCGCGGAAAAGCAACAGCTCGGCAAAGCCATCGGCTCAGTTTTGGATTCTTGGCGCATTTTTATGTGTCGTGTTTCTGACCGGCGGCGCGTCGCGGATTGAAGTTCAGTCCTTGATCATCCTACGACCGCTGTCCGTGTTGGCTTGCGCCATTGCATTATTGACTTTGAAGAAGGAGCACTGCCTTCAATATCGCGGGCTGTTCTTCGGCTTCGCTGCGATCTTCCTTCTTGCGTCCCTACACTTGGTGCCCCTGCCAAATGCTGTCTGGAGCAGCTTGAATGGTCGTGCCGAACTACAAGCCATCGATAATTTGGTCGGTCTTAAGGATGTTTGGCGGCCACTCACTCTTACGCCAATGAATGGCTGGCACGCGCTCCTTTCGCTTTTTGCGCCGCTGGCCGTCTTGCTCTTGGGAATCCAACTCTCGCGCGATGATCTCAATCGGTTGCTTCCACTGTTGATCGGACTTGGAAGCCTGTCGGCGTTGCTTGGACTGCTTCAAGTCATTGGTGACCCGCAGAGCCCGCTCTACCTCTACGAGGTGACCAACAATGGCTCTGCCGTTGGCTTCTTCTCGAATAGAAACCATGCGGCAACCTTGTTGGCTTGCCTTTTTCCTATGCTTATTGTGTTTGCGTCAGCCCAGCACGATAAAGATGACACTCAGAAGGTGCGACAAATGGTCGCCTTTTCGATTGCGATTGTGCTGGTGCCCTTGATTCTGATTACAGGATCGCGTTCGGGCCTTCTTGGATCTATCGTTGGTTTGGCCGGTGCGGCTCTTTTGTATCAAAAGCCCAAGCCGAGCACTAGCAAGAGCGCCAACTCCACTGTGAAAAATGTTCAGTTTAGGCAGTGGTTTGTAGCAGCTATTGTGGTCGGTCTTGGCTTTCTAACATTTTTCTTGTCGCGGGCTGAGGCGATTGATCGACTATTTGCGCCCGATTTGGGGGGAGAAAGCAGAAGCGACTTTCTCGTGATTTCAATCGAATTGTTTTGGAAATATTTTCCTTTGGGCTCTGGGTCGGGCTCCTATGCCGATGTTTACAAAGTCCTCGAACCCGCCAAGTTCATCGATTCAACCTATCAAAACCGCGCGCACAATGATTGGGCAGAGATTGCGGTTACATTTGGCTTGCCAGGCTTGCTGCTTTTGGCGGTTTCGTGCCTGCAGTTTCTACGCCGCACATTTCTCATATGGTTCAAATTGGATGCCAAACGCCGTTCGACGAAGCTGGCCCGCGCGGCGAGCATCGCGATAGTCCTGATCGCTCTGGCAAGCGTCGGTGACTATCCCTTGCGTACGCCAATAATGATGTGTGTTTTTGCAGTTTTTATTCTGTGGCTCGTGTCTGCCAACTCAAACTCCCAGTCAGTTCCTCACGCTAGTCAGGGAGTGTGACGATGCCCAAAGTTCATAAGAAGAATGCAATTGTCGCGGTAATGGAGCAGATTGGCATCGTTCGAATTGCAACGACCATGACATTAGGGTTGGTGGTTTCAGGCCTTGCTTTTGGGCTCGCGGTTACCGGCGTTACGCGTCTCAACAATCCAGAGGTTGCCCTAAGCATTCTTGGGAATGAAAGCACGGCGCTCGCAACCCGCGCAGACCAGATATTCTTGGAGGATGCTGGCAACCCAAAAAGATCTGCGGAATTATTGGCTATAGCCTCCATTCGCGAGCAACCTTTGAACCCCACCGCTTTACGTGTTCTTGGCTATTATGCCGACGCAAAGGGCGAGACCAAAAAAGCAGAACAGCTCATTCTTGCATCCCAAAGCCAATCAAAACGCGAATTTGGTTCGCAGCTATGGTTGATCGAATCGTCTGTTCAGAAAAACGATATCAAGCAGGCCCTTGTCCATTATGATCTTGCACTGCGCATGAGGCCAGACAGTCAGCTGCTGCTCTTCCCTACGCTAACAAGCGCCATCGAAGACGCAAGCATTCGCGAAGCCCTGAAGCCTTATATTCGCGCCAACAATGGCTGGGCCGCCGCTTTTCTTGGCCATGCCAATGCCAATAGTCAAAACCTGCCAGCCCTCACAGAACTCGTCATCAAATCGGGAGGGCTGACGGACAAGGATGCTTCTCAAGCCCAGAAACTCGGCCTTATCTCAAGACTTGTTTCAGAGCGATACTTTGGAGAGGCGCGCCAAATCTTCCTAACTTTGCCAAATGCAACTACCTCACGCCTCGCTAACTCATCCTTCGACGCAGCGGATCGCGACGGGCGCTACGGACTCTTTGGCTGGCAAGTGGTAGATGATCCAAACGCTGGAAGCAGCTTTTCGGGCAAGACTTCGGACGAGAAGACTGAACTCGCCGTCTTTGCCAACTCGTCAACGACTGGCTCAGTCGCAAGCAAATTGCTCTACTTGCGGCCGGGTTCATATCGCTTCTCTGCGCAGCTTTCCAACCTTGACCGAGGGGACGGCGGCTTCCTCCGCTGGGAATTTCGGTGCCTCTCCTCGTCTGATGCCCCACTGATTTGGACGCTTGATAGCATAAATATGCTCAAGCAAGCGACGTTCGAAGTGCAGTCTTCATGCCCCGTGCAGGGCCTTTATCTGATTGCTTCGGGCGGCAAAGGACAGACTGGATTGGAAGCGACAATTAAAGACGTCGCAATCACGAAGGGCTAGAAACCTCAGTTCTGCAAAGCAACGACGATGGGTGTCGTCAGCAAGGGCAAGACTTGGAGGGCATCCTTGAACAATCGACGCGCATTCGAGTCACCGACAACGACGACATCATTCGCGAACACTTCAGGATCATCATAAGCGCCACGCCGAATGGCTTTGAGATCGAAAAGGGCCGCCATTTTTTGGCCTTTCACTGTTCGGAAAATCACAACATCGTCCAGCTTTGCAAATTCTGCGGCACCTTGCGCAGTCGCAACGGCACGCATCAATGTCATTTTTCCAATCACGGGGTAAAGGCCAGGCTCCTTCACTTGTCCATCAACGGTGATCACTTGGCTGACAGTTTCCTTAAGGTTCACTGTGACTTGAGGATCGCGAACGAAACGGCCGCGCAGCCGCTCTTCGATCACGTCTTCGACTTCAGCAGGCGTTTTTCCAACGGCTTCAATGATTCCAGCTAGCGGGAATGAGATACGACCACCCGCATCGGTCTGAACTTCCTTCTTGCTCAACTCTTCGATGCCGAAAACGTCAATGATCAGCTTGTCAAACGGACCAATAAGATAAGCGCGGTTCATCTCGAACAAATCCATCCGCTCAGGAGGAGGCAATTGGCCGCTTTCCGCTACCGTCACATTGGACGGCGCCCCAACTGCGTTTTTTGGTGCCTTTCCTAACTGACTAGACCCAGCACAAGCCGACAACGCAACACAGCTACTCAGCAGAATAAATCGAGAGATCATCACAGGCCTTTTTTTCATGATGCGCTCGCATAGGCGAGATTCGCTTCGGCTTCCATCCCTTTTGATGCGTGACGTGGCGCTGAACGGACCTAACGAAATTGCGGCTTCCGCTTTTCAACGAAAGCCGTTGTACCTTCGAGGAAGTCAGGCAAGGTGAAAGCTTCCGCAAAGGCGTCCAATGTGTCCACATCATCGGCTACTTGACCATCCAATATTCTCCGGATGAAGCCCTTTACGCCTCGTGCGCTGTGGCTTGATGCGTTGGTGAGCGATTCGATGAGCGTCGTTGAATCATCTGCTATTTCTTCGATGAGGCCGATCTTTGCGGCTTCATCTGCAGACAGCAGCATGCCAGTGAATAGCATCCGCTTTGCCTGGCCCGGGCCAACCAGATCGACCAGGAGCTTGGTGTCGTGCAGGGGGTAGACCAACCCCAGTTTGGCTGGCGTAATCCCAAAGCGAGATCGCGGCGTCGCAACGCGAATATCGCAAGCCAAGGCAAGGCCACACCCGCCGCCGATACAATCTCCGTCGACAAATGCGATCGTGGGCTTCGAAGCACGAGTAAGAACATATTGCGCATCGTTGATGGCGGCTTGATTGGCAGACCTCCAATCCGCGTTGTCCTTCTGCGCCAACAGTTCACCAATATCTGCGCCGGCACAAAACATCCCGGGCGTCGATGATCGGAGCAATATTAGCTTTAGGGTCTCATCTGCGTCTGCTTCCTCCACCAGTCTCGGCAGAGCCAGCCACATTGATTGATTGAACGCATTGCGCTTATCTGGGCGATCAATGATCAGATGGGCAACCGCCCCTTCCCGCTCCAATCGTACGGTCATGCCGGAAGCCCAGCAAAATGATCAGCAATGGCTTTGCGGCTTGTTACCCAGACATCGTTATGGGCACGTACATGGCGGAAGAACTCCTCCAGCGCCCAAATGCGCCCCGGCCTGCCGATGATGCGCAGATGAAGCCCCAGCGACATCATCTTCGGATTGCCCTCAGTGCCTTCGCGGTAGACCTGATCGAAATTGCGCTTGGCGTAGGCTAACCATTGTTCCGGCGTCATCGCGGGGTCGGTCCACATCTTCATATCATTATTGTCGAGTTGATAGGGGACGATGACCATCGGCTTTTCGGGCACCGTGTCTCGATCCCAGAAGGGCACATCACCCGAATAATCGTCCATATGATAGGTGAAGCCCTCTTCATTCAAAAGGCGCCGGGTATTGTCTGTCAGCATATAGCGAGACAGCCAACCAAAGGGCCGCACGCCGCAGGTCTTTTCAATGGAGGCGATGGCCTTCTGGATAAACTCACGCTCCTGATCTTCTGTAAACTTGAACTGATGAATCCAGCGCCACCCATGGCTGACGGGTTCATGGCCCAGATCAACAATGGCTTCAGCAATCTCAGGGTGATTTTCTAAGCTCAGTGCAGCGACTGTCCAGCTCGCCATGATGTCAAATTGCTTGAGCAATTTCACAACACGCGGTGCACCGGCTTTGATGCCATAGAGATAGTTGGATTCATTCGAATAGTTGCGGATCGGCGCCTTGATGAAAATGCCGAGCTCATCGACGGGCTCCATCCCGCGATCTCCACGCGCGATGCTTTGTTCGCTTCCTTCTTCCACATTGACCACAATCGAAAGCGCCATCTTCGCGCCATTGGGCCAGTCGATCCGTTCTTCACGCATCAATGCATCTCTTCCCCGCCGCTGACGTTAATGGCTTCACCCGTGACGTAGAAAGCATCGTCACTCGCGAGCCAAGCACAAGCCGCAGCTGTGTCCGAAGGCAGTCCAGGCCGCCCCATGGGATTTTTCGCGGACATGTTGGCCAAATAAGCTTCAACCGTTTCGAAGCCCAGCAACTTGGAGAAATATTCATTCTGCTGCGCACCAAGGCCTGTGGTCACATGGTTAGGGCAGACGGCGTTGACCGTTATGCCGTGACCACCCAATTCCAACGCTGTTGCCCGCGTGAGCCCGATCATGCCATGTTTTGAGCTGACATAAGCAGGCAGATGCGGAAATCCCGTCTTGGCCGCTTGGCTGGCAATGTTGATGATGCGTCCGCCCTTGCCGCCAGCGATCATTGCCTTGGCAGCGGCTTGCGTGCAGTAGAAGGCCCCGGAAAGGTTGACCGCAATCACCGTCGCCCAATCTTTAGGATCAACCTCCAGCATCGGCTTCATCATGAAACCGATGCCCGCATTGTTGACGAAGACATCAACTGCGCCAAAGGCTGCGACCGATTGATCTACCAGCGCCGCGCATTGGGCAGCATCAGAGACATCACAGGCGATTGTAGCGACCTTCGCGCCGCGCCCCCGCAGTTCCTCCGCAACGGCTTCAGCCTCGGCATCGATGGCAAGGTCTGAAACCACACAGTTCGCACCTTCATCTGCAAACCGTTGCAAAATCCCCTGCCCTAGGCCCTTTTGCTTGCCCGAGCCCGTGACGACAATTGTCTTCCCTACAAAGCGCGACATCAAAGATCTTCCGTCATCATGAACTGAGGATTGTCGGCGAACTCACCAAAGGCTGCTGCCACTTTTTGAAACTCTTCGGTAGAGATTTCAGCGACAAACGGATCCACGCCATGAATGTCGATGATTTCGACATAGTCATAAGGTGCTGCCGCATCCGATCCGAACAAGCCCGTCGTTTTGTGCACCGTGAAGTTACGAACGGAGGAAAGCGCATTCACCCCGGGAATATCGGTGCCGCGTGCCCATGCTTCATAGGCCGCAGGATCAACGCCTTCTTTCAATTTGAAAATCACTACGATGCGCATGGTCTTTCTCCTTAAACTCCGCGTTTATCGATCAATCTTATCGGTTTCTGTCTGACATCTATCTGCGTCAAGCTTGCCGTTTCGCCGGGCGCGCACAGCGAAACCCCAACCTCCACGCCTAGCCCCTGCCGTAACAGGCCTGCCAACTGATCAACACTTGTGCCTCCTCGGCTTTCCAACGTCACCATCATATCGTCACGTTGTGTCACGTCATCGCGAGTCACAGTGCAAATATATTCGCCTGTCAGATCACTTCTATTCTCGATCAGGGCGGCAATGGCGTGGGGGAAGAGATTGATACCACGCAGTTTGACCATATTGTCGCTGCGGCCCTTGAATCCTGTGATCCGCTTAAACGCAATTTCCCCGCGACCATCCATCTCTTGCGTGATGTCATGTGTATTGAAGCGGATGCAGGGCGCCACATCATCCTTATAGAGACAAGTGACGACCATATCCCCGGTTTCGCCTTGGCCAACGGGCGTGCCATGATCCACATCCAGCAGCTCGAGAAACTGAGCATCTTCCCAAACATAAAGGCCATCGCGCTCCGGCCCCTCGCCTGCGATGGTTCCGGTATCGCCCACGCCGTACCAATCATAGGCCCTTGCTCCGTGCCACGCAGCTTCGGTGGACGCCCGATCTTCGGTTCCCAAATGGCCAATGATCATTTTCAGCTTGATGCGATCAAACAGCTTTTCGGCCTCTGCCACCTCGGCAAGCTTGCGGATATAGTCCACAAAACCGACCATGACCGTCACGCCGAAATCAGCAAGGAGATTGACCTGACTGATCGACCGCGTCTCGATTCCGGTTCCTGCCGAAAGGAAGATCGAATTGGTGAAGTGGGTCACTGCCTCGCGGATATAATGCCCGCCGTTGATCATCCCATGACCATAGACCGATTGGATGACGTCCTCCGGCTGCAAGCCCATCCAGCGGTACATGCGCCCGACCAGAAGGTTACCCACTTCACGCCCCTTTGGACCAAAGAGCAAAGTCTGTGGGCGGCCCGTGGTGCCTGATGTGGTGTGAAGGATTGCCGGTGGACGATCAGCGCCGCCAAGTCCGGCAAAGTCGCCATAAGGCGGATAGTCCGCGATGGAGGCCATCAGATCCGATTTGTCATAGACAGGCAGCTTGGTGATATCGTGCAACCCTTGGATGTCGCCCGGTTGTATCCCTTTTCCGGACCACAAGCGCTGATAGAATGGCACTTCCCAACCGCGCACCATCAGCTTGAGAAATTGTGCGTTTTGGATGGCGTAAAGCTCATCCCGGCTCATTTTCGCGTAGCGGGCTGTGAATGCCTCTCCGATCGGATAGTCGGCCAATATCTGCTTGGCATCCAGCGCTTCAAAATAGCTCGGGAAACTCATTGGGGCTCCGTGAAATAAGCAAAAGGATCATCGAAAATCTTGGGGTCTGCATCGGGCGCAAGGAGGCGACAAAGGTCATATTTTTGAGCGGATTGAGCGGGGGTCATTGCCGCGAACGGGCTGCCCAGAGTGTGAGCTATGTCGATGTCCTCGGTGCTCCCATCGGCATATCGCACCACCAACCTTTGTGGGGACAGGGCATTGAGATCGGGATTATCGTCGACCTCCACGGCAATGAGCGCCGCAAGTGCCTGAATTTGAGGATCAGAAAAACTTTCCCCGGGGAAAGTTCTTGGATCAATTCGCCCATCACGAACCATAAGCGCACTGAGCAAGGGCAAGCAAAGTCGCGCATAGGCAGGCGTCATATCAGCCTTCAGCGGCCGTCCCACCAATCGAGCGACCAAAGGCGGGACATGAGCCGTGAGGCCACTAATCGTCCGGCCACTCTGTGTGATATCCGCCAAAGCCGCCAACACTGCATGGCTGGCGCGGCCTGAGGGAAAGGGTTTTGTGCAGACTTCACTGATCCGCCAGATCTTCCCAATATCATTGGTGTAGCGAGACAATTGCCCATGATCGAACAGCTTGAAATAGCCGTAAGGCCCTTCCAGCGCATCGTGCGGCCCGGTCAAACCATTCTTGACGAGATCAACCACTTGAATGGCGGTCCGCGCAGCGTTGGCAATCTGAAGCGGCAAAGCGATGGAGCCTTCTACATGCGCTTGCATTGTTCCCGCCGCATGACTGTGGGCAAGGCCGAGGACGTCAGCGAATTGATCGCGAGACAATCCTTCGATCCGTGCGACAGCCAAAGCGGCACCGAACAATCCGGCTATCGCCGGGCGAAAAAAGCCAAGCGGCGAGTCTGCGGATAGTCCCAACCCGCTTGCGACATCAACGCCTACGGCCAAAGCGGCCAGCGCTTCATCCTCGTCACAACCGCCTCGTCGATCAACGGCTGCGTGAAGTGCTGCGGTAACGACTGAAAGCGCGTGGACCACTGCGGCTTCGTGGACAGCATCCCATTCAAGGCAGTGGATTTGAAAAGCGTTTACGAAGGCTGCTGACCCCGCTGGCAGTCGTCCTGCGTGCCCAAGCAAACGAGCATCGCTCCCGTGCCCCATGGCTTGTGCGGTCGCGAGCACACCGGATGCACCGGGCGCGGTCGATCCAGCAGCTCCGACCGCCAAAGTGTCACCCAGCAGGCGAATGGCATCCGCCTTGACCGCAGTTGGCAGTTGGTGCGGTGCCGCGGCGAAGTCGAGCAGGACAGACGTGGCGCTCATGCCAACCATTTCCCAAGCATCCGCGCAATCTTGACTGGATCGTCGCCTTCCAAAGCGTGAAGGACAGCTTTTCCGGCTTGCTTCTTCGATAGTCCGCCCCAGGCCATCAACGCATGAGCCTTTTCAATCACGCCTTCGGTTGAAAGCGGCCGTTCCGGGTCCCCTCTTGTGTCGATTAGCTCGACCGCCTCACCACCACAGGTCACCCTAGCACCATAATGATCGGGATAGCGCTTAGTGATGGCTTTGGATTCGACGACACTCACTCGGCCTCGCGCCATTTTGAGTGCTTTCACTGAATCCATCTCAAAATCGGCCAACATCGGCTCGCCACGCTCCGCCACGACCGCGACCGCATGTTGCAGCGAGAATTTGGCTTCATGGACCGTCTCAGGTGAAGGCCGGTCACAAAAGCGAATGGCATCACCATATGTCTCAAGTGTGATTGGACCGGTAAGCTTGCCGAGCTTGCCCTTCAGCTCCAGCGCTGCATCAATCACCGGATGAGCATGGCGACATGCTCCCCAAGGCTTAAAGCTCACATCCCAGATGCGCCATTGATTAGGAAAGGCCATGGGTTTGGGCTTTCTGCAGGTCGCCGCATAAAGGCCCTGAGGCCCTTCCAAAACGAAGCGCGGACCTATGATCCCTTGTGCAGCATAGAGGCCTGCGCTGCCGCCATTCACCATAGCGCGTTCAATATGCCATTGTTTCGCGTCATTGGCCTCATGACGCATTTGCCAAAGGCCGCCCGTTACTGATCCAGCAAGCCCCAACGCAGATACAAGCTGACCCTCATCGCATCCGTAGAGATCTGCAACGGCCGCCGCAGCGCCAAAGCCTCCCGCCGTCGACGTGTTATGATAATGGGCATAGTGATGCGCATCGAAAGTGGAGCCGATGGCGATCATCGCCTCATAGCCCCGCACAGCGGCGTCCAACACATCATCCATGTCGTTGGGCTGCCCAACCATCAACGCCCCCCAAACAACTGGCCCGGGGTGCAAGATGGAGGTTCGATGAATGTCATCCATCTCCAAGATGTTTCCCGCCATGGCCGCCAAATGGGGCGACATGTCCGACATGTCCGACGTTCGAAACTTCTGAACAAGTTCAGAATTCCTTGCCCCCGCCACACAGGCCAACCAATCCAAGAGATGCAGTCGCGCGCGCTCGCGGGTGTTCTGATCCACGGGCCTTTGCAGATGCTTGGCTAGTTGCTCTGTCAGGCTATAAGAGGTCATGCGGGATGACCGCTACGAACAGGAGGGCTGAGTTGGCGGCGAAACCACGTTACCGCGAAATGGCGGACGAGCTGCGGACAGAAATCGTGCGCGGCGACTATTCCGAAGAGACTTTCCCGACTGAAAGCGATTTGTGCAAACGATTCAGCGTTTCGCGCTACACGGTTCGAGAAGCGCTGAGGGCGCTGCAAGCCGAAGGGCTGATCGCTCGCAAGCGTGGGTCCGGTACGATCATTCAGCCCGCCGTAGCGCGAGGCGGTGCCCTTCATCAGCCGCTTTCCAACGTTGCGGAAATTCAGCAATATGCGCGCAATACTCAGGCCCAGTTTGAACGATTGGGCATTGCCCCTTTGCCTAAGGAAATTGCCGAGCAATTGGGCATCCTGGCGGGCGGCAAATGGACGCGTTTCAGTGGCTTGCGGACCAGCCCCGGTTCCAGCCAACCGATCGCGACAACCGATGCCTATGTTCACGAAAGCCTTGAAGAGGCTGCCAAGCATATCACGCAGGATGAAGACACGATCTTCAAGCAATTGGAACGCATTGCGGGGGTTCGTGTGGCCCATGTGACTCAGGATATTCAAGCGGTAGCCGCTAGCAGTGACGTCGCACGCAAGCTCGGCCTGGCCAAGCGTTCGCCCTGCCTGTTGATCTTGCGCTGTTACAAAGATTCCGACGGGAATATCCTCGAGATTTCCGCCAACCATCACCCCGGGGATCGGTTCGCCTATTCGATGCATATTGAGGTCGATGGGTAAGGCCTCACCCATCGGCATTGAGCTCCGGCGCGTTGGCGGGCTGCCAAGTCTCTGAGGCAAAGCGGATGGCAGGGGCGATTTGATG
Organism: Sphingomonadales bacterium UBA7473; assembly: GCA_002478575.1. Taxonomy (GTDB): domain Bacteria; phylum Pseudomonadota; class Alphaproteobacteria; order Sphingomonadales; family Sphingomonadaceae; genus Aquisediminimonas. The sequence continues at coordinate 3,091 of DLOX01000288.1, read as the reverse complement.
CGCGCACTCATGCTCAATCCAAAGGCCACGTTCGAAAATGTGAGGCTCGTCTAGCGCTTCCCTGAAGTTGAGCACCGGAGCAAAGGCTACATCCTTGTCAGCGAACCATGCCACCCATTCATCGCGCGATTTTGTAAGGAACGTCGTTCTAAGGAATGCGATCAGCTCGCCTTGTTCTCCCGCAGCCTGTTCTGCAATTTTAAGCAGATCAATTCGACCCAATGCCTCAAGCAAGTTCTGGGCAAACTTAATCTCTCGCCCGCCCAGCACGACATGTCGGCCATCTGAGGTTTCGTAGACTTGGTAGAAGGCAGCACCACCCAAAGATCGTTGATGGGATGATCGAGGAGCTTCGCCGCCCGCAATAGCACTCCCAGCGGTGTGGGCGCACCACGGCAGCAAGCTATCGAACATGGCACAGTCGATATAGTCGCCCCGTCCAGTCTGCTCGCGACCAATCAGCGCCATCAAGGTCGCTGAAAGTGCAGTCAGCCCGGCAGCCATATCCGCTGAAGGCGCTCCCGGCACAACGGGCGTGCCATCTGGCCCATCATTGACCGACAGAAACCCTGCCAGCGCCTGCGTCGCCATATCATGTGCAGGATGGTGAGCGAGCGCTCCTGTCTGTCCAAAGGCTGAGATCGAACAGTAGACAATCGCGGGATTGCGTGCCGAAACAGCGTCATAGTCAAAGCCTAGGCGCTTCATCACACCAGGTCGGAACCCTTCGACAAAGACATCCGCTTGATCGATCATTTCCCAAAGCCGGGCTTTTCCAGCCTCTGATTTCAGATCGAGCACAATGCTCTTCTTGCCGCGATTGAGATTGCGAAACCAAACAGATTGGCCTGCTTCGAAAGGTGCCTGATCGCGAGCAGGATCGCCCGCTGCGGTTTCTATTTTCCAGACTTCTGCGCCTTGATCCGCCATCATCATGGTCATCATGGGGCCGGGCAGAAAAACCGACAGGTCAACGACTTTGATGGCCGATAGCTTCCCCATGGCTTAGATGACCCCCGATTGCCTCAGGGAGGCGATAGAATCTGGATCATAACCAATCTCGCCCAAAATGGCATCGCTATCTTGGCCGAGCAGCGGCCCGGCTTTGCTTGGAAGGCGCTCACCATTCACTTTGATGGGGCTCGCCAAAACCGTCATGTCAGCCATATCTGGATGATCGACTTTGTCCTTCATCCCGATGGCATCCAGCCAAGGATTATCGAGCGCCTGATCAAGCTCATAGACGGGCGCAACTGGGACTGCCCCTTCCAAGAGCTTTTGCCAATGGGACATGGGTTTTGTGCTGAAAATCGAGTCAAGGATTTCGGTCAAAGTGGTGCGGTTTGCCAACCGATCCTTCGGCGTATTGAAGCGAAGATCGGAAGCCAGTTCAGGATGACCAATTTTCTCAGCCAAGATCGGCCAGAATTTGGGAATTTGAGCCATCACAAACATCCAACCGTCCGCTGCTTTGAACATTTGGCTGGGGGTTGCCGAAGGATGCGCCGAACGAGGCACGCGTCGTGTCACATCGCCTGTATTCATATACCAAATGGCTGGATAGGTCATTTGGTGGACGGCGGTGGACATCAGATCGACATCAATATCGCAGCCCAATCCGGTCCGCTGGGCATCCAAGAGCGCGGCAAGCAGACCCACGGCCATTTGCGTGCCGGTCATGAAATCGACCATTGAAAGGCCAAAGCGCTGGGGCGGTCCATCAGGCTCTCCGGTCAACGCACAAAAGCCCGCTTCGGCTTGCATCAGATAATCATAGCCCGGCCAACGCGCCCGATCATTGTCTCGTCCATAGGCCGACGCATGGGCGCAGACGATGGCCGGATTTGCGCCTTTCAGCGCATCATAGGTTAGTCCGAGTTTCAAAGGAATGTCGCCGCGCAAGTTGTTGGCCACGACATGAGCCGAAGCCGCCAATTTGTGCAACACATCCTGACCGGCGTCGGTGTTCAAATCCAACGTTAAGGAGCGTTTGTTGAGGTTGAAGGTTTGAAAATAGAGGCTCTCCCCCTCCCTCAGGAAATGCGGCCCTACCCCGCGTGCAGTATCACCGCCCTTGGGTGGCTCAATCTTGATCACATCAGCGCCTAATTGAGCCAAAAACAATGTCCCATAGGGGCCAGCGCCATATTGCTCAGCGCTGATGACTTTGTATCCGGTGAGAGGCAGCCTTTGGCTCAAATCTTATTCCTCGAAACCCATTGCTTCGAAATGATCATGCGCTGCATTTCGTTGGTGCCTTCACCAATGCACATCAGCATGGA
>DLOX01000288.1:0-750 GCA_002478575.1 Sphingomonadales bacterium UBA7473 | reverse complement strand
AGCATGGAATCGCGGTAAAGCCGTTCAATGTCATATTCTTTGGAATAGCTGTAACCGCCGAACACCCGCATCGCCTCTTGACTGTTGGCGACTGCGGCTTCGGATGCGAAATATTTGGCCATTCCGGCTTCCATGTCGCAACGCTCACCACGATCATAGGCTTCTGCCGCATCAAAGGTCAGCAAACGCGCAGCTCGAGCGCGCGTTACCATTTCGCCAATCTTCAATTGGATCGCTTGATGCTCTGAGATAGGCTTCCCCATGGTTTCGCGCAGCTGGGCGTACTCAGTCGCTAGCCGCAGCGCCCCCTCCGACAGGCCTACGCCTCGTGCTGCAACATTGATCCGCCCCAATTCAAGGCCGCCTGTGGCTTGGAAAAAGCCTTGCCCTTCAACGCCACCGATCAGATTGTCCGCAGGAATACGATAGTCTTCGAAAATCAGCTCTGCGCTATCGATGCTGTTATAGCCTAGCTTCTTGAACTTCTTGCCAGTGGTGAACCCTTCGCCTTTTGGCGCGATGAACAGGCTCATGCCCTTATAACGCGGCTCAGCCTTTGGATCGGTCTTCACCAACAGCGCAAAGCAGCTGCCATTGATGCCATTTGAAATCCATGTCTTGGTGCCATTGATGACATAGTCATCACCATCGCGAACGGCTGTGGTGCGGATCGCTTGAAGGTCGGTCCCCGCATTGGGCTCGGTCAGAGCCAAACCTCCCCGAATTTCCCCGCTCGCAAACTTTGGAAGC
>DLOX01000007.1:3696-13078 GCA_002478575.1 Sphingomonadales bacterium UBA7473 | reverse complement strand
CGCGAAAAACATACTCCTCCACGCTCGCTTGCACGACAAAGCCGGCGAGCAACAAGGCGATCCAGCCGAGCGCAGCGGGGGTGTCAAAGGCGGGGGCCAGATCAGCGATACGGTATCCGCCGGAAAGGGCTATCGCCGTCACGATCGCGCCCATCATCGCTATGCCAACGGCCAGTCCGGTCAGGAACTTTTTGAGCCGCCCATCGCCGCAGAGTCCGGCGCTTGCGAGGCTTCTCTTTTCAACCCAGCGAACCCAGCCACATACCGCAAGCCCCAAAGCGCTGAACGAAACCAGCATCAGGAAAAAGCCTAAAGGTCCGCGCGGGGGGCCCATCGGCTCAGTAAAGCCGAGATATGCCAGTCCGAGATCGCCCGGCAACATGCTGACAACAAGAATGAAAATGCAGATAATGGGGGCGACGATACTAGGCGGTATCCAACCCTTTGCCGTCTCGTCTGAAAAGATCATCTGTTTCATGCTGCCAAAGCTACCCGCTGGCAGCGGGCAGCTATAGAATGATCGTGCGGAACATGTCCGAGCGCAGCCACTCGTTTGGCGTGAGACCAACGGCCTTGCGAAATGTACGACCAAAATGGCTTTGATCGGCAAAGCCGGCGCCATGGGCAGCCTCAGCCAGTTTCGCGCCTTCGCGCAAAAGCTGCTTGGCAAGATCGACACGTCGATGCTGCAGATAACGATAAGGACTCGTGCCAAGCAACGCCCGGAAATCGCGCGAAAGCTGCCAACGGTCGCAGTCGGCAACCTTTTCCAGTTGATCCAGTCGCGTGCCGAAAACAACTGCGCTGTCGAGAAATTCGCGTGCCCGCATCACGGCTGTTCGGTTGGCGATCCTGACAGGGGCCGCCTTGCCAGCCACGTCGTTCATGGCTTGAGCCAGATCGTAGAGTGCATCTTCATAGGCACCGGGATCCTCGACGCCCGCGCAGTCTATGACCATGCTCATGGCTGCAGCGATCAAGGCGGGATTCGTCGAGACGCCATTGACGATAAACGGCAGCTCTGCGCCCCCAAGCACTGTCTGGACATGCGTCGGTGGAACATAGGCTGCCCAATAGCTGAAGCCAGCTTCATCGCGGCAATGCCCATCGTGTATTTCGTCAGGATGGAGGATTAGCACCTGCCCCGGCAGCGAATGTCGCATCGCCCCGCGATAATTGAACGCTTGCACCCCAGCCACAGTCAAAGCGACGGTGTAAGTATCGTGCCGATGCGGCGAAAATGCCGCCCCGACCAGCCGGTTTGCCACTCGCTCAATCGGCTCGAACGAGTCTGCCGAATGCGATGGGTTCGGGGAAAGGTTGGCAGAGTTCATCGTTACTATATTGGGCATGAAGTATATGAAAGCAAATCTTGAAAATCCCAAAAATGGCCGTCTGATCGGTTGCGTAACTTCCTGCCCCCCTCCCCCAAAAGTAACCGCTCGGAACAGCCCAACCGCAAAACCCCTTCGATGAACGGCAGTGGCACTTCCTTCCACCTCTGCTAGGCTGATCGCTTAAAATCGCTTGGAAGGGATGTTCATGCGCCACTTTTTGCCTACTTTGCTGATGGCTGCCACCAGCCTTGTTGCCCCCGCTCTCCTCTCGCCCGCCGCTGCTCAGACGCAGGCCGCAGCACCTGTTGCAACTTTGGTGAAGCAAGTGAGCATTCCGCATCAAAGCTTCACCTTGAAAAATGGCCTGCGGGTGATTGTGCATACGGATCGCAAGGCGCCGATTGTTGCGGTGTCGGTTTGGTATGATGTCGGGTCCAAGCATGAACCCAAGGGCAAGACCGGCTTTGCCCATTTGTTTGAGCATTTGATGTTCGGCGGCTCCAAAAATGCCCCCGGCGATTTCTTCGGGCCGCTGCAAGCGATGGGCGCGACCGATTTCAACGGCACAACTTGGTTTGATCGCACCAATTATTTCCAAACCGTGCCTAAGGCCGCGCTTGAAAAGACGCTGTATCTTGAAAGCGATCGGATGGGATATCTGCTCGGCGCGGTGACGCAAGAAAAGCTCGATAATCAGCGCGGGGTCGTCCAAAATGAAAAGCGCCAAGGCGATACGCAGCCCTTTGGTCTTGTCGAATATGCGCAGATCAACGCGATGGTGCCCGCAGGCCATCCTTATGGCCATTCGACCATTGGCTCGATGGCGGATCTGGATGCGGCGAGCATGGAGACGGTCCGCGATTGGTTCCGCCAACATTATGGCCCTAATAATGCCGTGATCGTGCTTGCGGGCGATATTGATGTGAAGACCGCGCAGCCCATGATGAACCGCTTGTTCGGCGCCATCCCGCGCGGGCCGCAGCAAAAAGCGCTCAACGTTCCCATCCCAACGCTGCCCGCTGCCAAATCCGAAGTGATGAAGGATCGCGTCGCCAACACGCGGCTGTATCGCAACTGGATGGTGCCCGGCATTGATAAGCCCGATTCAGTGCCGCTTGATGTGGCAGCGGCTGTGCTTGGCGGCCTGGCCAGCTCGCGGCTCGACAATATCCTGGTTCGCGATGAGAAGCTCGCCGTTGCTGTGACGGCTGGCAATCAGGCCTTTGCGCAACTTGGTCAATTTGAAGTGACCATGGATGTCCGGCCCGGCGTTGATCCAACGGTCGCCGCCAAGCGGCTGGACGAGATTATTGCGGACTTCATCAAGAACGGCCCAACCGAAGATGAAGTGCAGCGCTCCTTGATGCGGTCCGTTTCAAGCCGGATTGCGGGGCTGGAGCAAGTTGGTGGCTTCACTGGCAAAGCCGTCGCGCTGGCGGAAGGCGCACTTTATCGGAACGACAGCAATTTCTACAAAAAGCAGATGGAAGCGATGGCGCGGGTCAAGCCTGCCGACGTGAAAGCCGCGATGGCGACATGGCTGACGCGCCCTGTCTATGCGCTGACCGTCGAGCCCGGCGAACGCCCGCCTTATGAAGAGGCAAAGGGTGGAGCGGCCGCAGCTGCAGCTCCGGCAGCGGCCATCACCCCAGTGAAGCGCCCACCCGCGCCTGAGATTGCGCCGATTGCGGACCTCGATTTCCCCGATGTGACGCGGACCAAGCTCAGCAATGGTGTGGAGATCGTATACGCGCAGCGCACAGCCGTTCCCCGGACGCAGATCAGCCTCAGCCTTGATGCAGGCCATAGCGCTGATCCACGGGCGAAGCTTGGCACGCAGAATTTGACCGTCGGCCTGCTGGATGAAGGGGCAGCAGGCATGACTTCGCGTCAAATTGCTGAGGCGCAAGAGCGGCTTGGCGCCTCAATTGGCAATGGCATCAGCATGGACCGCACGACGATGACCTTGTCTGCGCTATCCGCGAACTTGAAGCCATCGCTTAATCTGTTCGCTGATATCGTGCTGAAGCCCGATTTTGCCGAAAGTGAAGTCAGCCGCCTGCGTAACCAGCAGCTGGCGAGCATCGCGTCTGAGTTGAAACAGCCACAGGGCCTTGGAGGTCGGGTGATGCCGGGCGTGCTTTTCGGTGCCAGCCATCCTTATGGCGTGCCATCGTCGGGTCGCGGCAATGCCGATGTGGTTGGCAAGCTGACGCGCGACGATGTGGTCTCTTTCCACAAAGCTTGGGTGCGGCCTGAGAAAGCGAAAATCTTCGTCGTCAGCGATCGTCCCTTGGCAGAGGTGAAGACCTTGCTTGAGGCGCGCTTTGGCAATTGGAAAGGCGAAGGCGCTGCTGGCACCAAGCCTGCGCTCACCGAAGCGCCGAAGCCGCAGCCTCGGGTGATCCTTGTCAATCGCCCGGACTCGCCACAGTCCCTGATCTTGGGCGGCCTTGTTTTGCCATTGAAGGGCACCGATGATCTCGACACTTTGATCACGTCCAACGAGAATTTGGGCGGCAGCTTCTTGGCGCGCATCAATATGGATTTGCGGGAAACCAAAGGCTGGTCTTATGGCGCGTTCGGCGGGATCAACCGCTTGGCCGATGCCGTCACCTATAGCATCAATGCCCCGGTGCAGGCGGACAAGACGGGCGAGTCCATCGCAGCGATCATGACCAATCTCAAAGACTTTGTGGGGCCAAAAGGCACAACCCAGGAAGAATTTGAACGCACGATCAGCGGCAGCATCCGCGAGCTCCCCGGCAGCTTTGAACTGGCCGGCCGCGTGCTGGGCGGGATGCAGAATAATGATTTGTTCAAACGGTCCGACAATTATTACGAGACGACCGCGTCCAAATATCGCGCCATGACCCAAAAGGGCTTGGACGATGCGATGCGCGCTGTCCTCAAACCCGAACAATTTGTCTGGGTGGTTGTCGGCGATGAAAAAATTGTTCGTCCACAGCTTGAAAAACTTGGGCTTCCCGTAGAACAGGGACAAGTTGCGGGCAGCAACTGAGTCCCCGGCCTTCAACGGGCCATTTGAGAGAATTAAGGAGAAGAGAATGTCTGTTGCAGGAACTTATGACTGCGTCCTGAAATCGCCCATGGGCGATCAAAAGTCGACGATGGTTGTCAATGTCGATGGTGACACATGGACCGGCACCAACAGCGGCGCTCAAGGCTCAATCGAAATCACCGACGGCAAGGTCGATGGCAACACACTGACATGGTCCATGTCGATCACAGTGCCTATGCCAATGACGCTTGAAGGCACAGCCACGGTTGATGGCGATGCCATCAATGGCTCGGTCAAAGCCGGTGCCTTTGGCAGCTTCCCACTGACGGGAACGCGCGCCTAATTTGTAAGTGATACTCCCCCTCTGGCACGGCCGGAGGGGGAACCACCCCGTCACCCCGGACTTGATCCGGGGTCCATGCCTCGTTTTCCAGACAGCGAGCAGGATGAAGCACTGAGGCATGGATTCCGGGTCAAGCCCGGAATGACGAGTTGACCAGCTCAGCCCTTCTTCGCTTCTGGCAGCATTGATGAGTGGAGATGATCAATCTTCCACTGTCCATCCACAAATCGATAGATGAAGCTATACCGCGCCAGAACGTCTGATTTCTGGCCCGTTGCGCTATCGGTGAACGTGACCGTCCAAGTGCCCAAGCGTGAGGCGGTATTGCAGTCGACCTTCACCGTGCTGCTGGTGATTGTGCCCTGCGGATTATTCTTCAGAAATCCGACGAAATAGTCATTGATCGCGGCAGGCGTGGTCCTCGGCGTGTTGGACACAGTCGCGAGCAAAACGGCATTGTCTGTGAACAGCGCGGTGACTTTCGCTGGATCTTTGGTCGCCCAAGAGGCGTTGAACTTATCAAATTGCGCTTCGACCTGAGCGACGGTTGGCTTTTGGCACATGCCGCCGCGCTTGCCCTTGGCCGATGCATCGGTCGCTGTTCCAGCAACGACAAATGCCGCAGCTGCGGAAAGGGTCAACATATTGTTTTTCATAGAAAGTCTCCTACTTTCCCCGCCCGGCAGCGCAAATGGGGATGGTATCCGCCCATGTAAAGGGAAAGCCGCACTTACGGCACAAAGAATGTAGGCTTTTGGGCCGCTAGGCACAGGTTGGGCGAAAGCCTAACAAGATGGACGCCGGGTAGTCCTCTCCTCCCACATCATTCTGCCCGGCACGTAAAAAAGGGCCCGGAAGGCGTATTTCTTCCGGGCCCAACTTTTTTCCAGTCTGGCGGGCCGAAGCCCTGCCAGATGTCCGTTCCAAACTATTCGCGGCTTCCCATGAAGCTGAGCAGGAATTGGAACATGTTGATGAAGTCCAGATAGAGCGACAAGGCACCCATCACGACGGTCTTCCCAACCATGTCCGTGCCTTGCACATAGGCATACATGGATTTGATCCGCTGCGTGTCATAAGCCGTCAGGCCTGCGAACACGAGCACGCCAACAGCGCTGATCACCAAATGCATCACTGGTGATTGCAGGAAGATGTTGATGATGCTGGCGACCAGCAAACCAACAACGCCCATGATCAGGAACGTGCCGAAGCCGGACAAATCCTTCTTGGTTGTATAGCCAAACAAGCTTAGGCCAGCGAAGGCCGCTGATGTGGCAAAGAAGGTTTGGGCGATTGATTCACCGGTGAAACGCAGGAAGATCGTGGACATGCTGATGCCCATGATTGTTGCGAAGCCCCAGAAAGCGGCTTTCAACGTTCCTGTCGACATGCGCTCAACACCAAAGTTCAAGACCAGGATGAAGGCGAGCGGCGACAAGGCTGCGATCCAGCCCAAGATGCTGAATCCGCCAGCGGGGCTGATCAGCAAGTTGACGAGACCGGACGATGCAAAGCCAAGGGCGACAATGCCCGTCAGCAGCACGCCGGAAGCCATATAATTATAGACAGAAAGCATGTAAGAGCGCAGGCCCGCGTCATAGGCGGCTTGTGAGCCGACTTCTGCGCCGGGGGCAGCGCCAATCGTGCGGGGGTCAGACCAGTTGGCCATGGGTTTCTCTCTCTCGATTCTTCGGCACCATTGCCGAATATTGGACAATATTGGTATTATTTAGCAGATTTGCAAGCGAAACACGACAATGCACCGCCTTTTCATCGCATATAGACCCCCAGCCACCATTAGAGAACAGCTTTTGGCCATCATGGGCGATGTCGCGGGCGCGAAATGGCAGCGCGACGATCAGCTGCACCTGACGTTGCGTTATATTGGCGCAGTCGATGGCCGAACGGCCGAAGAAATTGCGCAGATGGTCGAGCGCTTCCTCTTTACGCCTTTTGATGTGACGCTCTCAGGTGTGGGCTGCTTTGAAAGCCGAGACCAGGGCCAGCCGCTTTGGGCAGGCGTGTCGCCAGAAGCGCCGCTTGCTGCGCTTCACAAGAAGGTGGATCATATGTTGGTGCGGATCGGCTTGCCTGCCGAGCAACGCCGTTACGCGCCGCATATTACGGTTGCTCGCTTTGGCCGGATGAAGGCTGATCTATCAGACTGGCTCAACGCTTATGCGAGTCTCAGCAGCGCGCCCTTCCCACTTGATCATATCAGCTTGATGGAAAGCCGCCTCGGCCGCGATGGCGGTGCTTACTATCACGACATTGTAAAGTCGGAAGGGCAATAGGATCATCGCGTATGATCAAATCCATCTTCCTCAATAATGGAAAGCAGTTGAGCTTTGCCTATGGCCTGACGGCGCTTGGCCATCTGGCTGATATTCTCTATCCGCTGGCGACGGGCATTGCGATCAATGGTGTGCTATCAGGCAACTATGCAGCGGTCGGCTGGCTGATCGGCTGTCACCTTGCCGAGCTGATCCTGATGACCACGTCCAAAATGGTCGACACGCGCATTTTTGCAAAGCTCTATGCGACACTGGCAGGCGACATTGTCCGCCAATCGCATAGCCAAGAGGTTGACCCCTCGGTCATTGCAGCACGCGCAGCCCTCTCGCGCGAATATGTGACTTTCTTCGAAGTGACCATTCAGCTGATGCTCTATGCGGCCATTGCGCTCGTGGTGTCTTTGTCAGCGCTCTTCTGGTTCGACACGATCATTGGGGCCTTTTGCCTGTTCCTCATCATCCCCTTGCTCGCCATTTCGCGTTGGCTTGGCAAGCGCTCGGGGCGCCTCAACAAAGGGTTGAATGACAGGCTGGAGAAGGAAATTGATCTCTTGCGCGAAGGCCGCAGCGACCGTGTCGCTCGGCATTTCAAAGCGCTTGGGGGCTGGCGGGTCAAATTGTCCGATGGAGAGGCACATGCCTATGCCATGATGGAATCGAGCGTGATCATCCTCTTTGCTGCGGCACTTTGGCGGATCGGGGAGATGCCGCAAGTGCAGGCAGGCGATGTTTACGCCATTTTCTCTTATGTTTGGCGGTTTGTCTCAAGCCTCGATCAAGTCCCTCAGCTTGTCCAGCAATGGGCAAAGCTGAGAGATCTTGATCAGAGGATGGGGTTGGATGAGAAGGCTTAGAGCGACTCCCTTGAAGCGTTAATTACGACCGTCATTCCGGGCTTGACCCGGAATCCATGCCTCAACGTCGGAAGCAAGCTGGATGTATCTATCCTACGACGAGCACTGAGGCATGGGTCCCGGATCAAGTCCGGGACGACGATGGTGCAGATTTGGGTTCCGTCCCCTAAACCCGCGTCATCACCCATTCGCCGTCGCTGCTTTTGCAGGCTTGGTAGGTTTCAGACTGAGCCGAGCTGCCGGGCACATTGACCGTTTGCTTGACCATTTTGCAGCTATTCGCGGCGGTTTCAGTGACGGCAGGCTTCAGCAAAGCATTGCTCATATAGCCTTGGCCCACACCATTGTCTGACACGAGATACCAAGGCGATCCTTCAACCGAAGCTGGCACCCAAACCCGCGTGCCGGTTTGCACTTGGCCAAGCACCGCGCCATCCAAGCCTGGGCGGCTGCGTAGGTTTGCGGTCGCGGTCGTCTGATAGGCTTTGCCAAGCTTGGAAAAGCCAGCCGCAGGTTCCACGCCCTTGGCAAATTTCATATTGCCGAGGCCCGCGACATTGGCGTTGGTCACTTCGACCTTGCCCGATGCGCCGCTGTCATCGCTGGTCCAGGTTTGGGTTTCGTTGGTCGCTACGGCGTCTTGCACCGCGCGTTCAGCCTTTTGCTGGTCCTTCTTCTGCAAGCGGCACCCCAGCGCCGATCCACCGGCTGCGCCAATAGCGCCGCCTAAGACCGTGCCTAGGGTTCGGCTGCCGCGCCCTGCGATGCGGTTGCCGAGGAAGCCGCCCAAAAGCCCGCCAATGATCGCGCCGCCCGTTTGCTTATTGCCATCTGCTGAGCATCCGAAAATGCCCATCCCATTGGAGCCGCCAAAGTTGCTCCGTTCTGATGTGGTCGTAGGCGTCGATGCGCGCGGTGCCGTATCAATCGCGACCGCTTGCGTGCTGACAAGCAGCATCGATGCTGTCGCCGCAAAGAAAATTCCCTTGTTCATATCCCTATCTCCCGTCCTTTTGGGTGCACTTCTTGACGCAAAAGCTGCGCCTCACCCCCTGAATCCCCGATGAATGCCATGGTTAATCGCCAAGGCAAAGCGCTGAGTATTGGATATTTTACGATGTTTGACGGGAGGGAGCGCCTCACTTACAGTAAATGCCGTGGCAGGTTCATTCGCTTGTGAAGTATGCGGATTACGTCGATCATGTCCGCCCGGTCGTGATAGAAGAGCAGATGTTGCCCAATAGAAAACTTCAGATACCCGGCGCGGACCTCGCTCGCATCCCGGCCGATCTTGTCTCCGGACGCCAGCCCTTCAAGGCCAGCCATGATCTTACCGTGATAAAAGTCGGCTTGTTCAACAGACCACGTGCGAAATGTGTACTCCCAGATATCTTCCAAATCTTGCTCAGCTAGCGGCGAAAGACGAATGTCCTTTGCTGGCATGTTTTGCGCGCATCCGCGCAAGGAAAGCGTCATTGTCAAAGACGCGCGGCTCGCCAGACTCTTCGCCTGCAATCAGTGCATTTTGGAGG
>DLOX01000007.1:0-3637 GCA_002478575.1 Sphingomonadales bacterium UBA7473 | reverse complement strand
TGGAGGGTGCGAAGGCTCGCTTCATGCTCCTCCAGCAGTCGAAGCCCGGCACGCACCACTTCGCTTGCAGAAGAAAAACGCCCCGTTCCAATCTGGCCCTCAATGAAGCCTATGAAATGATCGCCGAGAATGACGGAAGTGTTCTTGGTGATGATGGGAACTCCTTGAGCAGCACATACCAATAACTGGTACGTAGCGTCAACGCGATTGCTCACCCATCCGAGAAACCAAAAGGCACGCTGGTTCGCCTCAGATCATCGGGGAGCACGGCTCGCCCAATCGGAGGGGCGGACCGCGCCGGGCATTGGGTGCGGTGGCAAAGCTCGCAGGTGACACCGATGGGGGTCGCGTTATCAGGCGATGGCGCGTCACTGGCTTGGGTATAGATCAAACGATCTGCATGCTCCGCCGCGCACCCCAGTGCCACTGCGCGTTCTACGCCTTGCGCGCCATAGGAGCCGCCGCCTGCCATCACGGTCCGTGCAATGGAAAAGAAACGCTGACCATCGGGAAGCTCCAACCATTGGGTCACAATCTTCCTTGGCGTGCGAAAGACATGGTGGACAGACCACAGCGGGCAGCCTCCCCCATGGCGCGCAAAGGGAAAGCCAGCGCCATCCAACCGCTTGGAGACATTGCCTGCCGGATCAACGCGAATGAAGAAGAAGGGCACACATTCGGCACCCGGTTTTTGTAGCGTCGTCATCCGGTGGGTTGTTTGTTCAAAGCTGGTGCCAAACTGCCGGGCCAAAGCCTCCACATCATAGCGGCGAGCCTCAACCGCTTTGGCAAAGGCGGTATAAGGCATCAAGATTGCGGCCGCCGTGTAACTGGCCAGAGCGCGACGAGCCAGGCGCTCTCCATTTTCCGTCGCGAAATGGCCTTCGCGGACGACATCATCAATCGCGCGGCGCAGCTCCAAATAGGCCAGTTGAAGCGCAAGCTGAAAATTCTGGCTTGCGGTATCAAGCGTTTCATCGAGCAGCACTTCTTCCCGGTGACGATCCAGTCGCCGCACCGAATCCACCAACACTTCGGGAGGCAATCGACGGACGCGCAACTGGTGACGCGCTTTCAGATAAGAGAGGAACCCTCCCCGCTCCTCCACAGCAGCGGCAATCCGTTCTGCGGCATCATCCAGAGCAGGAAAGCAATTGCGGCGAGACGCCAGAAACCGTCGCGCCTCAGCCACGGGATCAAGCTCATCACTATCCTCGCCACCGCGTCCGCTGCGATCCGCCAGCGCCAATTGCTCTTCCTTGTACGCCGTATGGAGGCGCAAAAAGGCTTCGGCCATTGCGGGATAGTTGGTCGCCACATCGCCAGCCTCCATTGGCGGCAGTTCAAGATCAGCGAAAAGTGGATCTTTCAAAGAAACCTGCAACCTGACGCGATAATCCTCCGCCGTGTCGCCCGAGAAGTCTGACAAGTCCATGCGATAGGTGCGCGCCAACCGGATCAGCAAATCAGCTGTCATGGGCCGCTGATTGCGCTCCAGCAAGGCGACATAGGATGCAGAAATATCCAAATCCGCCGCCATATTGGCTTGGGTCAAACCAAGATCTCGCCGCAACCGGCGGAGGCGTGGGCCCATGTAGACGGGGCGATCAGTGGGCATGGTCTTCCTTCATTCAATGACCCGTCATGCTGAACTTGTTTCAGCATCCACGCTTCAGCAGATACCGCAACGATAGAACCAAGCCGCACCGTGGACCCTGAAACAAGTTCAGGGTGACGAGAAAACTAACCATCGGCGGACATTTGTCAAATCCTTACAACATAACAACGCAAATTTGTAAAGCTTTGCAGTTAGACTCGAGGGAGGCTAGCCTTTATGGTGCAGCGCAATAGGGGAGCATCATCACTCAAGCTTAGAAAGCCCCTCCCCATGACCTATCAGACCCACATCGATAGCACACAAGATTTGATCAGCAGTTACAAAGGCACTTGGGATGGCATCAGTGCCGAATCCGTTGCTCGTATGCGCCTTCAGAACCGGTTCAAGACTGGCCTAGACATTGCGCGCTACACTGCAAAAATCATGCGTGAAGATATGGCTGCCTATGATGCCGATCCGGCCAACTATACCCAGTCGCTGGGTTGCTGGCATGGCTTCATTGGTCAGCAAAAGCTGATTTCCATCAAGAAGCATTTCGGCACCACCAAGCGCCGTTATCTCTATCTCTCGGGCTGGATGATCGCGGCTCTGCGTAGCGATTTTGGCCCCCTGCCCGATCAGTCGATGCACGAAAAGACCAGCGTGCCTGCTTTGATCGAAGAGCTTTACACCTTCCTTCGTCAAGCGGATGCGCGCGAATTGGGCGGCATGTTCCGCGAACTTGATGCTGCTCGCGGTGCTGGCAATGTCGCTCGCGAAAAGGAATTGCTGGCCGCCATCGATGGCTATCAAACCCACGTCGTTCCGATCATTGCAGACATTGATGCTGGTTTTGGCAATGCAGAAGCCACCTATTTGCTCGCCAAGAAGATGATCGAAGCAGGGGCCTGCGCGCTTCAGATTGAAAACCAAGTGTCTGATGAAAAGCAGTGCGGCCACCAAGATGGCAAAGTCACCGTGCCGCACGAAGATTTCCTCGCGAAGGTCCGCGCCTGCCGTTACGCCTTCCTTGAACTTGGCGTTGAAGATGGCATCATCGTCACGCGTACGGACTCATTGGGCGCTGGCCTCACCAAGCAAATTGCTGTTTCGAAAACTCCAGGCGATCTGGGCGACCAATATAACAGCTTCCTTGATTGCGAAGAAATTGATCCCGCAACCGCTCGCAATGGCGACGTGATCTTGAACCGCGATGGCAAGCTGCTTCGTCCAAAGCGTCTGCCTTCTAATCTGTTCCAGTTCCGCGCTGGCACGGGCGAAGATCGCTGCGTGATGGATTGCATCGCATCGCTGCAGAACGGCGCTGACCTGCTCTGGATCGAAACGGAAAAGCCCCACATCGAACAGATTGCAGGCATGGTTGATCGCATCCGCGCCGTCATGCCCAACGCCAAGCTGGTCTATAACAACTCACCAAGCTTCAACTGGACGCTCAATTTCCGTCAGCAAGTTTATGACGCATGGGTCGCCGAAGGCAAAGACGTGTCAGAATATGACCGTGCCAAGCTGATGAGCGCTGAGTATGACGCAAGCTTCTTGGCCGATGAAGCCGATGAGCGCATCCGCACCTTCCAACGCGATTCAGCCAAGCGTGCTGGCATTTTCCATCACCTGATCACTCTGCCAACCTACCATACGGCCGCGCTCAGCACCGATAACCTTGCCAAGGATTATTTCGGCGACGCTGGCATGCTGGGCTATGTTGCTGGCGTTCAAAGGAAGGAAATCCGTCAAGGCATTGCCTGCGTGAAGCACCAGAATATGTCCGGGTCTGACATTGGTGATGATCACAAAGAATATTTCGCCGGTGAAGCTGCTCTCAAAGCCGCTGGCAAAGACAATACAATGAACCAGTTCAGCGAAGCCGCATAAGCGGATCGCGATACACTTTCCTGGGGAGGAAAATTAGCACCCGTCGGGACGCAAACCGGCGGGTGCTTTTTTGTGCCTAAAGTGATCTAGAGTGTGATGACTTTTGATCGAATGGCCATTGAGTAAGCCGCATCCCTGAGCCTGTCG
>DLOX01000265.1:2634-2894 GCA_002478575.1 Sphingomonadales bacterium UBA7473 | reverse complement strand
GTGCCCAACCATCCGACCGATCCCTGGACGCTGGAGCGATCCTTGAACGGCGTGTCTGAGCTAGCGGCCGAGTATAAGGAAGATTCGCAAGTCCGCCGCTTGTTTGATTTGGCGATGAAACTGGAAGGCCTGCCGCGCCATAGCTCCACCCACGCAGCAGGCGTCGTGATTGGGGACCGACCGCTTCAACAGCTGATCCCGCTCTACCGTGATCCCCGATCGGACATGCCAGTCACCCAATTCGACATGAAATATGTCGA
>DLOX01000265.1:0-2579 GCA_002478575.1 Sphingomonadales bacterium UBA7473 | reverse complement strand
TTCGACATGAAATATGTCGAAGGCGCAGGTCTCGTAAAGTTCGACTTTTTGGGGCTGAAGACGCTGTCCGTGCTCCAAAAAGCTTTGGAACTGATTGAGAAGCGCACAGGCGGCAAGCCTGATCTTGATACGCTTAGTTGGGATGATGAAGGCGTCTATGCGCTTCTTCAAAAGGGCGACACAGTCGGCGTGTTCCAGTTGGAATCGGAAGGCATGCGGCGCACGCTCGCGGCGGTCCGCCCAACCAATTTCGGGGACATTATCGCCCTCGTCTCGCTCTATCGCCCTGGCCCAATGGACAATATCCCTTTGTTCGGGGACCGGAAGAATGGCCGTGTCGCTATCGAATATCCGCACGCCGCCTTGGAAGGCATACTCTCCGAAACTTACGGGATCTTCGTTTATCAAGAACAGGTGATGCAGGCCGCGCAGATTCTCGCGGGCTATACATTGGGCGGTGCAGATCAGCTCCGCCGCGCCATGGGCAAGAAGATCAAAGCGGAGATGGACGCTCAACGGGCCATTTTCGTTGAGGGCTGCGCAACCCACAACCAGATTGACGCCCCCAAAGCTAATGAGCTGTTCGACTTGATCGACAAGTTCGCAGGCTATGGCTTCAACAAGAGCCACGCGGCGGCCTATGCCTTGCTCGCCTATCAAACAGCCTGGCTGAAGGTTCATTATCGCGCTGAGTTTTTTGCGGCGTCCATGGCATTCGACATTTCCAACACGGATAAGCTCACCATCTTTGCCGATGATATGCGGCGGCTCGGCGTTATGTTGTTGCCGCCGTGCATCAACCGCAGCGAAGCGGATTTCAGCGTGGTCGAGCAAGGGGAGGAAACCGCGGTCCGTTATGCGCTTGGCGCTTTGAAAGGCGTTGGCGAAGGCGCTATGGCGATGCTGTGTGAAGAACGGGAAAACGGCGGGCCATTCCCCTCTATTCCCGAATTTGCAGACCGGATCAGCCCCAAGGTTTTGAACCGGCGGCAGTTGGAAAGCCTCGCCGCAGCAGGCGCTTTTGACACGCTCGATCCCAACCGGGCCGCCATTCACGGCGCAGCGGAACTGATCCTCTCGGTCGCGGCAGAGGCCGAGCATGGGAGAACAAGCGGCCAAGGCGGCTTGTTCGGCGGGGAAGAGCATAAGGCCGCTGCGATCAAGCTTCCCGCCAATGCCAATTGGTCCGCGGCTGAGCGTATGGGCGCTGAAAAGGACGCTTTCGGCTTTTACTTTTCGGCGCATCCCGTTGATCGATACAAGCATGTCGCAAGCGCCCATGGTGCGAAAAGCTATGCGGCCGTGTGTGAAACAGCAGGGCCGTCGGACGGCAGCCGCACCGGCGCAATGATGGCAGCGTTGGTCGAAGATGTCCGCTGGCGGACGTCGGCTAGAGGACGGCGCTATTGCAATGCGACTTTGTCTGATGCGAGTGGTCAGTTCATTGCCGCTTGTTTTGACGAGGATGCGGGTAAGGCGCTGGAAGAGGCTGCCAAGGACAATGCCTGTGTGTTGCTGAGCGTCGAGCTGGACCGTCCGGCTGGCGAAGAGACACCGCGCATTGCGGCACGTCGTGTGCAGCGGCTCGAGGGCCTAGCAGCCGTCAATCGCTTGAGAGCAGTCATCGCATTGAATGATGCGTCTGCCTTGCCGCGTCTCGCGATCCTGCTCTCAGGCGAACGGGGCGGGCGGGGAGAGATTATGATCAATGCGGGTCTAGGTGCAGGGCAAGAAGCTCTCATCCGCCTTGGACGCGATTTCGCATTGGATGGCGAATTGGCAGAGCGGATGAAAGAGGTGCAAGGCGTGATCGATGTGGAGCTTTCGCCCATTGATCCACCACGCCTTGCACTCGTTTCCTAGGGCCAATTACCAGCGATCACCGCCTCGCAGGCCGCCCAATCTCAGATCATCAACTCCGCCATAACGGGTGACGCAGGTGAATCGGCCCTTGTCATAGCGATCATCGTAGCGGTCATAATAATAACCGCGATCAGAGCCACGACCGCCGCGATCAACGACCAAGCGACCGCGCACGGCATAGCCACCCCGCACACGTTCAATCGAAGTCACATCGGTGACGCGGGCCCAGCCATAGCGACTGGCATCGCGACGGGCAGCTTGGACGCACTGATCAACGGCACGGCGGCTGTTATAGCCATTGTTATAATAGCCATAGCCGCCATCATTGTGACCCCAACCACGATCATTGTAGCGGCGATCATCATAGCGATCATAGCCACGGCCCCAGCCGCGATCATTGCGCGATGAGGCCGAGGCAATGGCGGCAATCCCGCCGATAATCAAAGCACCAGCAATCACATCGCCTGCATCAATCCCATCATGTCCGCGGCCATAGCCGCGATCACGGGCGTCAGCAGGAGTGGCGGCAACCATAGTTGCAGCAGCCGCACCGAGCATGGCAATTTTGGACAAATAGTTCATCTTCATTCTCCGTTCGCCGGATCATGGGAGGTCCGGTGAAAAGAGAAATGCCTGATTCGCTCTGACGAAAGGCTGAACTCGCTCGTAGGCTGGCGTTCAGGAAAAGGGCCGCTTTCGTCATTCCGGGCTTGACC
>DLOX01000171.1:6903-7163 GCA_002478575.1 Sphingomonadales bacterium UBA7473 | reverse complement strand
TTCGAGAATTGGAAGCTCTTACGGGCCTTGGCCTTACCATATTTCTTACGCTCAACCGAACGGCTGTCGCGGGTTAGGAAGCCAGCGGACTTCACAACGCCACGCAGCGCAGGCTCTTGCTTGGTGAGGGCTTGGCTGATGCCATGCTTCACTGCGCCTGCTTGACCGGAGAGGCCACCGCCCTTGACGGTTGCAATCACGTCATAGGCACCTTCGCGGTCAGACACGCTGAACGGTTGGTTGATGACGAGACGCAGCGT
>DLOX01000171.1:6587-6816 GCA_002478575.1 Sphingomonadales bacterium UBA7473 | reverse complement strand
TCCTGATCGCGGCCATTGACCGTGACTTTGCCTGTGCCGGGCTTCACCCAAACGCGAGCAACGGCATCCTTACGGCGCCCGGTTGCATAGGAACGGCCCTGTGCATCAACGATCCGCTCACGAAGCGGGGTGGTGGAGATAGCAACAGGCGCTTCGGCTTCGGCCGCTTCAGACAGCGTGCCAAGATCAGCGAGTGTTTGAACAGTGTCGGACATTATGCACCCACCTT
>DLOX01000171.1:0-6534 GCA_002478575.1 Sphingomonadales bacterium UBA7473 | reverse complement strand
GCACCCACCTTATTCTTGCGGTTACGCGCCGCGATATCGAGGACATTGGGGTTCTGGGCAGCATGAGGATGCTCAGTGCCCTTGAAGATGCGGAGCGACCGCATTTGGGCGCGGCCCAAAGGACCACGAGGCACCATGCGCTCAACAGCCTTTTCAAGGATTCGCTCAGGGAAGCGACCTTCAAGAACCTTGGCAGCCGTTACGCCCTTGATCCCACCGGGATAGCCGGTGTGGCGATAATAGACTTTGTCGGCGAGCTTCTTGCCCGTGAACCGCACCTTATCCGCATTGATGATGATGACATTGTCACCGCAATCAACGTGCGGGGTGTAGCTTGGCTTGTGCTTGCCGCGCAGAATGTTGGCGACGATCGAAGCCACACGGCCCACGACCAAACCATCGGCATCGATCAAATGCCATTGCTTTTCGACTTCAGCGGGCTTCACAGACCGCGTCTGACGGGTGATGACCTTCATGGGGCCGTCCCTTCTTGGTTCAAGTTAAAAACAAACACGCCACCCGAACGGGCAGCGTGGTTGAAAGCGCCTTTGATGAAAGGCCGTCAGAAAGTCAAGAAAGATGCGGGTTTCGTAACGGGTAAAATATTACCTCATCTTCCCAATCCCAATTGGAGAGGGTGACCAGGCCCCTAAATCTCAACCACAATCTTCCCGAAATGCGTGTTGCTTTCCTGATGGCGAAAGGCATCTGCCAAGTCGGCAAGCGCAAAGCTCTTGTCCAGCACGGGCTTGATGCCAGAGATATTGATGCTGCGGATCATATCAAGCTGCTGCTGGCGGCTGCCCACAGTCAGCCCCTGCACGCGCAATTGTTTCGCCATCAGCATCACGGTGGAGACTGGCCCAGCATAGCCCGCCAAGATTCCGATCACGGCCACATGGCCGCCATTGCGCGCTGCGACCATCGATTGATCGAGTGTGCCTGCGCCGCCAATTTCAACAACATGATCAACGCCCATGCCGCCGGTCAGCTCAAGCGCCTTGGCTCCCCAAGCGGGTACGCTCTTGTAGTTGATCAAATGATCTGCACCCAACGCCTTCAGCCGCTCCAGCTTTTCATCGCTGGAGGACGTTGCGATCACGGTGCAACCCATGGCTTTCGCAAATTGCAGCGCGAAGATGGAGACGCCGCCTGTTCCTTGCACCAGCACAGTGGCACCGGGCTTAATCTCGCCATCCACGATAAGCGCCCGCCAGGCCGTCAAGCCCGCGCAGGTCAAGGTCGCGGCTTCGGCATGGCTATAGCCGTTGGGGACCGGCGTGAACCAAGTCGTCGGCGCCGTGATGGCTTCGCGGGCGTATCCATCGATCCCGTCTCCCGGCACGCGAGTGAAGGCATCGCGGGGCGGTGTGCCATCCAGCCAATAGGGAAAGAAGGTGCTGACGACCGCGTCGCCCACTCTATAGTCCGTCACGCCTTCGCCCACGGCCGTCACTTCGCCCGCGCCATCTGACATGGGGATGCGGCCATCGCCGGTGGGGATCATGCCTTTGACGACGGCATAGTCATGATAGTTGAGGCTGGAGGCTCGCAAACGCACCGTGATTTCACCAGCACCCGGAGCTGCAGGCTCTGCCAGATCAACCAGCTTCAGATTGTCGAGCCCGCCGGGGGCAGTGATGGCAATGGCTTTCATGGCGTTCATCCTCTCTTTATCGATTCGGCTTTGGCGATTCGGTTCTGACTTGACGTGCGCGTAAACTGGTTCGACATTCAAGCACAAAGAGAGAGGACCCTCATGAGCGACTTTGACCTGATCATACGCGGCGGCACGATTGTCGATGGCAGTGGAGGGGCACTGATCGAAGGCGACCTTGCCGTGAAAGACGGGCTGATCGCCGCGATCGGCGCAGTCAGTGGAACCGGCGCGGAGGAGATTGACGCCAAGGGCCGCATCGTCACGCCCGGCTTTGTCGATGTGCACACTCATTATGATGGCCAAGCGATTTGGGGACGGGAAATGTCTCCTTCCTCCAGCCACGGGGTCACCACGGTCGTCATGGGCAACTGCGGCGTAGGATTTGCGCCGTGCCGTGCCGAAGACCGCGACATGCTGATCAATGTGATGGAAGGCGTGGAGGATATTCCGGGCGTCGTGATGACAGAAGGCCTGCCCTGGAATTGGGAGACCTTCCCCCAATATCTTGATGCGCTGGATGCCGGGGAGCGGGACATTGATGTTGCCGCTTACCTTCCCCATTCGCCGTTGCGGGTTTATGCCATGGGAGAGCGCGGCGCGAACCGCGAGATTGCGACTGACGAAGACCTCGCCAAGATGCGCGCCATCACCAAAGAAGCGATGGAAGCGGGCGCCATTGGCTTTGCAACGTCCCGGCTTTCCATCCACAAAACGGCGGACGGCGGCAGTATCCCGACCTTCGAGGCCGATGTTGCTGAGTTGGAAGCGATTGGAGCAGGGATGCGCGACGCGGGTCATGGCACGTTCCAAGTCGTGCTCGATGCCTTTGTCGGCTGGGACAAGGAATATCCCGTGGTCGACACCATGATGAAAGCGAGCGGTCGGCCCGCGACCTTCACGCTCGCCAGCGGCAATGATGGCCCGCCGCGCTGGCGCAAAGTGCTGGATATGATGGCGCGATCGAAGGAGGATGGCCATCAGGTGACGGCGCAAGTCATGCCGCGCCCGATTGGTTTGATCGCCGGGCTGGAACTCAGCGTCCATCCCTTCAGCCTGTGCCCCAGCTATCAGAAGATCGCGCATCTGCCATTGGAAGACCGCATCGCCGCAATGCGCGATCCGGAGATTAAGGCTGCTTTGCTGAGCGAAGAATTTGGCGAAGGCCATCCGTTCAACGCCTTGGCGCGCAATTGGTCTTGGCTCTTCCCCTTGAACGATCCGCCCAACTATGCCCCGCCTGTTGACCAGAGCCTTGCCGCGTTGGCGGCGGCGCGAGGCTGTTCTCCGCAGGAAGTGGCTTATGACCGGTTGATGGAAACCGAAGGCAAAGGCCTGTTTCTCTCAGCCCTCGGCAATTATGAAGGCGGCACATTGGATAGCGCGCATGAAATGCTCACTCACCCCGATTGCATTCCCGCGCTTGGCGATGGCGGCGCCCATTATGGCGCGATCTGCGATGCGAGCTATTCGACCTTCCTCTTGAAACATTATGTCCGCGATGGCGCGGCGCATAAGATCGAGCTCGCCCATGCCATCCATATGCTCACCGCCAAAGCCGCGCGCGCCGTGGGCCTATATGATCGCGGGCTTTTAAAGGTGGGGATGAAGGCTGACATCAATGTCATCGATATGAACCGCCTCGCGCTCCCCATTCCGCATATTGTGAAGGATCTGCCCGCAGGCGGGAGGAGGCTGGACCAAGCGGCCTCAGGCTATGATGCGACTGTGGTCAGTGGGAAGGTGATCCGGCGGATGGACCGAGGGACAGGCTTGTTTCCGGGGCGGTTGGTTCGGGGGTGCAAGTGAGAATAGATCGCGGAACCCTTGAAGGGAGAGCTCGGCTATTGGCAGCGTTGATTGGGGCTGCGGTCTTAGGTGGCGGCATCTGGCCTGCGATGTACTTCTTGGTCGCTCCTCACCCACTGAACATCGTATGGATGTTGTTACCGCCGATCGTGATAAGCCTATGGCTGTCGAACGAAATAGGGACGAGAGTGCTGAGCTATTTGCTTCTGATGCCTTTCTACAATGTCGCTGGGGTGCTGTCATTCTTCTTTGTTTGGGGCTACGACTACTAAGCCTGATTGGTCTTCAAACCCCAAACCCACGCCCCACCATCTCCTCCGACATAGCCCACAACCGCGCCGCAGCCTCCGCATCACAAGCATGGGCCATCACCCCGCCCTGCGCCTCAGCATCATCGGTAGGCGCGGCGATGTCGCAGTCTTCGCAATAGACGCCGCCCATTCCGCCCAGCGCAGGCGATGTCGCGGCCCAGACGCTGGTGGCGGCGCCTTGTTCGGGGGTTTTCCAGTTGATGGGGGGCGCGCCGCCGACGGTTTCGCCTTCGGATCGGGCTTTGAACATGGCGATATCTTCAGGCTCCAGATAGCGGCCCAAATTGGTCATGATCCCGCCGGGGTGGACGGAGAAGGCGCGGATGCCTTGATCCTTGGCGAGCGCGTCCAGATGCAGCGCGAACAGAGCATTTGCGGTCTTGGATTGGCCGTAGGAGGTCCACTTATTATACTCACGCCGATCATAATGCGGATCATCGGCGATGAAGGCGCTGCGTTTATGCGCAAGGCTGGAGAGGGCGACCACGCGCGCGCCTGCGCCTGCCGCTTTGATCAAAGGCCAAAGCCCCTGCGTCAGCTGGAAATGGCCAAGATGGTTGGTCGCGAATTGGCTTTCATAGCCGCGTGCATCGCGGGCCAGCGGTGTTGCCATGATCGCCGCATTGTTGATCAACATGTCAATCTTGCTCGTGCTGGCGAGCGCTTCCGCGACGCAGGCATCGATAGAGGCCGGATCACCGAGATCGAGCGCGAGGATCTGGATGCGGTCCAAGATGCCGGCATGGACGATCTTGGCTTCATCCGGGCGACGCCCAGCGAGGATGACATGCGCTCCGGCCCCGACCAGCGCCTTCACCGTTTCCGTGCCAAGGCCAGAATAGCCGCCGGTGACGAAGGCGGTCTTGCCGGTCAGATCGATCCCCGCGACGACCTCTGCCGCGGTTGATCCATGGCTAAAGCCGCTGTTGATGGGCGCCTGTGCGGTCTCCTGCGCGGTCTGTGTCATGCTCTCTCCTTAGGCTTTGAATTCTACTCCGGTCATTGTTTCGCTGGCCGTCCACAGCGCGGCTGCGGCATCCGCGTCAATCGCATGGGGGCGGACGCCGACATAGGGGTGCATGCCGTCTTCCCAGAGCTTGGCAATGTTGCAATCCTCGCAATAGACGCCGCCTTCGCCTTCCAACAGCGGCGATACCGCGCACCAGATGCTGGTCGATGCCCCGGCTTCGGTTGATTTGAACATCTCATTCACTTTGCCATCGGGCGTGTACCAGCCCATCGCGATCTGCTCTTCCATGGTGAGGAAGCGTTGCAGGGGCGTCTTGATGCCTCCGGGATGGACAGCAAAAGCGCGTACGCCGTGCGGCGCGCCGATCTTGTCCAAGTGGATCGCGAACAGGGCATTGGCGGTCTTCGCTTGGCCGTAAGCGGACCATTTCTCATAGTCCCGCCGTTCGAAATGGGGATCGTCCAAATGAACGGGGCTGCGCGCATGGCCAATGGAGGAGAGGACCACGACGCGCGTTCCGGGGCCCCCTGCCTTGACAAGCGGCCAGATGCGCGCGGTCATTTGGAAATGGCCGAGATGGTTGGTCGCGAACTGGCTTTCATAGCCGCGTGGGTCTCGTGCGAGCGGGCAGGCCATGATCGCGGCATTGTTGATGAGGATGTTGATGCGGTCCGTATGCTTGGCAAGTTCGACCGCGAACGCATCGATGGAGGCCGGGTCTGACAGGTCCATTTGCAACACGGTGATATCGCCAGTCACGCCGTCGAGGTCTGCCTTAGCGGCGTCAGGCCGACGCGCCGCGACGAAGATTTTCGCTCCCGCATGGGCGAGAGCGCGGACGGTTTCCAAGCCGAGGCCAGAATAGCCGCCCGTCACCAGCGCGATTTTTCCGGAAAGGTCGATCCCGTCTATCACTTCCAACGCGGTGGAGCGCATCGCGAAGGGGCTGTTGATGGGGGCTTGGATCGTCATGCTGATTTCTCCCGGTGGCGGCCCAGTTCATAGAGGCCCAATGTTGTTGCGGCGACCAAGATCGCGCCCATCGCCTGGTGCATCACCGCAAGCGTAATGTTCACGCCTGTCATTACGGTGGCAATGCCCAAAATGATCTGGATGCCAAAGGCGGAGTGGATGAAGATGGAAATTGGACGTGCGCCGAGCCGCTTCACTCGGCGGGCAAGGATGATCATTGCCGCGACCGCAACCCATGCCCACCAGCGGTGGATGAAATTTAGGATGAAGGGGTCATTCATCGTCGCGAACAACGCGCCTTGCGTCCAATCCGCTTGCTCGCCGGGGAAGAAAGTGCCTGCGTCATCCATCAGCGGCCAATGGGTCGTGATGGCTCCGGCATTAAGGCCAGCGACCCAAGCGCCAAACAGCAATTGGATGAAGAGAATGAGGGCCACACCGATCCCAAATCTCGTCAGCCGCGCCGGTTGCGTAGCGGGATTGCGGGCCAAAGCCTTCAAATCCTGCGCCGTCCAGATGAGGCCAGCGAACAGGAACAAAGCCGTCAGCAAATGAGCGGACAGGCGGAAATGGCTCACGTCGGTGCGAAGCTCTAGACCCGATGAAACCATCCACCAGCCCAAGGCACCTTGCAGACCAACGAGCGAAACCAGCGCGAAGAGGCGGGGCGTGTAGCCTGCCGGGATCATCTTCCTCACCCAGAACCAAAGGAAGGGCAGCGCAAGCGCCAAGCCAATCACCCGGCCCAATTGGCGATGAATCCATTCCCAGAAATATATGATCTTAAAGTCCGCAAGGCTCATGCCCTTGTTGAT
>DLOX01000022.1 GCA_002478575.1 Sphingomonadales bacterium UBA7473 | reverse complement strand
CATGGGTCTTGCGGCTCGATCGAACAGTCGAATGACATCATCGGCCGCGCCGAACCGCCAAAAGAGCGCCGCTCTCATCACTTCATTATCGCCACCAGCAAGAATGCGGCGGAAGTTATCGAGCGACGTCGCCAGCCTCTTTCTAAGGATCATCCGGAACACGGGGCGTTGCCATTTCGCCTTGAAGGATTGCCCGGTCGCGACACAGCGCCAATGGAAGGTGCAGCGCGACTCGTCTAGCGGCACCACGCGATAGTCGAAACGCGGCACAAATGGTGTCAGGCTCGCTTGGATGGCGAGATGATGCGCCGCTTCGTCGGCTGCCACGATCTTGACGTCGATCGTCTCTTCTTTTCCGCCGGGAACAATCGCTGTCTCATCATAGCGCTTGCCAACGGTCGCAATCGGCAGATCATCTGCGCTCGCCATTTTGACGATGCCTTCAAACCATAAGGGGTAATTCTCCATGTCCCGCACGAAGGCCCAAACGTCGGCGGCGGGTCGATCCACTATGATTGCGTCTTGAAGGGTTAGCGTCCCGCCCACTGCTTTGGGTGGCAAAGGTTGATGCGAAAGGTCTGACATATGAGAGACCTCTCATATGGATACTATGATGTCAACAGGTCCGCTTTGCAGCCTCGGTCAATCGGGAAAGAACATACGCGCCCGCAGGTCGATCAAATGGTCAATGACCATTTCCCGCGTCATCTTGTCGGGATTGCGCAGCCACCACTGGATGATCTCTGTTGTTGCACCAATATCGGCGAGCGCCGCGATCATGGGATTGAGATTGGATCGGAACTCTCCATCCGCGATACCTTGGCGAATGGCTTCGCAGCGTTGATCGTTCAGCTGATCGAAGAAGACATTATGGACCGCGACTTGGCCGGATCGTTCGCCCATCATGAACCGAAACATATCGCTTCGTTCTTCGGCAAAGCCAACGATGATGGAGACCTCAATTCGATCGCGAGACCGGGCATCCAGCTTTTTGATTGCATGGGAGATGCGCAATCGCTCCGCCAGTTCTGATGCGGCGCGTTGAAGCAGCTCAGCCCAAACCGCTTCTTTGGTGCGATAGTGCAAGTAGAATGTGCCGTTTGCGATATCCGCTCGTCGGCAGATCGACGCGATCTTTGCGGCGCGTATGCCAAGCTCCGCAAATTCCAGGCTTGCCGCCTCTAAGATCCTGTCGCGGATGGTTCGGTCGCTCTTTTCGGATCCTATCCTTTGATTACGGGAAGGCGCCATCAGCAAGACCTCGCCTGTTCAGACAACTCATTCATATCGTGCGTCATGGCATGCGGCGAGCGAAGTAGGAATAGTAGAAATGCCAAGCCTAGGTCGTTCGATTCGCCGCGCGCTTCGGACATCAAGCTGATGGGCTGTTTACGCCAAGCGGACGACGACATGGTTCGTTTGAAGCGCTTCATCTGGCGAAGGGGAGCCACGACTTGCAAGAATCGCTAATTTGTTAGGCGAGCTTTGCACATGCCCCAACTATGCTTGCCACCACGGCTGGAAAGGCAGCGATGGAGGAGAGGCTTGTGGCACGGTTGCAAGGC
Organism: Sphingomonadales bacterium UBA7473; assembly: GCA_002478575.1. Classification (GTDB taxonomy): domain Bacteria; phylum Pseudomonadota; class Alphaproteobacteria; order Sphingomonadales; family Sphingomonadaceae; genus Aquisediminimonas. Next base: position 7,956 of record DLOX01000022.1, on the reverse strand, counting down.
AAAGTGGCGATTATAACAGGCGCCGCTAAAGGGTTGGGCGAAGCTGATGCGCGGATGTTCGTGCGGGAGGGCGCGACTGTCATTCTCTGCGATGTCGATGAAGCGGGCGTTCGCGGCCTTGCCGATGAGCTGGGTGAACCGGCTGAGCCTTATCTGCTCGACGTCACGCAAGAGAAGCCTTGGCAGGATCTCATAGCCCATGTGAAAGCCAAACATGGCCGGCTCGACATATTGGTCAACAATGCAGGCGTTGTTGCGCCGGGCAACATCGAGACGCAAACCGAAGACGATTATCGCTTTCAAATGGCGGTTTCCGCCGATGGCACTTTCTTCGGGAGCAAGCATGCGATCCCGCTGATGGTGGCAAGCGGCGGCGGATCGATTGTCAACATGGGCTCCCTCGCGGCCGTTCAGGGTGAGCGCTATGTGTTGGGCTATAGCGCGGCCAAGGGCGCGATTACGGCGATGACGCGCTCTATCGCGGCCCATTGTGCGCTTGAGAAAAATGGCGTGCGCTGCAACTCCGTCTGTCCGTCTGGGATTGTCACGCCAATGGTGATGAGCATGGGGCAGAAAATGGCCGATGCAGGGCTCAGCATGGGCACAGGTGCTGCGGGCGCGAGCAAGCTTGGCGAACCCAATGACATTGCAGCGGTCGTGACATTCCTCGCGAGTGACGAATCCCGTTTCGTGAATGGCGCGACGATCAATGTCGATCAGGGCATGTCCATCATATCGGGCGTCGTGCCGGAGTAGCAGGGGAGGCCCACATGCTGGCTGACGCAAAGTTTGAGATTGAGCAAGTTCTCGTCCGTTACTGCCACGCAGTAGACCGATGCGATCTTGAGACGCTGAAATCGGTCTTCTGGCCCGATGCCATTGCTGACTATGGAATGGGAGCAATAGACGCCCATGCCTTTGCCGAGGGGCTGATCCCATCGCTGCTTTCGATGCGGCTGACCCAGCATTTTGTCAGCAATCTCATGGTCCAGTTTAATGACGATGTGACCGTGGCGCAGGTCCAAAGCTATTGCGCTGCCTTCCATATGGTTGGCGAGGAAGGCGCGTTGACCGAGATGGAAGTGGGTGGTCGCTATCTTGATCGCATGGAAAAGCGGGACGGGGAATGGCGGATCGCGGATCGCCAATATGTGATGGATTGGAACCGTAACGGACCCGCCACGGCCCTATGGGGCCAGGGGCTTTATGCGCAGCTGTCGCGCCGTGGTGCGCGCGCTCCCGATGATCCCTATTATGGATTTGTCGCGAAGGACTGAGAGGAACACTGATGCAGTCAGAGGCTCTAAGTGCATTGCTGGATCGGCAGGAGATTAGCCAATTGTCGATCAACTATATGCGCGGGCTGGATCGGCTCGATCTCGATCTGCTCAAATCTGTCTATCATGAAGACGCAACCGATGATCGCGGCTTTTACAAAGGCTCTGGCCATGGCCTGTGTGAACTTGCGGTGCAGATGCTCGCCAGCCATTTGTGCAACCACCATATGCTCGGGCAAATGTCGATCAATCTGGAAGGCGATGTGGCCTTTGGAGAGGTCTATTTCCAAGCCTATCATCGCATAGTCGCAGATGGCGAGGAAAAGGATTTCGTGGTCATTGGGCGATATGCTGATCGCTATGAACGGCGGGGCGGCGTGTGGAAGATCGCCCATCGCAGCGAACTCAATGACAGTTGCTGGCAGCAGCCGGCAAGCGATGATTGGCTGCGGACCACGCCCGACGCATTGCGCGGCCACAGAGGCGGCAAAGACCTGACAGAGCAGCGCGAAACGTTGCGGACGCTTTAAGCGCTGGATGAGGGTGGACTGATGACAAGCAAAACCAGCGAGACATTGAAGCCTGGAGAAGCCCGATGCCCTGGCCCATCGACACATGACATCGTGATGGCGGATGCCATGCCGCCGCCGCCTGAGTTCATGGCCAATCACTATGACTATCTGGGCAGCGCGGACGTGAGCTACGATGCCTATCTCAGCCCAGACTTTGCCGCGCGCGAAGAAGAGCAGATGTGGTCCAAAGTTTGGCAAATGGCCTGTCGGTTAGAGGAAATCCCAAAGCCTCGGGATTTTATCGTCTATGATATTGCCGATACCAGTATCCTCGTTGTCCGTCAGGATGGTGGCAGCGTCAAAGCCTTTATCAACAGCTGTCGCCATCGCGGTATGCAATTGGCTAAGAGCGGTGCGCGTGGCCATGCGGCGATGATCCGCTGTCCTTTTCATGGTTGGACATGGGATACCAAGGGCGATTTGAAGTCCATCCCCTGCAGTTGGGATTTCCCGCATGTCGACAAAACCGAATTTGGCCTTGATCCTGTTCATGTCGATCAATGGGGCGGTTTTGTCTTCGTAAATCTCGCAGTCTCGCCGCCGCCGCTCCGTGACTATCTGGAGGTCTTGCCCGATCTCAATCTGCCGCTTCCCATGGAGCGTCGGCATATCGTCTATCATGTCCAAAAGACCCTCGCGGCCAATTGGAAGATTTCGGTCGAAGCCTTTTTGGAGGCCTATCATGTGCTGGCAACCCATCCTGAAGGGCTTGCACTCGCGGGCGATGCCAATTGCCAATATGACGTCTATGGCAAGAATGTCAGCCGCTTCCTCCACACGATCGGCTTTCCCAGCCCTCATCTTGCAGCGGAACGCGATCAAGCGCAGATATTGGCTGCCCTTGGTGGGGAAGAGGCTGGCCTATCGCTCAAGCTCGGCGAACGCGCCCGTGACGTGTGGGCCAATCATTTGCGCAAGATCCGCGGCCCTGATTTGGGCGTTGATCTGAGTAGCGTTCCAACCACGCAGATGATGGATTCGATTGAATATTATTGCTTCCCGAACTTCGTCTTCTTCCCCGGGGTTAATTTCCCCATGGTCTATCGCTTTCGTCCTGTCCCCGGTAAAGTCGATGAGACGATCTTCGATCTCTATTTCTTGGCCCCCACGCCAGAGGGGCAAGAAACGCCGCCTGCGCCTGAAACCATCTATCTTGGGCTTGAGGATCCATTCATCGAGGCGGCTGGCATGGATGCGCGTTTGGGCTTCATCTATGATCAGGATGTTGAAAATCTGCGCCAACAGACGCGGGGCATCCGTTCCAGCCGCAAAGCGGGCCAAACGCTCGGCAATTATCAGGAAATCAGAATCCGCCGCATGCGCGAGACTTTGGCGGACTATCTGTCCTAATTCCTATGCCCCGCATCATCCAAGATGATCTTGGACACCTCATCAATCGTGCCATCGACCACAATCGGCGTGCCGCCGACCATGCCGACCATGGTCTGGTTATTCTCGGCCGTGCGCAGCCACGCGACGTTGGAGGCAATGACCATATAATTGCCGCCGCGCGACTTAAGGGTAATGAACTTCATGGAACTGTCTCCTGACGAAGACAGGTTTAGGCGCCAAACCTCTTAGACTGATTAACGGAGGGCTCTTTATTCTCAGGGCACGCTCAAGCCAGGGCGCGGCTTTCGGCGAGGATGATCAGGCCCTGCACGGCATCCACAAAGGGCCGAAGGGCGATGGGCTTGGAAACAAAGCTATCCGCGCCGGCTTCTCTGATCCGCTCTTCATCGCCGCGCCCGGCATAGGCGGTCACGGCCATGATTGGTGTGCGGCGCAAGATCATGTCGCGGCGGATCGCTTCGATCAGGTCAAAGCCGCTCATATGCGGCATCTGAATGTCGAGGATGATGACGTCAGGGGCAAAAAGCGTGGCGCGGCCCACGGCTTCGCGTGCATCTGCCTCGCCTTGCACTTCATGACCATGAGCGCGCAGCACATCGCAGAAGAGTTTCAAGTTCAGCTCATTATCTTCGACAATGAAAATGCGCTTTGACACGCCAGTTGCCCCCAGTTGCATTCGCACGCCTTTAGGGCGAAAGCAGGGGAGTGACAATCAAAGGAACGATGAATCGAGACGCAGCCGAAGCGCTGGCGCTCAACGCCCTTGTTTGGGTGTTGGGGGATGATCAGCGTCGGGACCGGCTGTTGGCTCTAACGGGACTGACCGGAGACGAATTGCGAGGGCGATTGACCGATCCTTATCTCCTTTCCGCTGTGCTTGATTTTCTCGCCAGCTATGAACCGGACTTGATTGCATGTGCCGATGCGCTGGGCCATAGGCCAGACGCGCTGATCGCGGCCCGATCAGCACTCACACCTGAGATTTGAGAAACGCCTCCTTATGAATCACCCTCTGCTTGTGACTGATTGTGATGAAGTGCTGTTGCACATGATTGTGCCCTTCACCGAATGGCTGGATGAAGCCCATGCCATCCATTTTGATGTCGACAATCTCTTCCACGGCGAAAATGGCGATTATCGCAATGCCATGCGTTATCGAGATTCCGGCGATCATGTGGAGCCCGAGAAGATCTGGCCTTTCCTTAAGGGCTTTTTCGAAACCGAGATGCACCGCCAATTGCCCATCCCCGGCGCCGTCGAAGCGATTGGCCGGATTGGCGAAGTGGCCGATGTGGTTGTGCTGACCAATTTGACCGATGATGCGCGCGACGCGCGGGCGAAGCAGCTGTTGGGCGTTGGTCTCGATTTACCTGTCTATACCAACCAAGGCGGCAAGGGCGCTGTGATGGCGGGGATCATTGACGAGTATAAGCCGAGCATCACCGTATTCGTTGATGATCTGGCGCATCAGCATCATTCGGTCGCCTCTGAAGTGCCGGGCGTTCGCCAACTTCATTTTGTGGGTGAGCCGCGGGTGGCGCGTCAAATTAAGACACCTCATGTCGCCCATGCCCGCATTGATGATTGGCCGACGGCGAGCCAATGGATTATAAGCGAACTCACAGGAGCCTGATCATGACCGAAGTGCCGCCTCTAAAAATGATGCCTGTAGAGAAGAAGGCCAAAGGTGCTGATGCCCGATTGGAAGAACTTGGGATCATATTGCCGACGGCGGCTGCACCCATTGCTTCTTATGTGCCAACGGTTGAGGCAGGCGGGATGCTATATGTCTCGGGCCAGATTGCTTTCAAAGATGGGCATTTGATGACGGGGCGGTTGGGCGACGACCGGGTTCTTGAATATGGACAAGATGCCGCGCGCGCCTGCGGCCTGATGGTGCTGGCGCAAGCCAAAGCGGCTTTGGGATCGCTGGACCGCATCGCACGGGTGGTGAAGCTCAATGTCTTTGTGAATTCAACGGATCGCTTCACCGATCAGCCAAGCGTCGCCAATGGCGCATCGGATTTGATGATCGATGTTTTTGGAGAGGCGGGGCGTCATGCCCGCGCCGCAGTGGGTGTCGCGGCGCTGCCCCGCGACTCAGTGGTGGAAGTCGATGCTGTCTTCGCCCTTGGCGCTGATTAGTCGCACTCTATCACCGTCACCGGATGCTGACCGTGTGGCGTTTCTTAAAGCGCAGCCCTTTGCGCATCGCGGGTTGCATGGCGGCGATATTGTTGAGAATAGCCGCGCGGCTTTTCGCGCCGCTGTGAGCAAGGGCTTAGGCATAGAGCTTGATGTCCGCCAAGCCGGGGGCAAAGAGGCCTTTGTCTTTCATGACGCGCAGCTTGATCGGCTCACAGACGCGACAGGCCCCTTTGGCAATAAGCTCGCCAAAGACATTGAGGGCATTCGTTTGAAGGGCACGGACGAAACGATACCTAAGCTTGTGGAGATCTTGGAGCTGGTCGCCGGACGCGTCCCAATCTTGATTGAGGTCAAGGCGGATCGGCCTTCCGTCAACGGCGTTTGCATTGGTGTGCGGCGCGCGTTGGAGGGTTATCTCGGGCCCATCGCGATCATGTCCTTCAATCCAGAAGTTGGTCGCTGGTTCCATCGCCATGCCAAGCGCTATGTGCGCGGATTGGTGGTCACGGAGAAGGAAGAGGCGAAGCTCTGGGGCAAAGTGAAGGCTTGGGCGCTGCGCTATATATCCTTGTGGCGAGCCAAGCCCGATTTTCTGGCTTATGATATCCGCTGCTTGCCATCCGCCTTTGCCGCTTCGGAACGAGCGCGGGGTTTGCCGGTGCTGACATGGACTGTGCGGACTGCTGATCAGGAAAAGCTGGCCTTGGCGCATGCGGATGAGATTATTTTCGAAAAGCCGTCAGCGCTCCGATGAGTGCCCCCCAGAGAGAACGTGCGGATCAGTTGACTGTCCGTGTGGAACAAGGCGGCGTCGCTGCCATCGAGCAATTGCAATGGGATCAAGTTGTCGGCGACCAGCATCCCTTCTTGTCCCACGCCTTTCTGTCTGTGCTCGAACGATCGGGCAGTGTTGGCGAAGGAACAGGCTGGCAAGCGGCCCCCCTCTTGGCTGAGGATAGTGGTGGCGCAGTGCGCGGTGCACTGCCTGCCTATATAAAGGGCCATAGCCAAGGCGAATATGTGTTTGACCATAGCTGGGCGGATGCTTGGCACCGCGCGGGTGGGCGATATTATCCGAAGCTCCAAATCGCTGTGCCCTTCACTCCTGCCCAAGGGCCTCGGGTATTGGCAGCGGACGAGACCGCCGGGCTGGCCCTCCTAAAAGGGGCAGAGGCTTTGGTGGAGCAAAATGGCCTATCGTCCGCGCACGCCACCTTTGTCGATCTTGCGCAAGTGCCTTTGTTTGAGAAGGCGGGCTGGATGCTGCGGGAAGGCATTCAATATCATTGGTTCAATCGTGGCTATGAAAGTTTTGATGAATTTTTGGGCAGCCTCTCATCGCGGAAGCGCCGGACGATCCGGAAGGAAAGGGCAGGGGCGCAAGAAGGCCTTACTATAAGGCATCTCGTAGGCACTGAGATTGAACCGCGCCATTGGGATGCCTTTTGGCGATTCTATCAAGACACGGGTGCTCGCAAATGGGGGCAGCCCTATTTGACGCGCTCTTTCTTTCCGATGGTTGGCGAAGCGCTTGGCGACAAAGTTTTGCTGATATTGGCTGAGCGCGATGGCGTTCCGATTGCAGGAGCCTTGAACTTCATTGGCCGGGAGGCGCTATACGGCCGCTATTGGGGCTGCAGCGAAGATGTCCCCTTCCTCCATTTTGAGCTCTGCTATTATCAAGCCATTGATGCGGCGATCACGCGGGGCCTGTCCCGAGTCGAGGCTGGAGCCCAAGGCGAGCATAAATTGGCGCGTGGATATGAGCCTATGGCGACCTGGTCGGCCCATTTTATACCCCATCCAGGCTTCAAAGAGGCGGTTTCTGACTTCCTGATTCGGGAAAGACGCGCGGTAGAGCGTGACATTGCTTATCTGGGTGAGCTCACTCCCTTCAAGAAAGATGGCTGATTTCTGCGGGCTTGAGTGGCTCACGCAACATAATTTCATTTTTTTGTCATGAAGGGTGTTGACGCGAATCGAAGTCGAGCGTAGTGCCCCTCTTGTCGCGGCGCTGAGCCACTCGGTTCTCCAGCCGCCTCCGCAACATCGTCAGACTCCGGCATCCCCGGTAAAAGGGGATAAAGCTTGGCGTCGGGCATTTTGCGCTCTTTGACATTGTAGATTTTAGATGAAGGGACATGTGGGCGGCGGCCCCGGGTCTTACGACTTCAAGGCGTAAGCAACTCGGGTAACCAAATTAGCCGTTCCAACCTGATCTCATCAAGGCTTCGGTTTTGGTGCGATCTTGAAACATGTCCTATCACGTATCCATTACGTAAATATGATATTGTGCAGGAACGGCTCCTTGAAATGAGCGGTGCCTTCTCGGGATATTCCACCTGGGAGGTATCGGACATCAAACTTGAGAGTTTGATCCTGGCTCAGAACGAACGCTGGCGGCATGCTTAACACATGCAAGTCGAACGAGACCTTCGGGTCTAGTGGCGCACGGGTGCGTAACGCGTGGGAATCTGCCCTTGGGTTCGGAATAACAGTTAGAAATGACTGCTAATACCGGATAATGTCGCAAGACCAAAGATTTATTGCCCAAGGATGAGCCCGCGTAAGATTAGCTAGTTGGTGGGGTAAAGGCTCACCAAGGC
>DLOX01000189.1 GCA_002478575.1 Sphingomonadales bacterium UBA7473 | reverse complement strand
CATGAGGGCTTTCATCTATGATCTAACGTCGGCGCGAGAAGTGGCGCTTCCGCTGCCATCGGCGCCAGCAAAAGGGCTGCTGTGGTTGCATCTGGATGGCCAACAGGAAGCCGACCGGCTTTGGGTCGATAAGGAAAGCAGCCTGCCGACCGTGGCGCTCAATGCCCTTAAGGCAACAGAAACGCGGCCCCGCAGTGACATGGTTGATGGCGGCGCTCTCATCAATATGCGCGGGCTAGCGGTTAACCCGAACGAAGGGCCAGACCCTTTGGTCTCCATCCGCTTTTGGGCGGCCAAGGGCCGTGTGATCAGTATGGCTTATAGAGAGCCTCAAGCGCTGGCTCCCGTCATCGCGAAATTTGCGAGCGGGGGCATCCATGATCCCGGCGATCTGATTACGGCCTTTTCAACCGAAATGAGCAAGGCGCTGGACATTCATGTCGCTGATTTGGGCGATCAGTTGGATGAGATTGAAGAGCGCTTGGACAGTGAAAGAGCGCGATCAACGCGCCGCAAAGTGAGTTCTATTCGCGCTAAGGCCATCGGATATCGGCGCTTCGTTGTTCCACAACGTGAGGCTTTGGAGCGGCTTGGCTCAACGCGCTGTGATTGGCTGGATGAGGAAGATCATCTCCACATTCGCGAATCGGCGGACCGCTATGCGCGGATGGCCGAAGAGCTGGAGGCCGTGCGCGAACGGTCTGCTGTGGTCCATGATGAACTCACCGATTTGCGCGGCGAGCAAATGGAGGCGCGCGCTTTGCTCATCTCCATCGTGGCGCTCATTTTCTTGCCCCTCACCTTCATCACCGGATTGCTCGGTATGAATGTGAAGGGCATCCCCTATGCAGAGGAAAGCTGGGCCTTTTGGGGCGTCTTTGGCGTTTGTATGCTGCTTGGTTTGGCCGTGCTTGGTTTCTTCATCCGCGCCCAATGGGTGCGGGGAAGATAGTTACTTCACTTCCCCAATCTTGGTGACGACCTGACCCAAGATGCCATAGGCCTTGGCTTCCTCGGTCGTCATCCAATAGTCGCGCTCAATATCTTCACGGACCTTTTCGATGTCGGTGCCTGTCGCGGCGGAGATGATTTTGGCAAGCCGTTCACGCATCCGGATGATTTCATTGGCGGCAATCGCGATATCGACGGCTGGCCCACGCGCGCCGCCGGCTGGTTGATGGATCAGGAAGCGGGTGTTGGGCAGGCAGAAGCGACGCTCTTTGGGGGCGCCCAAAAAGATATGCGTGCCAGCGCTTGCCACCCAGCCGGTACCAATCACATTGACGGGCGATTCGATGAAGCTGATCAAATCATGGATTGTGTCGCCAGATTCGACATGGCCGCCGGGCGAATTGATGATGAGCTTGATGGGTTCATGGCTGACATGATCAAGATAAAGCAGTTGGGCGGAAACGCGCTCAGCGAGCTTTTGATCAATCCCGCCAAAGATCAGGACCGTGCGGGCCTCCAAAAATTTTGACATCATTGCGCCTGCAATGGGGGCACCCTTGGTTTCGCTTTCCTCTTCGTCATTCATACGAGGGTTAAGGGCGGTTGGGTTCCAGAGCGTCATGTTCGGCCTTTCTTGAGTTGGAGCCTATGTCGCCTCTCGCGCGTCGGATTTCAATGGCGGATTTTTAAGCACGGGCAAGAAGGCCAGAAACGGGCGCATGAGCGAAGGCAACAGCTTGTGGTTCTCGCGATGCTCGCCCGCCAAACCAAAGCGCAGGGCAGGGCGCTCGGCAGGCGGTTCATGATAGGTGCCAAAGGCACGATCAAAGACACTCAGCATATTGCCGAAGTTGCGATCATGATGTTCCGGATCACTGCTATGATGGATCTGGTGATGCGCTGGACCCAGCAAGACGCGGCCAAGCAGGCCCGGTGGCTTGAGCCACAAATGCGAATGATGAAGATTGCCCAGCAAGATTCCACCGATGAGAACGATGATGTTGGTGCCATAGAGGCTGAACGGAAGCGCTTCCTTGCCAAAAAGCATCCAAAGCCCCGCTGTCGCGAGGCCCGAGAAAAAGGCCAAGATATTGTAATAGACGATCGTATCCACAGGATGGACGCGGAACACCGTGAGGAGCGAGAGGCTTTCCGCGGAATGATGAATGCTGTGAAAGCGCCAAAGCCAAGGCAGCTTGTGGCAAAGCATATGATCGAGCCAATAGGACCATTCAAACACCAGTGCCAAAACGAGCGTCGCTATGATCATCGCGAGCCAAGGCGGAGCTGAAACTAAGGGTGCTAGCCTGCCAAACTCCCCGTATAGAGTGTGCGCCAACCAGTCATAGGAGAGCACTGCTCCCGATAGAAAAAGGGCCGCCAGGAAGAGGCTGATCATGAAATAGGCTATGTCTAGCCGGTGCGAGGCTTCGTGCCGCGGAATGCCGCCCGATAAAAGCGCCCGCATGTCAGAAAGCGAAGAGAGCGACTGTGCCTGGGGCGCTTTCCGCAGATAGAAAAGCGCCGCCACAAGGCTGATCAACAATGCGGCAATCGAAAAGCGCGATCCGGGCGACAAGAAGAAACCGATCAGCTGATCGCGCTCCATCGCCAGAAATTGTTCGATCATGCTCATCGGCTCGCCTTATCAAGTGGCAATTGAAGAGGAGTTAACCCTCAAAATAGGGTGAGGGGTTGCACAAGCGCCCAAGAGGCCAGATATAGGTGAGGAATTTTTCCGAGGACTTTTCATGCACCCGTCAAACCTGATCATCCCAAGCGTTACTGAGCAGACCGGGCGCGGCGAGCAGCGCTGGGATATTTATTCGCGGTTGCTGAGGGATCGTATCGTTTTCGTTGATGGCCCGATCGAAGATCAGATGGCCTCCATCATTGTTGCACAATTGCTTTATCTCGAATCGGAAAATCCGAAGAAAGATATTTCCATGTATATCAACTCGCCGGGTGGGGTGGTTACGGCGGGCATGGCGATCCACGATACGATGCAATATATTCGCCCCAAGGTGGCAACCGTATGCGTTGGGCAAGCCGCATCCATGGGCAGCTTTTTGCTGGCCTCAGGCGAGCCGGGCATGCGCGTTGCGCTCACCAATGCGCGCGTCATGATCCATCAGCCTTCGGGCGGCGCGCAGGGCCAAGCGACTGATATTGCGCTGCAGGCCAAAGAAATTCTGCGCATTCGTGAGAATATGAATGCGCTTTACGCCAAATATTCGGGCAAGCCTGTGGCGGACATCGAAAAAGCGATGGAGCGCGACAATTATATGACCGCGGCCGAAGCAATGGAGTTTGGTTTCATCGACAAGGTCTTTGATAAGCGGCCAATGGCGAACGAAGAAGCCTGACGCCAAAAATACGGGGCAAAACCCCGATACGTCGTAAACAAGTCAATAAAGCGTTGCCGCGCGGGATTTGCGCTGTAACATGACACTTTAGTGAAGGGCTAAACGCGTCCCCTACGCGCTTGAGGATATTTTTGATGACGAAATTGAGCGGCACTGATGCGAAAAGCACGCTCTATTGCTCCTTCTGCGGCAAATCGCAGCATGAGGTGCGCAAGCTGATCGCAGGGCCAACGGTCTTCATTTGCGACGAGTGCGTTGATCTGTGCAACGATATCATTCGTGAAGAAACGAAAACGGCGCTGGTCAGCAAGAAGGGTGGCGGCGTGCCTTCGCCTGCCGAAATCTCTAAGACACTGGATGACTATGTCATTGGTCAGTCTCGCGCTAAACGAGTGCTGTCAGTTGCAGTTCACAATCACTACAAACGCCTAGAACATGGCGGAAAATCTTCAGAAGTTGAACTCGCGAAGTCGAATATTCTGCTTGTCGGCCCAACGGGTTGTGGCAAGACTTTGCTGGCGCAAACGCTTGCTCGTATGCTTGATGTGCCTTTCACAATGGCAGACGCAACGACGCTCACGGAAGCTGGTTATGTCGGTGAAGATGTCGAAAATATCATCCTGAAGCTGTTGCAGGCGTCCGACTATAATGTCGAGCGGGCGCAGCGGGGAATCGTCTATATCGACGAAATTGATAAGATCAGCCGCAAGGCCGAAAATCCTTCGATCACCCGCGACGTTTCGGGCGAAGG
>DLOX01000143.1 GCA_002478575.1 Sphingomonadales bacterium UBA7473 | reverse complement strand
TCTCTATGGATGCAGGCGATGTTTTGCCGGAGGAGCTGACGGCGATTTTCGCGCGGCTTCGCGAATCCGCCTACTTCATGCCCGCGCCTCAGCTGAACACCGTCTTGATCGATCAATGGGGTTCCGATTGGCGGCGCAAATTCAAGTTTTTTGAAGCAACGCCCATTGCCGCCGCTTCCATCGGCCAAGTCCACCGGGCAACGCTGCCCGATGGCAAGGTGTTGGCGATCAAGGTTCAATATCCGGGCGTGGCGGATAGTATTGAGGCGGATGTGGACAATGTCGCGAGCCTGTTGAAACTCTCCAATCTGTTGCCCAGCACTCTCAATATCGCACCCCTTTTGGCTGAAGCGAAAAAGCAACTGCTGGAAGAAGCGGACTATGTTCGAGAGGCAGAGCAGATGCGGCGCTACGCGGCTCTGTTGGCCGATGACCAGGCCTTCCTCATCCCCACCCCCTATGAGCCATTATCGCGCGGGCGCATCTTGGCGATGGATTTCATTCCGGGGCAATCGATTGAAAAAGCCCAAGACGAGCCGCAGGACGCCCGCAACAGGATCATGACCGCGCTGCTGGGCCTTGTTTTGCGAGAGCTGTTTGAATTTGGTTATATGCAAACCGATCCAAACTTCGCGAACTTCCGCTGGCAGCCTGACACAGGAAAGATCGTGCTGCTCGATTTTGGAGCGGCTCGGCCGATCCCTGATGCGACGGTTGAGGCCTATACGCGCCTGATGCGTGCAGGTCTGGATGAGGATCAGGAGGGTCTGCTGAAGGGCCTCGTGGAAAATGGCTTCATTTCGGAAGCGGTTGTGGATCGTCATTTGCCTGCACTCAAAGCGATGGTCGCAGGGCTCATGACCCATTTGGGCAAGCCCGGCGAGTTTGACTTTGCGGATCGCAGTTTTGTCGAAGAATTGCGTCACCATGGTGAAACCATTTTTGCTGATCGAACCGCTTGGCACATCCCACCCGCCGATACTTTGTTCGTTCAACGCAAGGTCAGCGGCACGGCACTGCTCGCCATTAGGATGCAAGCGAAACTGCCGCTCCGCGATATGGTCTCAGCAAAAGTAGACCCGCTTTCCAAAGCTCCGAATTCCCGCTAAGCAGTTGGCTTAGGGAGCGCGTCCATGTTCACATATGTCATTCTTGCTTATGCCGTCGTTGCGACGAAGCCCGTGCCGGAACCAGACTGCCGGACGATGATGATTTTGACGGGCAACGCTCAGCCAGCGCCGCGCGATACGCCGAGCAAGGGCCAGCGGGATCGGGCAAAGCGGGATGAACCGCAGCGCAGCAGCCGACCTTGTCTGGTGCTCGCAAGCGTCTAATCGCGCCCTTCTCCGGCCCGCGCTGACCGCGTAAAGATGCGTCGCTTTCTGCCGGATGGCTTTGTCACTTCGCTTTTGATTGCGGCGGCTCTGGCTGCGATCGTTCCAGCTCAAGCTGGGTTTGGCGTGGTGATCGATCGGATCGTCCAAGCCGCCATTGTTGTGCTCTTCTTCTTCCATGGGCTCAGGCTGTCGCGCGAGGCAGTGGTCTCAGGCTTTGGCCATTGGCGGCTGCATGTGACGATCCTTGGCGTTACATTCGCGCTTTACCCGCTGGCAGGATTGGGATTGGCGACTACCCTGCCCAATGCTTTGCCCGCACCTTTGTGGGTCGGCATGCTCTTTCTGGCGTGCGTGCCTTCCACCGTCCAATCCTCCATCTCGCTCATTTCAATTGCGAGAGGCAATGTGCCAGCGGCCGTTGCGCAAGCCGCTGCGTCCAATCTGGCGGGTATCTTGCTCACCCCCCTTGCGGCGAGCCTGTTGATCACGGTTCAAGGGAGCGAGCTGCCCCTTTCCGGCATCTGGAAGATTGCAGGCCAATTGCTTCTCCCGTTTGCGGTAGGGCATTTGCTCCGCCCGTGGCTCTTCCGCTTTGCAGAGCCGCATCTGAAGCGCTTGGCACTGCTTGATAAGGCAGTCATCGTGCTCGTTGTCTATGCGGCTTTTTCAACCGCGACGCGCGAGGGGATTTGGGAGAAGCTTGATCTGGTCACGATCTTCACCGTGTCGGTGCCGTGCTTCCTCCTCCTGCTGCTGGGCATGGGCATGACCAAGCTCCTTGGCAAACTCGTGGGCTTTGATCGCGCTGATAGCCTCACCCTGTTCCACGCTGGCACGCTCAAAAGCCTTGCGACTGGAGTGCCCATGGCGCAAATCCTGATCGCCCCGGCGCAACTGGGGATGGTCATCATACCCCTGATGATCTTCCATCAACTCCAACTCATCATCTGCACCTGGATCGCCAATCGACAAGGAGCTGAACCGAGCTAGCCTCTTGCATTGAACAATTTGTTCTATTATTGTTCTTTCATGTCCAAAAGCTGCTATCCCGATTTCGTCAAAGGCCGAGGGGCGCCGACGAACACAGTCTCAAAGCGATTCAACTTGGCCGATGTCGCGCCAGATGGCGATTGGCTGGACGATCAGGCTGGCCTTGATGGCTCGCCGCGCCTCCGCACGATTGTAACGGTGGAGCGCGCCAAAACGATCCTTACCCGCAATTCATCGCCAGACATTCCATTTGACCGGTCCGTAAACCCCTATCGCGGATGTGAGCATGGCTGCATCTATTGCTACGCCCGGCCCACGCACGCCTATCATGATCTGTCGCCCGGCCTCGATTTTGAAAGCCGCTTGTTCGTCAAGCCCGATGCGCCGCGCTTGCTGAAAGAGGCGCTCGCAAAGCCCGGATATCGGCCTGCACCGATCGCATTTGGTACCAACACCGATGCTTATCAGCCCATCGAAGCGCAATATCGCATCACGCGCGGCTGCCTGGAAGTGCTGGCAGAGGCGAACCATCCGCTGACCATCACCACCAAATCAGATCGTGTGCTGCGCGATTTGGATCTGCTCAAGCCCATGGCGGCCAAGGGCTTGGTCGCAGTCGCCATCTCCGTCACATCGCTTGATCCCGCCACTCATCGCAGCTTGGAGCCGCGCGCTGCCCGGCCCGAGAAACGCCTCGCCGCCATTGCTGCTCTGTCAGCAGCAGGCGTCCCTGCCCATATCTCCGTCTCCCCCATCATTCCCGCGATTACGGACCATGAGCTGGAGTCCCTGCTGGAGGCTGGTGCTAGGGCCAATGCTCGATCCGCCAGCTATATCGCGATCCGCCTGCCCCATGAAGTCGCGCCCTTGTTCAAGGATTGGCTGGAGGTGCATTATCCGGCCCGCGCGAAGAAAGTGATGGCGATCATCCAATCCCTGCGTGGTGGCGGAGACAATGATCCTCGCTTCTTTTCCCGCATGAAAGGCCAAGGGCTATGGGCCGATCTGATCAAAGCGCGCTTCAATGGGACGTGTAAGCGGCTGGGATTGAATGAGCGGCGGATCGACTTGAGGTCGGACTTGTTCACCCCGCCGGAGCGAGGTGGGCAAATGCGCTTGTTTTGAGGGCGCTACCGTAGCCAGCCAGCATCATTGAGCGCTTTGTAAAAGCTCCGGCTTACCGGCGCTTCAACGCCATGATCCAGGGTGAAGGTCGCGCGGCCATCGGCCTTGGTCACGCTCCGGACAGCACCCTTAGCCACCCACCAGCTGCGATGCGTTTGTGCGCCGACGTCGGCGGGAAGCTCTGCAATCGCGTCCGACAAGCGCATCAGGATCAAGGTCGATTGGCCATTGCCCAGATGCACGCGCAGATAATGATCCTCTGCCTGCAGCGCCAAAACGGGTTGACTGCGCAATCCCAAAGGCAAGCGTTCGGCAAAGCGGCTTTGCTCGGCCAGCGGTGCTTCAGGAAGCGGCGCGTGAGGAAGCGCAACCGCGACCTCATCCTTTGAATGCAGCATATGATTAAGCGCTGTGATCGCGATGCTGATCACAGCCGTCACAAAGAAGTTGAAGCTGAAGCGGATGCTGCCCGGCGAACTGATCTCAAAAAACATCCCGCTTGCGCCAATCACGATTAAGGTCAGCGGCAATGCGATCAGCACGCCTGTCACTGGCACCTCGATCCATGGCCAAGACGCCAGCCGTCCCCAATATTTGACTGCTTCGCTCACGCCCAAACCGATCATCGCGCCAGAGAGCATCAATATCTCCCAATAAAGCAAACGCGGCCAAAAGGAGATGTAATGCGTCTGAAGCGGCGCGATCACCGCCATGACCAAGCCAATCACGAAGGCAATGGCAAAGCCCCGCTTATGCCGCTGCGCAAATGCGCTTGCCGCTGACGAAGCCGGGGCTGCCGCTGGCGATGCGTGAACGGCATTCTCCGTCATTTGACGCAGTTTTCCGCGCCGTTTGCGTATGCGCGTTTGAGGGCAACGGAAGCTTCGATCATTACCCCTTCATCCCTAGCAAAGACGCAATAAGGAGCAAGTGACATGAACCAGTTTAAATCCATCTTCACCGCAATCGCCATGGCAGGCGCAACATTCTCATCAGTTGCCATCGCACAAGACACAGTGGCAAGCTTGGCGCTCACCTTCACGGGGCTTGAAGAACAGGAAGGCGCTGTGATGGGCGTGCTGTTTGACAGTGAAGACGCCTATAATGGCAAAGGCGCACCCATCCGCCAGATCATGATCACCGCCGACAAGGCCGAGCTTTCGACGCTGCTGTCTGGATTAAAGCCCGGCCGCTATGCCATCAAATCCTTCCACGATCTGGATGGCGATCATAAGATGAGCAGCAATCCTTATGGTATGCCGACCGAACCCTTCGCTTTCTCAAACAATGCGGTCGGCAATATGGGCCCCGCGAAATGGGCCGATGCCGCGTTTGACGTAAAGGCCGGTGCCAACACCCACAGCATCACCATCAAGTAAGCAAGGTCTCTCGACATGTTCAACCTCGACCGCCGCACATTTCTTGGCTCAGGCCTTATCGCAGGTGCCGCCATCATCACACCCGATGTGGCGCTGGCAGGCGCCACCCCCGCCGGTTGGGCCCTGGGCGTGGCGGATGTCGAGGCTGACATTCCTCAAGAAACACTGCGCCTCATTGCTGGCAAAGTCCCTTCCGGCTTTTCGACAACGCTGTTCCGCAACGGCCCTGCCAAATTCCGGCGCGGTGGCAGCGAAGCCGGGCATTGGTTTGATGGCGATGGCTTGGTCCGCAAATGGCAAGTGCGGGATGGCCAAGCAACGCTTGCCGCGCGCTTTGTCGACACGCCCAAGCGGCGCTTGGAAACCAAACTCAGCGCGATCGTCCAACCCGGCTTTGGCAGCCCACGCCGCGCAGGCGCCATCGTCAATGGCCCCGATGATACCAATGCCGCCAACACCAGCGTGATGATGAGCGATGGGAAGCTTTATGCTCTTTGGGAAGGCGGATCGCCCATGATGATGGACCGCGACACGCTCACCACAATTGGCCCCAAAACCTTCCGCCGCGATTTGAAGCAAATGCCTTTCTCCGCTCACCCTCGAGTGGACAAGGATGGCACCGTGTGGAACTTTGGCGGCAATGGCAAAGGCACATTCATCTGGAAGCTATACCCCGATGGCAGCTTGGCCAAGGCCGAAATGGTGCCCCTCACCCGCAAAAGCTATTTCCACGATTTCACCACAACGGCTCGCCATTTGATCATCGTGCTTCAGCCTTGGGTGCAGGAGGAGTTTAAGTTCCCCTTGTCGACCGGCATGGTCTGGAAGCCTCAGCTTGGCACGCAAGTTGTCGTCATCGACAAGGATGATTTCAGCAAGCGGAGGACGTTTGAACTGCCCGCCTTTTCCTTCTTTCACTTGGCCGATGGCTGGGAAGAAAAGGATGGCACGATCCGCTTTGACGGCTGTTTGGAGGCAGACCCCACCTTCGGCCAGCAATCGGCATCCGCCCTGTTGCGCGGCGAGCATATCAAAGCGCCGACGCCGATGCTGACGCAGATCATACTTCGCCCCAACGGCCGCGCTGAAATGAACATGACCCGCATCGCCGCCGAATTCCCTGCAAGCGACCGGCGCATTGCAGGCAAGGCCCGGCGCTTCACGACCCATGTGACCGGATATCGGGGCACGCCTTTCCCCCACGCCATTGCCATGTGGGATTGGGCCAAAGGCCGCGACGACAAGTATGATTTTGGTGATCATCAGCAAGTCGAAGAATTTCTCTTGGTCGCAGGCGGCGAAGGCGAACGCGACGGCTGGCTGATCGGCACGACCCTCAACCTGAAAGAGCGCAAAACCGAGCTCCACCTGCTCGATGCAAAGCGGTTAAAAGATGGCCCCATCGCCAGCTGGCGCGCGAGTGTTCCCCTGCCGATTGGGTTTCATGGGACGATTGGGTGAGGGCCTAAGTTTAAAGCGCCCTGATCAGCCGCCGCTGGTCATCGCCCAATCGGGTGAAGCCAAGATGTTCATAGAAACGAGCGGCGACGGCATCTTTGGCGTCCACCACCATGGCATAGGCCATCACTTCAGCCCGGGTCGCGCGGATCAGGGCATCGGCGACCAGTGCGCCGCCCAGCCGCTTGCCCTGATGAGACTGCGCCACCGCAAGCCGCCCGAGCAGAACCGCAGGAACGGTGGGGTAACGCGGCAAGCGTTTGGCTTGCTCGGGCGGCAAGGCATCCAGCACCAGTGACGAAGCGGCTATCGTGTAATAGCCCGCAATCCCGCCCTCAATATCGACCGCGACAAAACAAGTCGCCACGCGCCGTCGCATATCTTGCTTGGCTTGTTGCTGAAGATATCGATCAAGCGCGTCAGACCCACTAACAAAGGCGGAGCGGTCATGTCCGTCCAATGGCTCGATCCGGTAAGGCTGGCTCACTCGCTCGGCTGGATCAAAGATCGATGCGCGTCCATGGCGCGGTCAAGCCCCGCCGAAGGCTTAGGCGGCGCGGCCAGCACGTCCGCAACCCTCTTTTGATCGGCAAGCGACAGACGAATGATTTGCGTATCTTCTATCGTCCGCTCTGCGGCTTGACGCGCCGCATCCACCACAAAATCGCTGACGCTGCGCCCTTCAATTTCGGCGGCGCGCTTAACGGCTGCGAGCACGTCAGGGGAGATGCGGGCTTCGAGCCGGGCTGTGCGGGTAAGGGGTTGTGGCATGGGGTAGCTCCTGGGGGACAACCTGTACGGTATATT
>DLOX01000248.1 GCA_002478575.1 Sphingomonadales bacterium UBA7473 | reverse complement strand
GTTCGCGGCCATCGCGGAATTGCAGATGCTCCGGGATCGTCGGGACGAGCGAAGCCACTTGGGGCCGGTGTAACTGGCGGAGAGGGTGGGATTCGAAGAGTGAATTTAATATATTGTTTTTAAACGATAATTTTTGAGATATTGGTTATTGATGCCCCCTGGACTGCCCCCAAAAAAAGTGGATGCATTTGCATTCTTTTGGACGCCAGCGCTGCATCTCTTCGACCGCTTTTCGCGATCCTCGGCATCACGCAAATAGCAAAGACCGTGCGCGCCATCAGACCATCAGTCTTCAGCGGCATTTTGTCAGACCACCTGATCTCAATGCGGCCAAAAGTGGCGATGGACGCTTCCCAAAAAGCTTCGAATGGAGGACAAGGGATTATCCATTCAGGTAGGAGTTTCGATCTTGCCAAGTCGGCCTCTTAGATGTCCGATTTCGGAATGGAGCGGCTTCAGCACATCAAAAATTCGACCCGAGTCGGCAGTGAGTGCTGTTCGACGGCTCTCATCCTCGAGAATTCTCACTCCAAAATTATTTTCGAAACGTGTCGCCACGCGGCTCACATTTGCAACCGACATGCCGAGTGCAGCAGCAACAGCAGTCATGGATTTATGCTCTTGCAAAGCGACGATGACTTCGACCTGGCGCAGCGTAGTTCTTCTCACGAAGGCTTCCAGTCTGTGATCGTTCATGCACATCTCCAGGCCATGATGCCATTTACATGGGTTTTGTCATATCAGACTCGAAGCTCGAGACACACGGATCGAAAGATCCACATGAAGGATAAGCCCGCGAGGCGCAGCAATCGTCGCGAGGTCGATCGTACCTGCATCTGATCACTAGGGTTAACCATAATTGCATCTGCCTATGATTTCCAGAGTTCGATGACAGATTCGAAACAAGTCCAGGATCTCCGAGCTTCGGAACTGCTTCGCCAAATCATAGGCGATCAGCGAGAAGGCAAGTGCGCGCTGCGGATGCTGGACCGCGGACTGGCGGAAGGGTTTGACGGTTACCGCGTGGATCGCCTTCCCGATTCATTCAGCCTGGTCACAATTCCAGGGACGAAAGGGTTTGGTGAGGTGATGCCCAATGTCGTTAGTCTAACATGTGCAGCGCGAGATATGGCCGATCCAGCTATGCGGCAGATCTCGGCCACGAGACCTCCTTGATCATCCCATTGGTGTCGAATGCGTTCCAAGTTTTTGTCAACTCGGTTGCCTTCACGCAGCGAACCGTCTTCAGGCAGAGCAACCGCGCTACCGACAATGGTTCAGTTTTCGGGCGACAATGTGCTCTGAAAACGCCGGTCCTAGCCGTCCAGGTTTGTGCAACAGCCTTTGCGCTCTGCCCCAAAAGGGGCTGGATTTCGAACGGGATCAAAGATGAACCGCCAACGCCTCGGCAGCCAAAATCCGTCCGCGTTCTGTCAGGCTGACAACATAACGACGTCTGTCTTCCAGATCGGCGCGTCGCACTATGAGGTTCATGTCCTCAAGAGCGTGCAACCACCTTAATGCCGTTGTTGCGGGGCATGCCGCACCGATGCAAGCGCTCGACACTGAGATTTCCTTGCCAAAGGCCGTGGCCTTGTAAAGATCGAGCACAATGTCCCAGGCCGGGCTGACTGAGAAACCGGCCATTCCAAATATCTTGTCTACCTTGCGACGGGATTCGTATATTTTACCCGCGAGGGCAAATAAGGTCGCCTCGGTCGGAATAATATGCATTTCTTCATCGGAAATAGATCGAAGTTCAATCGCGAGCGCCTCCATGCAATCTGCGATGGCCTGACGGTTTTCATATTGCCCAACCGAGGGTCGCAAGTCGTGCCCTGCCCCAGACTTAACTCCAAGCTCTGATTTCAACGACACCTCCTTTGACCCTCACAGAAATATGACGTTACCACCCCAATCCAACATGATCCGTACTGGTTCTATTTCACCTTAACTAACACGTAAATCAACCTACACTCGTATTTTTACCTAGGCCTTTTGCCCGTGTTTGCGCCACTTACCCACCGAAGAGTGGTCAGCCGTCCGGAAACTGTGCCGGGCAGAAGCTCGAATCCATCGCTGATTCGGCACTGTTCGTCTCTTTTCTGAAAACAATTTGCCGCCGCGCGTAACGACTCATCTGATCTGGGCGTATCCAAACTGGAGAAGTCGTAAAGGGTAACGGCTGGCTGTGAGGGGCGGGACATTCAAGATTTTTGCACTTGCGATCTGCTCAGCACAATCCGTACCGAGGCGACGGCAGCACAGTTGTCACAAAGGGGGACATGGGGCTTCTCACGCATTTTTTTTCAGGCATGTTTGGTTAATTTCATCGAATCAATCGCGAATCCCCCTGCCCACCGCAATGGCTTTGCTCTTAGTGCGTTCTGGAGACAAATGTAATTATATGAACGACTTGGAGATTCAGGAAAAAAGTCTGGCTGTTGCAAGGGCGATAGCCCTTGCAGAGTCTCTGCTATGCGAATGTGATGAGCAAGGCTTTGTTTTCGCAGCAATTGATGTTTCGTCAGCGCTGGACAAGCTGAAGGCGATCAAGGAGGGGCTGTAGCGAAACTGCTTCCATTGCCCCGGGTTAACTAAGGGCCTATCTTGACTGAATGTCGCCCGAGGATGCCTTTGCGATATTCGATTCGCTAAGCGATAAGCAGCATGAAGCGCTTATGCTCGCTGCAAAGCACCTAACATCCAAGCAAATAGCTCAGCACCTTGGCCTGGCGCCTGTGACCATCGACAAGCGGATCGAGGGTGTGAGGTCACGCCTCGAGGGTTTGCCCCGAGCCGACCTGCTGCGGCTCTACAGCGAATGGAATGACACGTATGACAAAACCATAAATGGTCCAATCATACTGGAGCCAACTGACATCCAGATGCCAGAGCGTTGTGAGCAGCCCTCCGACCTGGCGCTCACATTCAGCGACAACCTCGTGCTTGATGCAAGAGTGTCGTGGGAGCACCAGCCGGTGTGGTTGCGACCGGGAATGAAGCCCTCTGAACTGGGTGTTGGCGGCAAGCTGCTGGCGATGCTGCTCGGTGCTGTTGCGATCATGGCCGTCGCAGTGCTCAGCATGGCTTTCATGAATGCGCTGACTTCGATGCTTCAGAGGTGAGTTCTCCCGGCAAACCAACCGATGGAGTAGTTATGTCCCTCACCAAAGATGCCGCCACCGCCCGCTTGATCCGTGAAATGAGCGCTTCAGAAGCATGCATTTCGGACGCTCTTGTCGCGGCCACATCGTTGATGCACACCGCTGCGATGGCGCAAAGCGAGGTCACGGATGTGCCAGCGCTTCAGGCGCAGTCAGCGCTGGTCCATCTCAACAAATTGCTGGGCGGATTGATCGACGCTCGCGGAGAGGCGATGCGGGTGCATACCAAGCTGCTCGACATTGGCCGCGAGATGGGTGCCACTGAAACCCCTTATTGCCCGGACGCTATCCTTCCGACTGAACATCATCAAGCTGCCTGACTTGGCATGTCGGCAATGAAGGCCTGGTGTGAGCGACGATGATAAGGTTCCTCGTCCAGGGTATTCTCATATTGGTCGTCTTCATTGCCGCATGGCGCACAGGCGAAAAGCCGGAACGTTATGTTGCAACAATTTACCTCGCAATGCTGTTTGCCTCCGGGGCCAATGCATTGCTGGCAGAGTCTGACACTTATGCGGTTTATCAAGGTTTGCACTTGTTCCATTTCGTGCTCGATGTCTCGGCGATGGTCGGTATTCTTGCTGTCGCGCTGCGATATGACCGATGGTGGACATTGTGGGTAGGGTCAGCGCAGTTCATCGCAGTCATGGCGCATTTATTGCGGGCAAGCGGTATGGAGGTTCCACCGATGGCTTACGCAGTGATGGAGCGCTGGCCCATCTGGATTGCAGTCCTGATGACCGGACTGGGAACCTTTTTGCACCATCGCCGATGCAGAGGGACTGCCAACGTCACTTAAGCCGCCTTCTTGGCCCGATCGCCGATCAACCGGACCATCTTGCAGCGCGCTTGCTTTATCGCTTCGGTTCAATCGCGAGGATCAGTCAGGCAAGTGAGATTGAACTGCGGCGAGCAGCCAACGAAGGCGAGACCTGGGCCGAGGCCATCATAGTCGGGCGCAAACTTGTCGAGGATGGCTTACGTGAAAGTCTCGTGCGCACCAATCTCAATCATAGCCAATCGATGCTCCGGTCGTACCTGCTCGCGACAATGCAGCACCTCACCGAAGAACGCATGGTCGCGATCTTCGCTGATTACGCCGGAGAAATCATTGCAGAGGAGATAATCGCATACGGCGCTGAGACTGATGTCCGTGTGACCCCGCGCAAGCTGTTCGGAAGGGCGCTCAATCTTGATGCGCGGCGTATCGTCCTGGCGCACAATCATCCGTCAGGATGCTCCAGCCCGAGCAAACATGATATTGAACAAACTCATTCATTGACCAAACAGGCAGCGGGTCTCGGGATGACAATTGAGGATCATCTGATCGTCGGCTACCGCCGGGTAACAAGCATGCGTGAAAGAGGCCTTCTTTGAAGAGCGGTCCGCCCGACTTTGAACGGTCGCGTCGCGACGAGCTTTTGGGCCAGGCCGAAAAACTATGCCGGACGAGTCATTCTGGGCAAGCAGGTGACCAATGGTCCGATCACGTCAATCCGGAGGAAAAAGAGTATGCGCTCGAGCGCGCATCGGAAGAGCTTGAGCGCCTTTTTTTGCGTCGACGCCTTTTTACCGACAATGTGTTTGCCGATCGAGCTTGGCTTATCATGGTGGATCTCTTTGCAAGCGAATTGCAGCAAATTGTCGTCGAGCTGGATAGTGCAGCCGAGCGATGGAACGTATCCGATGATACCGCGACGCGGCAACTGGCGACGTTAATTGCAAGTGGTCTCATTGAGCGATTGCCAAGCGCCCCAGAGGGTCACCATCCGGCCCTGAAACTTACCGAGCGTGGGCATTCAGCGGTGGCACATATCCTGTTTCGGGCCGTTTAAATTCGGCCAGAACCCACCAGGTTGATCCCTTTCCTCGGGCCGCACTTTGGCAGGCAGTGTCCTGGCACCTGAAAACTCGACGATATGCGGGTTTCCCATGGCGATCAGGGTGGACGATCGCAGCGGGCTTGTCTCTCGGCGCATGGATTTTGGGTATGACCCGAACGGTGTGAGCCTAGAACCGGTTTTGCTGCCGTTCGGGTCTCCAGCCGAGGCAGCCTCCCAGAGCATTCTGTCCTCGATAGGCCAAAAAATCGTTCATCGACGCGTTCAACAGCAAGCTGCAGGGCAAAGGTCGGAGCGTCTACCGGGTCCTGTTGCTGAAAGACGCTTGGGAAACGCTGGGGGGCCTGAGGTCAAAACCTCAACGAAGAATGGCTGCACGGCGAGCTCGGGAACATCCGTCCGATTACGCCGGCAACTCGGCGATCACCTGCTGGGGTGAAAGATGTCACGTACCCATCGTCTCAGCCAATATCCTGCGCCATGCTCAACCCGCCAAAAGCGGCCGCCACCACGCCTCGCGGCTCAGATACCAGCGCAGCGTCTGGCGCAGCCCATCCTCGAACCCGTGCGCGGGGGCATAGCCGAGTTCGGCGCGGGCCTTGGTTTCGTCAATGGCGTAGCGGCGATCATGCCCGGCGCGGTCGGTGACGAAGGTCTTGAGGCTGTTGGTCAGCTGGCCCTTGGCCGCAGGCGCATCGGGGTAGCGCGCGGCGAGCCCTTCGATTTCGGCAAAGGCGCGGTCCACCTCGGCGCAGATCGTGTCGATCACGGTCATGTTGGGCAGTTCGGCCCCGCCGCCGATATTATAGGTTTCGCCCGGCGCACCACGCATCAGGCAGGCCTCAATCCCGCGGCAGTGATCCTCGACATGCAGCCAGTCGCGCACATTCATCCCGTCGCCATAGATCGGCAGCGGGCGGCCATGCAGCGCGTTCAAGAGGAACAGCGGAATCAGCTTTTCGGGGTATTGGTACGGACCGTAATTGTTTGAACAATTGCTGGTCGTCACCTCCAGCCCATAGGTGTGGTGATAGGCGCGGACCAGATGGTCGGAGGCGGCCTTCGACGCAGAATAGGGCGAGTTGGGGGCGTAAGGCGTGACTTCGCTGAACGCTGGATCGTCGGGGCCAAGCGATCCGAACACCTCGTCGGTCGAGATGTGGTGGAACCGGTGCGGCACGCCGCTGCCCGCCAGCCACACGGCGCGCGCGGCCTTCAGCAGGCTGTTGGTGCCAAGGATATTGGCATCGATAAAGGCATCCGGCCCGCTGATCGAACGGTCAACATGGCTTTCGGCGGCGAAGTGGACGAGCGTGGTGATCGCGTGGTCACGCAGCAGGCTTTCCACCAGCGCGGTGTCGCGGATATCGCCTTCAACCAGTTCGGCGGTGCTGCCCTCCAGCGTCGAACGGTTGCCCGCATAGGTCAGCGCGTCGAGCACCACCACCCGGTCTTCCGGATACTTCGCGTTCCAGTAATGGACGAAATTGCCGCCGATGAACCCGGCGCCGCCGGTGACAAGCAGATTAGCCAAGCTGCGCTTCCTCTTTGAGCATCAGGCGCAGGTTGGTACGCCAGTGAACCGGTTCCTCAGCCAGTGCCGCGCGGGTGGCGCGGCAATCGAGCAGCGAGAAGGCCGGGCGTTTTGCCGGGGTGGGATAATCGGCGGTGGTGATCGCCTTGATCACCGGAATGCGTGTGACGAGGCCCAGCGCATGAGCCTCTTCAGCGATGGCGACGGCGAATTCGTGCCAGCTGATTGCGCCATCATCGGCGTGGTGGAAGGTGCCGCTCGCGCCCTTTTCCGCCAACGCCCAGATAGTACGGGCAAGGCCCGTCGCCCAGGTGGGGGAGCCGATCTGATCGGCGACCACGCCCAATTCGTCCCGCTCGTTCATCAGGCGGATCATCGTGCGCACGAAGTTCGCCCCGCCCGCTTCGTAAACCCAGGCCGTGCGCACCAGCAGATCTTCGGGACGCAGCTTGTCCTCGCCTTCCGCTTTGGTGCGGCCATAGGCGGACTGCGGATTGCGCGGTGCATCGGGCGCATAGGGGGTCGACGCGGCACCATCGAAGACATAATCGGTGGACACGTGAACGACCTTGCCGCCCGTTCCCGCCATCGCCTCGACCATCACTGCCACAGCATCGGCATTGATTGCCCGGGCGAGCGCTTCGTCACTCTCCGCCCGGTCGACCGCGGTGTACGCGGCGGCATTGATGATCAGATCGGGTGCCTCGACCACTAGCCGCGCGGTCAGCATCGCAGCATCGGTCAGATCGACATCCTCGACATCGATGGCGTTGATATCCGCCCAATCCGGCGCGGTGCGCTGGAGCGCCCCACCCAATTGCCCGTTTGCGCCGGTAATCAGAACTCTCATGCGAACACCGGCACATCGGCGAGCGCAAGCCCGCGCCCGTCTTTCTCGGAAATGAGCGGGTCAATCCCGGCCATCGGCCATTCGATGCCAACCGCCGGGTCATCCCACGCCAGCGTGAACTCACTCGCCGGGGCATAGGGCGCGGTGCATTTGTAGAGGAAATCGGTATCGTCCTCGAGCGTCAGAAAGCCGTGAGCAAGGCCTTCGGGCACCCAGAACATGCGCTTGTTCGCAGCGCTCAATTCGACGCCAACCCACTGCCCGAAGGTCGGCGAAGCGGCGCGCAGATCAACCGCGACATCGTACACCGCCCCGTTGGTGACCCGCACCAGCTTGCCCTGAGGCCCCGGGTTTTGGAAATGCAGCCCGCGCAGCACGCCCTTTTGCGAGCGGCTGTGATTGTCCTGCACGAAGGTAAGATCAAGCCCCGCCCCGGCAAAGGTGCTCGCGTTCCACGTCTCCATGAAAAACCCGCGTGCATCGCCGAACACGCGGGGTTCGATGATCAACACATCGGGGATGGCTGTGGGGATGATGTTCACGGCAGCACCGGGCTGTCGAGCAGCTTCAGCAGATATTCGCCGTAACCCGATTTGCGCAGCGGCTCGGCAATCTCGCGCAGCCGATCGGCAGAGATGAAACCATTCCGCCATGCGATTTCTTCGGGGCAGCAGATCTTCAATCCCTGTCGCTCCTCGGTGATCCGCACGTAAGTCGCCGCATCGAGCAGCGAGGCATGGGTGCCGGTATCAAGCCAGGCAAACCCGCGCCCCATGATCTCGACCGACATCGTGCCGTCATCCAGATAGAGCCGGTTGAGATCGGTAATCTCCA
>DLOX01000034.1 GCA_002478575.1 Sphingomonadales bacterium UBA7473 | reverse complement strand
CGCGTGCTGCTGGTCAAGCTGGCTGACCGGTTGCACAATATGCGCACGCTGCACTTCATCAAAAATGAAGCCAAGCGGCGGCGCATCGCCAAGGAGACTATGGATATTTATGCCCCGCTGGCTGAGCGGATCGGCATGTATGAATTTATGAAGGAGATGCAGACGCTTGCCTTCAAGGAGTTGGAGCCTGAGGCTTATGCCTCCGTCACCAAGCGGCTTGAGCAGTTGCAAGAAGGCGGCGGAGATAGGATCGCGCGCATAAGCTCGGGCATAAAGTTGCTTCTGTCTCGCGCAGGTATAGATGCTGATGTCTCAGGACGGGAAAAGCATCCCTATTCCATTTGGCGCAAGATGCAGGAACGCCATATCAGCTTTGAGCAATTGTCGGACGTCATGGCTTTCCGCGCGATCGTGCCTGATGTCGATGCCTGCTATAATGGATTGGGCGTGATCCACCGGCGTTGGCCGATGGTTCCGGGGCGCTTCAAAGATTATATCTCAACGCCAAAGCGCAATGGATATCGCTCGCTCCACACGTCCGTCATCCACAGCGAAAATCGGCGGATTGAGATCCAGCTGCGGAGCAAGGAAATGCATGCGCAGGCCGAACATGGCTTTGCAGCGCACTGGCTTTATAAACAAGCGGCCAATGTGCCCGACACCCAAATCGGCTGGATTAGGGATTTGGTAGAAATCCTCGAACATGCAGAAAATCCTGAGGAAATCCTCGAACATACCCGTATGGCTATGTATCAGGATCGGATCTTTGCCTTCACGCCCAAGGGCGAACTCATCCAGCTTCCGAAGGGCGCAACACCCATTGACTTTGCTTATGCAGTGCACACTTCGCTTGGCGATCAAGCGGTTGGCGCCAAGGTAAACGGCCGCGTGGTTCCATTGCGTAATCCTATCGAAAATGGCGATCAGGTTCAGATCCTGAAGTCCAAGGCGCAGGAGCCGCAACCGTGGTGGTTGAGCATTGCGATCACGGGCAAGGCGCGCGCCGCCATCCGTCGCTATGTCCGCCACAAAGAGCGGGATGAAATGATCGCGCTTGGCCGCAAAATCTACGAGGAAATCGCAGCGCGCCTGCCCAACAAGCTTGGCAAAGATGCACTGAAGGAGGCGCTTCGCCGATTGAAGGTTCAAGACGAGGCGGCATTGATGCAAGCCATTGCAAGGCGCACCGTGACAGACCTTCAGTTGATGGAAGCGCTTGTCCCCGGATCAAGCGAAAATGCCAAGGCAGTTGCTTTGCCACAACGTGAAGCGATTTCGATCAAGGGCCTGACGCCTGGCGTCGCTTTTGACTTGGCTGAATGCTGCCACCCAGTGCCGGGTGACCGGATCGTAGGCCTGCGGCGTGCGGATGAGGCGATTGTCATTCACACGATCGATTGCGACAAGTTGGCGGATGGCGAAGATGCTGATTGGATGGATATCGCGTGGGGAGATGGCTCTGATGGCGGCACAGCACGCGTGTCTGTCGTTGTTCGCAATGAACCTGGATCATTGGCGACGGTCGCCGGTATCTTCGCGGGCCACAAAGCCAATATCGTGAACCTCCGGTTGGAAGCGCGAGATACGAGCTTTCACACTTATGTGTCTGATATTGAAGTGCACGGGCTTTCCCATCTGACCAAGATCATTGCAGCGTTGCGAGCAGTTGACCCTGTTGTCGAAGCAGGCCGCAGCTAGATAATTCCAATGCAGGACTTGCAGACCCCCGATTTCCGCAGCCAAATGGCCAATCCAGCAATGCTGCACGCGGGCGCCGCACTGTATGAGAACCGACTGGCCGATGCTGAACCCATCCTCCGATCGGAGCTGAAGCGCGATCCCTTTAACGTGGTCGCGATGCGGATGATGGCGGAGCTTGCAGCGCGGATTGGACGGCTCCAAGATGCCGAAAACTTGCTTTCCCGCGCTGTTGAATTGGCACCCGGATTTCTGGCGGCGCGGTCCAACCTCGCGACTGTCCTCTATCGGCAAAACCGTTCGGAAGAAGCGATTGAAGTCCTCAACGCGCTGGCTGAGTTTGAGCCGGATCATCTGGGCAATATCAATCTGAAGGCAGCGGCACTTGGCAAGATTGGAGACTATGATGAGGCGCTGACGCTATATCGCAAGGTCTTGGATGGCCTTCCTGATCAACCAAAGATCTGGATGTCTTACGGGCATTTGCTGAAGACCGTTGGGCGGCAGCAAGACTGCATTGCAGCCTATCGGGAAGCGATTACCCTTTCCCCTACCCTTGGCGAGGTTTGGTGGAGCTTAGCTAATCTTAAAACTTATGCCTTTTCGGCAGAGGATGTGTCGGCGATGGAGGCTGCTCTAACGCAAGCTTCACTTTCTGATACGGACCGCTTTCACCTCCACTTCGCGCTTGGTCGTGCCTATGAGATTGAGAGGGCGCCGGAACAAGCCTTCGGTCATTACGCGAATGCCAACGCCTTGCGCTCGGCAGAATTGGCGCATGACCCTGACGAGATAAGCGCGCATGTGAATGCAGCCTGCGCCCTCTTCACCAAAGACTATTTCCAACAACGCCAAGGCTGGGGTTGCCCTGCCCCAGATCCAATCTTCATTCTTGGCATGCCTCGGGCAGGATCGACGTTGATCGAGCAGATTCTCGCTAGCCATTCGCAGATCGAAGGCACGATGGAGTTGCCCGATATCCCTGCCTTGTTCAAGAGATTTGGCGGCGTTGAATTATGGCCCACCGCTCTTGAACACGCCCCGGCTGAACAAATAGGTAAGCTAGGAGAGGCTTTTCTCGAACGCACTCAAGTGCAGCGGAAAACCGGCAAGCCCTTCTTTATCGATAAGCTGCCGAACAATTGGATGTCGGTTGGCTTCATCCTAACGATCTTGCCCAATGCCAGGATCATTGATGCGCGCCGGCATCCGCTTGATTGCTGCTTTTCCAACTTCAAGCAGCATTTCGCCCGCGGCCAAGCCTTTAGCTATTCGCTTGACCATATGGGGCGATATTATCGCGACTATGTGCGGCTCATGGATCATTTTGAAGCGATACTGCCAGGCAGGATCATCCGCGTGATCCATGAGCATCTGTTGGATGATCCTGAAGGCCAGATCAGGCAGCTCCTAAACAACCTTGATCTGCCGTTCGAGGAAAGCTGCCTCGAATTTCATAAAAATGATCGCGCCGTGCGCACGGCCAGTTCAGAGCAGGTCCGCAAACCCATTAATCGTGATGGCGCAGATCAATGGAAGCCTTATGAGCAATGGCTTGATCCGTTGAAGGCGGCGCTTGGTCCAGCTCTTGCTTATCCTTGAGGCCTAAGCCTCAATAGCCCATCAAGCTCAGAACCTCTTTGCGGCTCGATGGGTTTTCCAAGAAGCAGCCGAGCAAACGGCTTGTCACCATGCCCACACCATGCGTCCGCACGCCCCGCCCCGTCATGCAGCCATGTTGAGCCTCGATCACGACCGCCACGCCTTGTGGATGGAGGTTATCCCAAATGCAGCTGGCGACTTCAGCGGTCAAACGCTCTTGCACTTGCAAGCGCTCAGCGAAACCATGGAGCACGCGGGCAAGCTTCGAAATGCCCACCACGCGATCTTGCGGCATATAGGCGATTGAGGCCTTTCCAATAATCGGAGCCATATGATGCTCACAATGCGACTGGAAGGGGATATCTTTCAATAAGACCAGCTCATCATATCCGCCCACCTCTTCAAAGGTTCGCGAGAGATGAATGCCTGGATCCTCTTCATATCCGCGGCAATATTCCTTCCAGGCACGCGCAACGCGCTTAGGCGTATCAAGCAAGCCTTCCCGATCAGGATCATCGCCTGACCATCTGATGATTGTTCGCACCGCATCAGCCACTTCAACAGGGACTGGAATTTTCTTTTCTTCAAGCTGCATGATCGGATCGTAGTAGTTCATAGCCACGGAAGAAACCCGAAAAATGCTTGGCTGACTATACCCCTAAACGGCTATGGCCTTATGGCCCAGACCAGTAAGGCTTATGGCCATATAGCCTTTTTGATAATGTGCATTTCCCTGATTGACGTTTGCGTAAAGGCGGACCACACTCTCGCACAAGACAAGACCAGAAACTGGCTGTCGGGGATGCCGAAGATTTCGGCAATGATGGGAGATGGATAACATGCGGAAGTTGCACCTTCTGAGCGCATCTGCGTTCGCTTTATTTGCTGCATCGCCAGCCTTTGCACAGACCGAAACACCACAAGCGGATGAGCAGTCTGACGGCGGCGGCATTGGTGAGATCGTCGTAACGGCGCAGCGGCAATCTGAAACGCTACAAAGCGTTCCTATTGCGGTTTCTGCTTTCACGGCTGAAGCGCTCGAAAAGCAACAGATTGAAAATGCGAGCGATCTGCAACTTACGCTTCCAAACGTTACCTTCACCAAGGGCAACTTCACAGGATCAAGCTTCACCATTCGCGGGATCGGTGACCTTTGCGTTGGCAACTCTTGCGACTCTGCGACCGCCATTCACGTTAACGGCACACCTCTCCTCGGCACTCGGTTGTTTGAAACTGAATATTTCGATCTCGAACGGATCGAAGTGTTGCGCGGCCCCCAAGGCACCTTGTTCGGTCGCAATGCGACAGCCGGCGTGGTCAACTTCATCACGGCCAAGCCTGATCTCAGCGGTTTTAAAGCGGCTGTCGAAGGCGAATATGGCAACTATGAATCGATGAAATTCAAGGGAATGCTGAACATTCCCGTTGGCGACACTCTTGGCGTTCGTGTCGCAGGATATTATTCCAAGCGTGACGGCTATACGAAGAACCTTTTCGACAATAGCAATATTGACGGCCGCGATATGTATGCCGTGCGCGGATCAATCCGCTGGCAACCAAGCGACCGGACGACGGTTGATCTGATGGGTTATTATTTCCGAGAGAAAGACAATCGCGCGCGGATTCAAAAGCAATTGTGCCAACGCGATCCCACTGGCGTTCTTGGCTGTTTGCCAGATCGCCGCGAATTTGGAGCAACCAACAACAACTCAACTTTTGTTGGCGCCCTAACTTCGAGCCAGTTTTTCGCTATCAATGGCTTGCCGACCGCCTTTGCCTTGGGCGACCTCTATGGCCCTGACAACAATTCGACATTTGTGAACCCACCAAATGTCCGTCAGGTACGCAAAGATTTTGAGCCAGAATATTTTACTGATGAGCAACAATATCAGGCCCGCTTGGAACAAGAATTCGGCCCAATGCGGTTGCAGCTGACTGGTCTCTACCAAAAGACGCGGATCGAGTCTCGCCAAGACTATAACATCAACGTGGCAGATCGTTCGGGCTATGCAACGGCGCTCAACACACTGGCTTTCTTTGGCGCCAATGGAATACCCACAGGCCTTGCGGCTCCGCTGCCTCAGTTTGTTCCAGGCTCAGCCGCTTATTTTGCGCCCATTGTA
>DLOX01000135.1:2867-3002 GCA_002478575.1 Sphingomonadales bacterium UBA7473 | reverse complement strand
TCATTAATCTCGACATTATAGATCAGGCCTAGATCATAAATATTCACTGGAATTTCAGGATCATAAATATCCTTGAGCGCTGCGATGACAGCCTCATAGAGATCGCCTTCTGGCTCATTTGTGGCAGGGGCAGCT
>DLOX01000135.1:0-2827 GCA_002478575.1 Sphingomonadales bacterium UBA7473 | reverse complement strand
CAGCTGGCTTTTGTGCCAGGAAGCCTTCGAGATAATCCTTCTTCCGTTCCAACTTGGCAGGCGCAGACTCAGCATCGTCCACCCGAGCCTTGGGCGGTGCGGTAACGCTGTCTACTTCTTCCACTCTGATGTCGCTCATCCGAAAATCCTTACCACGCGTTCCATGCCCTTCACCAGCGCCTCCACATCGCTTTCGTCTGAATAGAGGCCAAAGCTTACCCGCGCTGTCGCTGGCACACCCAAATAGTCCATCAGCGGTTGGGCACAATGATGCCCAGCGCGGATCGCAACGCCTGCTTCATCTAATATAGTGCCGATGTCGTGAGGATGAACCCCCTCCATGGCGAAAGAGACGATTCCAGCCGAGTCTTCCGGACCGAATAATGTGATGGAATTGATCGACCGCAACGCCTCGCGGGTTTGCTGGACCAACTTTGCCTCATGAGCGTGGATCGCGTCCAGCCCAATCGCAGCGACATAATCGACTGCGGCATGCAGCGCCATGACCTCTGTGATCATAGGGGTCCCTGCCTCAAAGCGTGCAGGGGCCTTGGCAAAGGTCGTGCCATCAAAGGCCACCCGATCAATCATCGCACCACCGCCTTGGTAGGGCGGCATGGCATTTAGCAATTCTTCCCGCCCCCAAAGGACGCCTACGCCAGTTGGGCCGTAGAGCTTATGACCAGAGAAAACGTAAAAGTCGCAGTCCAGCGCCTGCACATCGACGGGCAAGCGCGGCACGGCTTGGCACCCATCGAGGAGCAGCTTGGCCCCAACGCTATGGGCAATATCTGCAGCGCGCTTGGCATCGAGCATTGACCCAAGGACATTGGAGACATGAGCGAACGCCACCATCGCATGATCAGTCGTGATCATGGCTTCGGCCGCATCCAGATCAATCAGGCCATCTGCGGTCAAGGGGCAAACATCGACCTGCCATCCCGCGAGCTGCCATGGGACAATATTGCTGTGATGTTCCAATTGGCTAAGCAGTATGCGGCGCTTGTCTGGATAGGATTGCGCGACCAAGTTGATCCCTTCGGTCGCGCCGCGCACGAAGACGACTTCATTTTCAGACTTCGCGCCAATGAAGGAAGCCACCCGGCGTCGCGTTGCTTCAAAGGCCAAAGTCATATTCGCTGAACGCTGATAGACGCCGCGATGGACAGTCGCATAGTCCACACCCATCGCGCGGGTCATTGCGTCGATCACCGCCTGCGGTTTTTGCGCAGTGGCGGCAGTATCGAGATAATGCCAGTTGGCAAGGCCGGGGAAGTCGGAACGCAGGTTTGCATCCAAACCACCGTCACCCCGCACTTGATGCGGGGCTTGGCTTTGCGCATCGCTGCCGGAAGAAGAGCCTAGGCCCGTGTCAAGCACGGGCTGACGGGGTTGGTTGACTAAGGACGTCACACCATCCCTCCCAATTTCGCCAAGGCAGCCTCAACCAAAGCATCCTGCCCCTCAAACACTTGCCCCACAAAAGCCTGAAGCAAGAGCGTCTTCGCCTCCGCCGGCGCAATCCCCCGCGCCATCAGATAGAAAAGTGCCTGAGCATCAAGCTCTCCCACAGCGCAACCATGGGCGCATTTCACATCGTCTGCGAAAATCTCTAACTGCGGCACGGCATTGGCGGTCGACAAGCGATCAAGCAGCATCGCCTTCACATCTTGCTCACTGTCCGTGCCATCGGCCCCTCGCGCGACATCGACCTTGCCAAGATAGGTGCCTGTTGCGCCGCCAGAGAGGATCGTGCGTACCACCTGCTGACTAGTGGCACCGGGTTCGGCATGGCGGATGGTCGAAACAATCTCGACCGTTTGCTTGCCAGTGCCAAGCTGCACAGTGCCCAGATAAAAGTCAGACCCCGCATGGCAAGTGACATCCAACGACATCCGCCCCAGCCGACCACCAGCATTTAAAATCCGGATCGCGGCCTTCGCACCTGCTTCTAGGATGATCTCAACATTGCGGACCACCACATCATCTGCATCAGCGACATTTACAATCTCGCGCTCAAGCGTCTCACCCGCTGGCACAATGATCCGCTCAACCGCAACTGGCCAAACGCGAGTCAGCGCATCAATATCGCTATACCGAAACGCCTCATCACGGCGAGTGGGAAGAACAGCAACTGTCATCACGTGCTCCACTTGGTGTCTTGGCGGCTTGGTGCGAGCAAAAAGAAGGGCTTGGACTCGCACCAAGACACCAAGGCACCAAGAAGAAAGGCGGGTCTATCTTGGCTCACGCCGCCAGCTCCCGATAGCCCTCACGCTCCAGCTCCAACGCCAGTTCCGGTCCGCCCGTCCGGGTGATGCGGCCGTCGGCCAACACATGGACGAAATCGGGCTGCACATAATCTAGCAGGCGCTGATAGTGGGTGATCAGGAGCACCGCCTTGTCCGGCTTGCGCATGATCCGGTTTATGCCATCGCCGACCACGCGGAGCGCATCGATATCAAGACCGCTGTCCGTTTCATCAAGGATAGCCAGCGCGGGATCGATGATACCCATCTGCACCATTTCGTTGCGCTTCTTCTCGCCGCCCGAAAATCCGACGTTCACGGGGCGCTTCAGCATGTCCATATCCATATCCATCGCGTCGGCCTGAGCCCGCGCGACCTTCAGGAATTCGGCACCAGACAATGGCGCTTCGCCGCGATGCTTGCGCTGAGCGTTTAGGGCTTCACGAAGGAACTGGACGTTGGACACGCCGGGGATCTCAACTGGATATTGGAAGCCTAGGAACAAGCCAGCGGCCGCCCGTTCATGGGGTTCCAAGCTCAACAGGTCGATCCCAACACCGTCACCCCGCACTTGATGC
>DLOX01000097.1 GCA_002478575.1 Sphingomonadales bacterium UBA7473 | reverse complement strand
GGCTTCGGCGCTTTCATGGCGAATTCTGCTCGCAACTTCAGCCAGTTTCAAACCGCCGAGTCCCAAGGATGGGAGAACAGGCAGCAGGGATATCTCAGCGAACTTGCGCTAGTTTCAGCCTATGCTTTGATGACGCTTCTGACAAGCGCTGACCAAGAGGCGGCAACCAAGGAGCTGAAGCCCTATTTGCAAAAGCCATTCAAAGCCGCCTTGGCTGCTATTGAGAAACGCTTTCCCAATTTGCCTACCGAAATCGAAGCCATTGATTTGACCGAATGGCAATAATGGCTTCGATTTCAATCTTCAGGCTGAAGGATCAATAACCCTTTTTGCGGAACAGCACTTGACCCTTGCGGCCAATGTAAAGCGTCTCAAGCGAAACAGGATGGAAATAGGCTTCCACTCGCTCTCCCTTGGGCGTGGTGCCATAGACTTCATAGCAGCCACCATCGACCTTGGCTTTGCGCACTTGCCAGCCTTCTTTGACGAGCTTTGCGGTCAGGGCTTCAGGCGTTTTCCATTTGCTTTGGGGGCCAGCGTTGCATTTGATCACGCCTGTGGCTTGGGCAGGCGACGCTGCAATGGCCAGGGCAGCGATGGCAAGGGAAAGAGCATAACGCATGACTTAAGTTCCTTTCAGGACTTGGGGGGAAGTGGATTTGATCCATCGGGCGGCAAGGAGCAAGCCGAGCGGGACAAAATGGACGAGAGCGGCGACAAAATTGTTATGCACCCATATCCAGTGGAGCAGAGTGAAGATCGCCGCTGGATAGGCAAGACGTTGCAGTCGTTTCCAAGCCAGCTTCAAACCGCGCATTGCGGCATCATTGCTGGTGATGGCTGGCACAGCCATAAAGGCCATGGCCACCCAACCCGTCCAAATGCCGGGCGCGGGTAGCTCCGCAAGCATGTCTTTCAAACTGCCCATATCGATGATGTAGAAAATCAAATGAAGCATGGCATAAGCAAAAGCCGCGACGCCGAATGTTCGCCTCCGGGCCATGAACCAGCTTAGCACTCGCCCATTGCCGAACAAGCTCTGAAGCGGTGCAATGATCATCGCGACGATCATTAATCGTGCAGACCATTCCCCGCTCGGATGAAGAAGATCAACGGCCTCTTTTGCGCCACTGGTCACCCCAATGGTCATTGCCAATCCCGGAATGGCAAGCAACATCCAAAGCAAGACTTTATTATTGCGAATCATTCTCATGAGATTGCGATAGGGCGAAGTTAACCTTTCATCAACCCTGTTCAGTAATGATT
This sequence comes from Sphingomonadales bacterium UBA7473, assembly GCA_002478575.1. Lineage (GTDB taxonomy): Bacteria > Pseudomonadota > Alphaproteobacteria > Sphingomonadales > Sphingomonadaceae > Aquisediminimonas. Next base: position 2,150 of record DLOX01000097.1, on the reverse strand, counting down.
GGCACATGCGGGTTTTGATCGCCTTTGCCTGTTCGGCTCTATCCTTGTCGGCCTGTGTTGGCCCTCCGGATGGCGCACGTCCGCGCAATGGCGGACCAAAGCTGAGCATGCCCAATGACAAGGAAACTCGAGCTTGCGTTTCTGATCTTAACAAGCTGCGGGCGCAATTCTCCCTCCTTCCCGAACAAGATTTCGGCGGTGGATGCTCAATCAAAGGATCTGTCCAGCTGTTCAGCGCGCCTGTGCCAATCACCGCTGTGAAGGCTGTGCGCTGCCCGCTGGCACGGACGTTGACGGAGTGGGTGCGCGAAGATGCCCAGCCTTTGGCCATCAAGCGCCTCGGAAGCCGGATCGTGCGGATCGATTCTATGGGTGGCTATTCCTGTCGCCGCGTGGTTGGGAACGCAGCGAGCGCCAACAAAATGTCGCAGCATGCAACGGGGAACGCCGTTGATATTGGCGCGTTCATATTGGCCGATGGGCGGCGCGTCTCCGTCAAGCAAGGTTGGTCAAGCACGGACGAAGACGAGCGCAAATTCCTGCGCGACGTTAGGGCAGCGGCATGCGCGCGCTTCTCCACTGTGCTCAGCCCGGATTATAACGCGGCTCATCACGATCATTTGCATTTCGATATGGGCGGGAAGAGCTTTTGCCGCTAAAGGCAAAGGCTATGACGACAGAAAAAATCCCCGATCGCCTCTTCCCTGATGCCCGCCACGCCGCCGGCTTCGCCAAACTAGATAAAGAAACGCCTCAGACGCGGAATCCTGCCTATAAATTGGCGTTTCAGGATACGGACTTCCTTCTCCGCGAAGATCTTCGGCCCGTGCGGTTTCAATTGGAATTGTTGAAGCCCGAGCTCCTGATGGATGAAGCCAATATTGGTTCCACCTTCGTGATGTATGGCTCAGCGCGCATTCCAGAGCCTGGCCAATTGGCGAAAAACGAAAACCCCGCAATTGCAGCCCGCCTAGAAGCCAATTCACGCTATTATGATGAGGCCCGCAAGCTCGCCCAAATCGCAAGCAAGGCAGAGCATGGTGATGACGGCAAGCGGCATTTTGTGGTCTGCTCAGGCGGCGGTCCATCAATCATGGAAGCCGCGAATCGCGGCGCGCAGGATGTGGGAGCTGAATCCATTGGCCTGAACATCCTCCTTCCCCACGAACAGGCACCTAATCTGTTCGTCACGCCATCGCTCAGCTTCCAGTTCCACTATTTTGCACTGAGGAAGATGCACTTCTTGCTCCGCGCGCGCGCTGTGGCTGTCTTCCCCGGCGGTTTTGGCACGTTCGATGAAATGTTTGAGCTTTTGACCTTGGTTCAAACCGGAAAAGTGAAGCCTATTCCAATCATGCTGTTCGGTAAGGCGTTCTGGGATCGCGTCGTCAATTTTGAGGCGCTGGTTGAAGAAGGCGTGATCTCTGCCGCCGATTTGGACCTGTTCCACTATGTAGAGACCGCCGAAGAGGCCTGGGCCTTTGTGCATCAATGGTATGGCGTCGACTAAGGCTTAACCTGACCAACAAAAAAGGCGGCCCAAACGGACCGCCTTTTTTGTTTGGACTGAACCGAAATCAGCGCGAATAAAATTCGACGACCAAGTTTGGTTCCATCTTCACAGGATAAGGCACTTCATCAAGCGTTGGCACGCGGGTGAAGGTCACCTTTGCAGCGCCATCGGGTGCCAGATAATCAGGAATGTCACGCTCGGCGAGGCTTTGTGCTTCGATCACAAGCGCCATTTCTTGCGCCTTGCTGCCCAAGCTGATTTCCATGCCAACGTCACAGCGACGCGATGCGATGTTGCACTTCACGCCGTTCACGCGGACGTGACCGTGCGAAACAAGCTGACGCGCAGCGAAAATCGTTGGTGCGAACTTGGCGCGATATACGATCGCATCCAAACGGCGCTCAAGCAAACCGATGAGGCTCTGCGAGGTATCGCCCTTCATCCGGTCAGCTTCTTGATAGCAACGCTTGAATTGCTTTTCGGTGATGTCGCCGTAGTAACCCTTCAACTTCTGCTTGGCGCGGAGCTGAAGACCATAGTCAGACGTTTTGCCCTTGCGGCGCTGACCGTGCTGACCGGGACCATATTCACGCTTGTTGACAGGTGACTTGGGGCGACCCCAGATGTTTTCGCCCAT
>DLOX01000246.1 GCA_002478575.1 Sphingomonadales bacterium UBA7473 | reverse complement strand
AACGGCTTGCCCTGCGCCTTGAAGCTGGCGACGACCGGCTTGAGCACGCTAGCAGGTATCGGGTGAGTGGGCTTACCGGCCGCATCCTTGGGCAGGTCCGGTTCGATCATCCCCCAGACCTTGTTCGACACCGTGATCGCGTTGCCGTTGAGATCGAGACTGAGCGGCGCGATCAGATCAGCCTTGGTGCCGTAGCCGATGGTCGCGGCCAGCGGTTGCCCCGCCAGCATATGCGCCCCATCAAGCTGCCCGGCGATCACCCCGTCCAGCAAGACCTTCCAGTTGGCCTGCGGCTCCAGGGTGACGTTGAGGCCTTCCTCTGCGAAGAAGCCCTTCTCCTTGGCGATGGCGAGCGGAGCCATGTCGGTGAGCTTGATGAAGCCCAATGTGAGATTTGGCTTTTCAATGGCTCCGTCGACGGCTGCGGCCACAACTGTGTCACCCGACCCATCAGCAGAGCCCCCGCATCCGGCGAGCGCTACGCTGGCAAGCACAGCGGCCATCACGCTCCGCCGATCAAACCGGAAGTGTCCAATCAAGTGCCCGGAATGTGTCATTGCCAGTGGTCCTTTCGCCCCGAAATCCAAACGCAAAAAAGCCGCCTCGATGCGTCCCCTGACGGGAGCAACCGGGCGGCGTCGTTGCCACAAATTTTCATCAATCACGCGAGGGAGAGTATGATTCCTGCGTTGGGATCACATCTCGCGTTCGAATCGAATAAACGATTCGGTGGCCTTTCGCAAAGGTCTTTTGCGCTGCAGCATCATTTTTGCGATGCAATATAGTCCGCTAGCCGGTCAGGATCGAAGCTTTTGCCGTCGAAAAAACTGTTATTTTCCATCATCATGGTTCCGCCATGCGTATGCGCTTCGAGGGGCGCAGACACGCTGCCCTCAACTTTGGAACTGGAGGTGGGAATGGGATCTGTAGTGTCGCGCAAGGCGCTGCGATAAACATCGGGCCGGAAAACCCGCGCGGCTGAATGGGCGGCGGCGGGATCATGCTTCAGCCCGTCCCAGCGCACCAGCTGACTGTAGAGCCACTCGGCCTGGCTGACCCAAGGGAAATTGGCCGCCTCACGATATTGGAACATTAAGTCGGGATAGTGCTGCGGCGCGGCGCCTTGCTTGAGCACGAGCCTGTCGGAAATGGCGTGCAGCAGAAGCTTGTGCGGAGCGTCGCAATATTCAGGGCGGGCCAGGATCGCAGCGTTGGCATCCCAATTGGCCGGGTCGACAAAGTGCTCTCCCGCCCGGCGCATTGCGCGGATCAGGCCTTCCACAGAGGGACGAATTTCCTGTAGCCGCTCGGTTCGCAGCGCCAATACCTTTTCAACCCCGCGCCGCCAGATCTGCGCAGTGGCGAGTACGATCTGGCCGACCCCTCGCTCCACCGCGATGGAGTTCCACGGTTCACCCACGCAAGATGCGTCGATCTCGCCCGCCTCCAGCGCATCGGCGCTGAAGGGCGGTGCGATAGTGACGATTTCAACATCCTCATCCGGGCGAATACCGCACCCGGCCAGCCAGTACCGCAACATATAGTTGTGGCTGGAATAGCGGTGCACCACCCCGAAGCGCAAAGGGCTGCCAGCGTCCCTCCGCCGTGCTGCAACCACCTTGAGGCGTCGGCCTAGGTCGGTGGGATCGGCAAGATTGCCATCGCAGCCAAGTGCCTGTGCCAGAGCATTCGAAACGGTGATCGCGTTGCCATTGAGCCCCAGCACAAACGGTGCAGACAGGCTCTGCGCCGGACGACCGCGCCCGAGCGTGGTTGCAATAGCAAGCGGCGCCAGCATGTGTGCCGCATCGCTGTGGCCATACAGCAAGCGGTCCAGAACGGTTGCCCATGACACATCTCGAACAAAGCTGAGCTCCAGCCCCTCGGCCGCGGCAAAGCCATGCTCCTCGGCCAGGATCGGCAGGCACGCATCGACCAGCGGCAGGAAACCAATTGTCAGCCGCTCGGTCATTGCCCGTCTCCCATCAGATCATGCGCTGTGACCACCGCTTCTGCGATATCGGCGATCCGGCGGTTGGTGGACATCGCCTTCTTGCGCAGTTCGGCATAGGCTACCGGCTCGCTGACGCCTCTGGTGTGCATCAGGATGCGTTTGGCCTTGTCGATCATATCGCGCTCAGCCAGCTTCCCTTGCGCCTCGGCCAATTCAGCCTGAAGTCGGGCGTAAGCCTGAAAGCGACGGATCGTCATGTTCAGCAGCGGCGCGATGCGCTTGGCTGACAGACCATCCACCACATAGGTTGAAACACCAGCGTCGATGGAGGCGGCAATCTGGTCATCGTCGCTCTGATCGACAAACATGGCAATCGGATGATCAAGTGCGCGGCTGACAACGAAATATTCCTCCAGCACATCGCGCGACGGGTTGCCGAGGTCCATGAAGATGATGTCTGGCGCGATCTGAGCGATCTGGGCAACCAGCCCGGTGCGCGACGTCAGCGTGAAAATCTCGCAGCCTTCAAGCGTGGCAAGCCCTTCCTCGATGATCGAGGCCCGGGAGGCGCTTTCGTCAACGATGGCAATCCGCATGGCCGCTTTGTGCAATGCAGCATAGCGGCAAGGCAAGCGATTAATGGCGCAATGCGGTGCCTTGCCAGTGGTTAGAGCCTGTCCTGGTTAGGTGGAAACATTGGCATCGCGTCAGGAAGTCCGCTGGACAGGANNTGCGCATTGTGCGATGCAGCATGCCGACAAGGCAAGCGATTAATAAAGGACAGGTCATGGCGCCGCGTTGAACATCGAGGCGAACCACAAGGCACGCAGCCTCGGAAATGCTGGGTGATTTCAGGTAGCCTCGTTTGGCAAATGCGCTATCCGAACGGCGCGATCGGGCGGAAGCAGACGTTCAGTCTGGCGATCGTGAACGACCGGCTCTGGGTCGAGACCTGCCGTCTGCGAGTGGCTGTTCGATCGACAGGGTACCGTTTAATCCTTCGCGAAACACGCGATTCACCAATCAGTCTGATTGCGGGTCCCATCGGAATGAAGCTAAGCTCACCTCATTCCCGCGCAGCTGTTTCACTGCCGCGACGGCCGAAAACACAGCCCCGAGTCCCTAAAAAGGCATCGAACCAACACCTTATTGAGTCCCTCTGGGCCTTTTTCGGTCCTTTCGAAAATTTTCTATCACGTAAGTGCCTGATTTAACAGTGTCCAATACGGATTTTTCGAGTCCTCTTCTGGCACCAAAACTCCTGCGGGAGT
>DLOX01000190.1:1743-2840 GCA_002478575.1 Sphingomonadales bacterium UBA7473 | reverse complement strand
TGGTATGGCGCACTCGCCAAAGGCATTCTTTATGAAGCGGGCGAGTTTCTTCAAGTCAGTGACTATAAGAATGTCGTGCGCTGGGCCGATCAAATCGCGGAGCGCCCCGCTGTCCAGCGCGGACGGATGGTTAACCGCTTGTGGGGTGAGCCATCATCCCAACTGGCCGAGCGCCATGATGCCAGCGATTTCGACAAAGTGGCGGTGGAATAGCGACAGAAGCCCTTGCCGAGTGCCACTCGCCTCACCACTTCTATCATTATGGATTGGAAGACGAGATATGGCCGAGCAAAGCGCAATCGGCTGGTGCGGCTGGCTTTGTTTTGCCTTGGCATTGTCTTTCTGATCATCACAGCAATCTTAGGGCCCCTGCCCGGTCCCGGCGGTGTCGTCACTTTTGCGATCGGTGCGGGGTTAGTGCTCCAAAACTCTCTTTGGGCACGGCGGCGCTATGTGCGACTGAAGAAATGGCAGCCCAAAATTGGTGGCTGGGCCGATTGGGGACTGAGGCGGAAAAGTGCCAAGCGGCGGATGGAGCGGGACAAAGCAAAATCCGCGCAAGAAGCGGAACTCACGAATTGACTTTGCCCCGACTTATGCTAATGCGCCCGTCATTGGCGGCCGCCCGAGCATTGGGCGGCTGTTTTGTTTTAACCCAGATTTTCTAAGGTATGAGCGATGAAGCGCACCTTCCAACCGAGCAACCTCGTCCGTGCACGTCGTCACGGCTTCCGTCTGCGCATGTCGACCCCCGGCGGTCGCAATGTGATTCGGGCACGCCGCGCACGCGGTCGCAAAAAGCTTTCAGCCTAGTCCCTATCCAACGCCGCGCAGATTTTCTGGCGGCGAATAAGGGAAAGCGGTCCCCCATGCCGGGCTTTGTGCTGTTGGCGCGGGACCGGCAAGATTCGGATCCCACGATCCGATTAGGCATTACAGTCACCAAGAAGATTGGGAACGCCGTCATCCGCAATCGGATGAAACGGCGTTTTCGTGCGCTTGGGCAAGAGATTATTGCGTCTGGCGGGCAAGCCGGCTTTGATTATGTCATGATCGGGCGCGATACGGGGGTCGAGCGGGATTATGGCTTGCTGCAC
>DLOX01000190.1:845-1702 GCA_002478575.1 Sphingomonadales bacterium UBA7473 | reverse complement strand
CCTTGCGAAGATCGCCAGATGATCGCCAAACTTCTCATTCTTGTCGCAAAAGCGTGGCAAAAAGGGCCATCGCTCATTTTACCGCCCTCCTGTCGCTTCGCACCCAGCTGTTCGGCCTATGCAATCACTGCGCTTTCCCGCTATGGGGCGCTGAAAGGGGGCTGGCTCGCGTTGAAACGAATCCTGCGGTGCCACCCTTGGGGTGGGCACGGGCATGATCCGGTCCCCTAAAATGGAAAGAAGGGAAGCTCGTGGATAATAATCGCAACATGATCCTCGCGATTGTGCTGTCTGGCCTAGTGCTCATTGGATGGAGTGCTTTGTCTGAACGCTTTTTCCCAGCGCCAAAGCCTGTTCCAGCCGCCACAAAGGCCGCAGACGGCAGCATCACGCCCCCGCCTACTAGCGGCCTTTCAACCGTGCCGACTGTGCCCGGCGTTGCGCCAAAGCCCACTCTTCGCGACGTCAAAGCGATTGTGGCTGAAGGCAATCGCGTGAAGATCGAAACCGCTGCGCTTCAAGGGTCGATCAACTTGAAGGGCGGCCATATCGATGACCTTGTTCTCCCGCTCTACCGTGAGACGCTTGAGAAAGGCGCACCCGCTGTTCGACTGTTGACGCCATCAGGCGCAAAGGACGCCTATTTCGCTGGCTTTGGCTGGATTGGTGACGGCGTTATCGTTCCTGATGCCAACACGCTCTGGACCGCCAATCAGCCTGTGCTCAGCACCAAAACGCCTGTGACCCTTAGCTGGGACAATGGCGCAGGCCAAATCTTCCGGGCGACCATTTCGGTCGATGAGAAATATATGTTCTCTATCGATCAAAGCGTAACCAACGGCGGCGCGGCACCGGTC
>DLOX01000190.1:0-786 GCA_002478575.1 Sphingomonadales bacterium UBA7473 | reverse complement strand
CAACGGCGGCGCGGCACCGGTCGCGATCCGATCCTATGCGTTCGTCAATCGTGTCAAAGGCGCGCATTCCGGCGGATCGATGCTTGCGCCCAGCCGCGATGTCGACAGTTGGACCATGCACATTGGCCCCATTGGCGTGTTCAATAATGCGGCGAACTATAGCGTCGATTATTCGACCGTCGACGAAGCGGGCGCGAATGGAGAGCGCTTTCAAACCAAAGGCGGCTGGCTTGGCTTTGGCGAAACCTATTGGTTGACGGCATTGGTGCCGCCGCAAGACCAGAGCGTTGACGCCGGCTTCCGCTCTGGCGGCGGCAGCTACCAAGCCGAATATCTGAAGCCTCAAGCGATCTTGGCGCCGGGCAAGACGATGAACGCCTCATCCAAGCTTTTTGCAGGCGCAAAAGAAGTCCGTGCGCTTGACGGCTATGAGGTCTCTGCAGGCATTCCTTTGTTCGGCAAAGCGATCGATTGGGGTTGGTTTGAAGTCATCCAAAAGCCAATCTTTTACCTGCTCGATTGGCTGTTCAAGATGGTCGGCAATTTTGGTGCTGCGATCATGCTGCTGACGGTCATCGTGCGCGGTTTGATGTTCCCCATTGCTCAGCGCCAGTTCGCCAGCATGGCCGGAATGCGCGCGATGCAGCCCAAGCTGAAGGTGCTTCAAGAGCGGTACAAGGATGACAAGCCCAAGCTTCAGCAGGAAATGATGGAGCTTTATAAGAAGGAAAAGATCAATCCATTGGGCGGCTGTCTGCCTGTGTTGATCCAGATCCCGATCTTCTA
>DLOX01000290.1 GCA_002478575.1 Sphingomonadales bacterium UBA7473 | reverse complement strand
GGCAACAAGAGCGAGATGAGCGTTGGCTATGCGACCATCTATGGCGATATGGCGGGCGGCTATAACCCGCTCAAAGACGCCTATAAAATGACGGTCTTTACCATCTCCAAATGGCGAAATGAGAATAAGCCGCGCCTTGGATTGGGGCCTGATGGTCCGGTGATGCCGGTGTCGATCATCACCAAGCCCCCAAGCGCAGAGCTCCGCCCCGATCAGAAGGATTCAGACAGCTTGCCCGACTATCCGGAACTGGATGCGATTCTGCTCGGCCTCGTCGAAGAAGAACTCTCCGTCGATGAAGTGGCGGCCCGTGGCTTTGACCGCGCAGTTGTGACGCGGATCGAACGCTTGCTCTGCATCGCCGAGTATAAACGCCGCCAAGCGCCTCCCGGTGTCAAGCTCGGCAAGCGCAACTTCGGCCGGGATCGGCGCTATCCAATTACCAACGCGTTTCGGACGGGGTAGCGGCCTTGCCCGTCATGCCGGACCCTTCGGCGAAGCTCAGGAGAGCCTTGATCCGGCATCCATGCCTCGATTTCCAGACAGCGAGTAGGATCAAGCATTGAGACATGGGTCCCGGATCAAGTCCGGGACGACATTGTTGGAAGTTCGGCCCCTTAAGCCGCCTGCTTCGCCCGGCTTGCACGTTTCCGCTCATGCGGATCGAGATGGGTTTTGCGCAGGCGAATATTCTTCGGCGTCACTTCAACCAGCTCATCATCATCGATATAGGCAATGGCCTGTTCCAACGTCATCCGCTTTGGCGGCGTCAAGCGGATCGCATCATCCTTGCCGCCTGATGCGCGGAAGTTGGTCAGCTGCTTGGTCTTCATCGGATTGACTTCAAGATCATCGGTCTTGGCATTTTCGCCAACGATCATGCCTTCGTACAATGCCTCGCCGTGGGTCACGAACAAGATGCCGCGGTCTTCAAGCGGTCCAAGCGCATAGCTATTTGCTTCGCCTGCTCCGTTTGAGATCAACACGCCATTCTTGCGGCCTTCGATATTGCCTTTGTGCGCGTCATATTTTTCGAACAAGCGGTTCATAATGCCCGTGCCACGCGTGTCAGACAGGAATTCGCCATGATAACCGATTAGGCCACGTGAAGGGGCCGAGAAGGTGATCCGCGTCTTGCCACCACCTGAAGGGCGCATGTCGGTCATTTCGGCTTTGCGGATCGCCATTTTGTCGATCACGGTGCCGGAATATTCTTCGTCCACATCGATGACGACGGTTTCATAAGGCTCTGTCTTCTTGCCGCTTTCATCGCGGAACAGCACGCGGGGGCGGCTGATGCCCAGCTCAAAGCCTTCGCGGCGCATCGTTTCAATCAGAACGCCGAGCTGAAGCTCACCGCGCCCGGCGACTTCGAAGCTATCCTTGTCAGAGCTTTCGGTGACCTTGATCGCGACATTGCTTTCGGCTTCGCGGAACAGGCGGTCCCGGATCATCCGGCTCGTTACTTTGGTGCCTTCGCGACCTGCCATAGGCGAATCGTTCACCGCGAAACGCATCGACAGTGTTGGCGGATCGATGGGCTGCGCATGAAGCGGTTCGGAAACGCTGATGTCTGCAATTGTATTGGCCACAGTCGCGGTGGTTAGGCCTGCGATCGAGATGATGTCGCCTGCAAAGGCCTCCTCGACTGGAACACGCTCTAGCCCGCGGAAAGCAAGCAGCTTTGACGCACGGCCTTGCTCGACGACCTTACCCTCTGGATCAAGTGCGTGGATTGCCATGTTGGTTTTCACCGAACCGCTGAACACCAAGCCGGTCAAAATACGGCCCAGGAAGTTATCGCGGTCAAGCAACGTCACAAGGAATTTGAACGGGCCATCGGGATCAGCTGAAGGGGCAGGAACGTGGCTGACGATGGTGTCAAACAAAGGCGCTAATGTGCCTTCGCGCTTGTCCGCTTCATGATTGGCATAGCCATTGCGGCCAGAGGCATAGAGCACAGGGAAATCAAGCTGCTCATCGCTGGCATCCAAAGACACGAACAGATCGAACACTTCATCCAGCACTTCTTGAATGCGCTCGTCCGGACGATCCACCTTGTTCACGACGACAATGGGGCGCAAGCCGAGCGCAAGTGCTTTGCCGGTCACGAACTTCGTCTGTGGCATCGCGCCTTCTGACGCATCGACGAGCAAGATCACACCATCGACCATGGAGAGAATCCGCTCCACTTCGCCACCAAAGTCGGCGTGGCCTGGGGTGTCGACAATATTGATTCGCGTCGTCGTATCGCCTTGCGTCCATTCAACGCTGGTGCATTTCGCGAGAATGGTGATCCCACGTTCCTTTTCCAGATCGTTCGAATCCATGGCCCGTTCTTCAACGCGCTGATTGTCGCGGAAGGTGCCGGATTGGCGGAAAAGCTGATCAACAAGGGTGGTTTTGCCATGGTCAACGTGAGCGATGATGGCAATATTACGCAAGGCCATTGAAAGGGTCCGATTATTGTCTCGAGGAAAGAGTGAGCGGCCCCTAACCGATTTTGTGCAGTGCGGCAAGGAAGCTTAGGCCTTGGCTGGGGCGGCAGGATTCGAACCTACGAATGGCGGCATCAAAAGCCGCTGCCTTACCACTTGGCGACGCCCCACCTTAGCGGTGAGGGCGCGCTTTAGCCGCGAGAAGCGGGGATGAAAACCCCTTTATTGCGGCTTTATGTCAAGATTGAGCTTGGCCGTCGCAAAGTTGAAGACGTCTGGCGCAATTGGCGCGTTGATCTCGGCAGATCGCCAATGGATCTCATTTTGCTTCACGCCATTATAGGTGAGCGTCACTTTTCCGGCTTGAAGCCATTTAGGCATAGCTTTGGGGCGGAAGAAATTGTCATAGGTCCGCACATGCCAACCGCGTGGCGTTGAAAAGCCGACCATGCGGATCGCGAAGCTCTTTTGATCGATCCCAAACAGGCTGACCGTGCCTTGCGGATCAATCAATCGCACCATGTAAGCCGCATGACCATCAACATTGGAGTCGGCCAATCTTTCGGCCGAGAAGCCCGGCTTTGCGGCGTGGCGGATGATGCCAAAGCCGAAATTGCTTGCCCAATATTTGTCTGCCTCGGGCTTTGGAATGATGCCTTTCTCATTCCATGTGTCTTGGCCGTCAAAACCAACTGTGAAGCTCAGCTTGCCCTTGTCAGCGACAATGATGCGGAGTTTTCCCTCGGCATTATGCGCTGCCTGACGATCAGGATCGAACGCGCGATACATGACATATGTGTCAGGCGAGGACCTCGGCACCTCGCCTTTGTCGCCCCAGAAAACGGCGCGACCCCGAAGGATCAAGGTCCGTGCATTGGCCCACTCTGCGCCGCCTGCTGCTTCTGTCGCGCGGGCCAAGATGGCTTTGCCGTCAAGCGGCGCTGGCGATGAAGCTGCAACAAGCAGCGCGATGGGAACAAGCGTGAGTGCGTTCCGCCTCAAAAACGATGGACCCAGCCATAGGCATCTGGTGCCAATCCACGCTGGATCGCGACCAGTCTGTCCTTCAACTTGCCAGTCAATTGACCGGGGCCGCCTGCGCCAATGGTGAAGCGATAGTCCGATGCCGACACTTTGCCGATGGGGGCAACAACCGCCGCCGTGCCGCAGGCAAAGGCTTCAATCAGGTGTCCGCTTTCCGCATCCGCTTTCCATTGATCAATGGCGTAGGGGGCTTCGCGGACGGTCAATCCTTCCTCCCGGGCCAAGGCAATGATCGAATCGCGCGTGACACCGTGGAGAATGGTATCGCTCAACGGCGGGGTTTGGATCGAACCGTCGGCGAACACGAAAAACACGTTCATACCACCCAATTCTTCGATCCAGCGCTTCTCACTTGAATCGAGGAAGATGACCTGATCATGTCCAGCCGCCATCGCTTCGCCCGTCGGGACCAAGCTGCTCGCATAATTGCCACCGCATTTGGCCGCGCCCGTGCCGCCGGGACCAGCGCGGTGATAATCTTGCGCTACCCAGAGAGACACCGCGGGCGAGCCGCTCTTGAAATAATTCCCACTTGCGGCCCCGATCACCATGTAGCGGTATGTGTGGGCAGGGCGGACGCCCAAGAAAGCTTCTGTCGCGACCATGAAGGGGCGAAGATAGAAGGATCCGCCTTCAAGCGATGGGAACCAATCCTTGTCGGCCTGAACTAGGGCCTTGCAAGATTCGATGAACACAGCTTCGGGCAGCTCGGGCATCGCGAGCCGCCGCGCAGAGGCATTGAAGCGCCGAGCATTGGCATCGGGCCGAAACATAGCACTGCTGCCATCGTCCAGCCGATAAGCCTTCAATCCTTCGAAAATCTCTTGCGCATAATGGAGCACAGCTGCCGCCGGGTGCAGAGACAAAGGCGCAAGGGCAGTCACCCGCGCGTCATGCCATCCGCGATCCAGATCATAGTCAATCACCACCATATGATCGGAAAAAGTCTTGCCGAACCCGGGATCGATCAGCTTGGCTTCGCGATCTGCAGCGGGGGTTGGGGCGGGGTGAGGTTCGTGGCGGAAAGAGAGTGTTTCTGTCATAGGAACAATCTCATGCGACAAAGTGCGCGGCTATGCCAGTGCATTTTGTGACAGACTAAGTGCGCGAGGCGTTCGCCATTTCTGCGCTGCGATCTGCGGTTGCCTTTTGTGTATCATGGATGATGCGCGTGAAGCTGCCACCTTCATCCATCACGTCAAGCCCCGCAGCTGTGGTGCCGCCCGGGCTGGTCACGCGCCGTGCCAGCTCTGTGGGATCGGCATCGCTGGCGGCGGCCATTGCGGCCGCGCCTTCAACGGTTGCGCAGGCAAGGCGCAGGGCTTGGTCGGCCGAAAGACCAAGCGCGGTGCCACCATCGGCCAAAGCGCCAATGAATCGATAGGCAAAGGCTGGGCCGGATCCTGAGACGGCGATGATGGCGTGGAAATCCTCTTCGGATGCCAGCCATTCGCAAAGTCCGGTTGGAGCAAAGAGCATATCGACTGCAGCGTTCGCCTCTGCATCAGCTTTGTCAGCAAAGAACGCGGTCACCCCTTTGCCGAGGATGACTGGCAAATTGGGCATGGTCCGGATGATGGCGCGGGCATTGGGGAAATGACCGGCAAGCGTCGCGCATTCAACGCCAGCGAGCATCGAGATGAGCACTGTCTGCGGCCCAACATGCGCCGCAATGGCAGGAGCTAGCTCGCCTAGCATTTGGGGTTTGATGCCAAGGATCAGACAATCGGGTGATCCATCTGGCAAGGCGCTGGTCCAGGCCACTTCATCAATCTGGCGTGGCGCTGGATCAACCACAGTAATGCGATCCGCCTTTAACCCCGCTTCAAGCCAGCGACGGAGCAGCGCCCCGCCCATATTGCCGCAGCCGACCATCCAGACAGGGCCAGAACCGGGCCACAGCGCCATCAGGCTTCTCCGTGGGTTTCAACCATTGCGGCTGTCAGCGCTTCAGATGGGCTTTTCCCGCCCCACAATACGAATTGGAAGACGGGATAAAATCGATCCAGTTCGCCAAGCGCGGATTCCACCAAAGCATCGGCTTGGTCAGGATCAATCGCGGGGCCATCGGCCATTTCTAGCAGCGTGGCATGGCGGAACACCAATGTGCCGCTGCCGGTCCAAAGTTCAAAATGGCCCAGCCACATTTGTTCATTGATGAGGTTCAGCGTCTCATACATCAATGTGAACTTATCTTGCTGCACTGTGACATCGGGGAAAGCGAGGAATTGCAGCACGCGATCATCTTCGCGCCAGATCGCCCGCAATTCATATTTGCCCCATGCGCCATCGGTGGCAGCAACGACTTCTTCTTCGCCGATACGTTCATGCACCATGCCTTGCGCGGCGAACCAGCTGGCCAATGTATGGATGGGTGAACCACCCTGAGGCTGAATCTCTAAATCGTCGAACGTCATACCATAACATGCGCAGCTTAGCGCCCGAAACGCAAGATATGGGGGATGGTTAAACTGTGGATATCCTAATCCGTCCCCAATAAACCAGCTTTTCGCATCGCATGGCGAAGCTGATCATAGCTGAGGCCAAGCGCCTTGGCACAAGCACGCTGGTTGTGGCGGTGCTTGATCAGCGCCTGTTCCAGCAAGGCCTTTTCAAAGGCGCTGACGGCTAATTTGTAGTCATCGGGCAAGGGTCGGTCGGGCAGGGGAGAAATCACTACCGAGGCAGGTTTGGTCTGCTCTGGCGAAGGTTCATCGCCCTGCGGCATCCAAGGGGAATCGAAAGGATCAAACTCAATCGCGTCGATTGGGAAATCAGGATAGTTCCAGCGATAAACGGCTCGCTCCACGACGTTGCGCAGTTCGCGGACATTGCCCGGCCAGCTATGAGCCTTGAGTGCGGCGACTGCTTCTTCGTTGAAGCCAGGCCAGCCATTCCATTCGAGCTCAGTCGCCATGCGCCGCCCGAAATAATCAGCGAGGATCGATATGTCGCCTTCGCGCGCGCGGAGCGGGGGGAGCGTCACCACCTCAAACGATAGCCGATCTAGCAAGTCCGCGCGGAAGCGGCCTTGCTTTACCAGCGCTGGCAAATGCTCATTGGTGGCCGCCACAATCCGAACATCAACCCGTATGGGACGGTTGGACCCAATGCGCGTGACTTCGCCATATTCAACCGCACGCAGAAGCCGCTCTTGCGCGCCCGCCGATAGTGTTGCGAGCTCATCCAAAAACAGCGTCCCACCGTCCGCTTCTTCAAAGCGACCTTCGCGGGCCTTGGTCGCGCCAGTGAAGGCCCCGGCCTCGTGGCCGAACAGCTCAGCTTCAATTAACGTCTCGGCCAGCGCCGCGCAGTTCATCGTGACAAGGGGCGCATCCCAGCGGGGAGAGAGGCGGTGCAGTCGCTCGGCAATCAGCTCCTTACCTGTGCCGCGCTCCCCAATGACCAGCACAGGGCGGTTGAGCGCAGCAGCGCGACTGGCGCGCTCCACACTGTCCAGAAAGGCGGAAGATTCTCCAATGAATTGAACATTTCTTTCCATTGCCAATAATTAGCATAAGTTACTAATACATAGCAATATTAACATGTGTTGCACACCCTGTTCACCTCCCAGAAAGCTTGGAATTCTGACAAAAACTAAAATTGGCACGGGGGATGCAATATGTTTGGCAAGTCGGCCTTCCCCGCTTCATCCCCTCCAAAATGGGGTCGGCCGACGAGACATTCACTTCATGGGCCACTGCCCACCGAAACAAGGAGACAGACAATGCAACGTTTCAACAGCTTCAACTTCCGCAACCAAGTCGCCGCAGCCATCTGCGCAACTTTCCTCACCATCACCTGCTTCACCGCGATGCTAGCCCCTGTGTCAGCTGCTCAAGAAGCAATGTCCACGGCTTCGATCTCAGCTCCCCTCGCCTGATGATCGATCTGGTCGGGGAGGGTCCATCCCCCCTCTCCGACCAACCCTTTTCAACCTTTAACCCGCGTTTTCGTTCAGGAGTTTTAACAATGGGAATTTTCTCTCGCGCCCGTGATATCCTTGCTGCCAATGTCACTGACATGCTCGACAAGGCAGAAGATCCAGCCAAGATGATCCGCATGATCATCATGGAAATGGAAGAAACGCTGGTTGAAGTTCGCGCCTCTGCTGCCCGCACCATCGCCGATCAAAAGGAACTGCGTCGCCACATCACCAAGCTGAACGGTTTGGAAGACAGCTGGAAAGAAAAGGCCGAGCTTGCTCTCTCCAAGGATCGCGAAGATCTCGCCAAAGCCGCTTTGGTTGAGCGTCAAAAGGCCGTTGATATGGCTGAGCAACTGACGGCTGAGATTGGCGTTCATGATGATGCCCTTCGCGCCTTTGAAGAAGATATCTCAAAGCTGCAGGCGAAATTGCGTGAAGCGCGCGCTCGTCAGAACAGCGTGAACGTCCGTCTGGAAGCTGCTCATAACCGCATCCGCGTTCGTGAAGCCTATTCCGGCTCTAAGGTTGAAGATGCTTTCTCACGCTTTGATATGCTGGAGCGTCGGGTCGATATCGCTGAAGGTCGCGCGGATGCGCTGAGCCTGGGTGCTGCGCCCAAGACATTGGAAGAAGAAATTGCTGAGCTGCAGTCTTCGGACAAGGTCGATGCAGCGCTTGCTGAACTCAAGGCCTCAGTGAAGAAAGGCTGATCCGATGGAAGATGTCCTTATAGCCCTGATCATATTCGGCAGCTTTTTCATTGGCCTTCCTTGGGTAATTTTCCATTATGTAACGAAGTGGAAGAGCGCCGCAACGATCACGCGCGAGGATGAAAAGCTGCTTGATGAACTGCACGATATGGCGCGCCGTCTGGATGACCGGATGGAAACCGTTGAACGCATTATCGCAGCGGACGACCCTAATTGGAAAACGGGCCGCTAAGGCCTGAACCCGGAGACAGAAAATGGCAAACACATTCCTTCTCAACAAACGCACCGGAAAATTGGCCGGGGTATGCGCTGGACTTGCCGACTATACCGGCTGGGATTTGACCGTGGTCCGCATCGCGACCGTCCTCGGAACGGTCCTTGCTTGGGGCGGCCTCGCGATCATCTACATCCTCATCGCTTGGCTGGCCCCCACCAAACCCTACGCTTGATTGAGCACCCCCTAGGAGACAAGACATGACTGCTCGTCGCACAAAATTCTACCTCGACAAACAAAATGCCAAATGGTCAGGCGTATGCGCAGGGATCTCAGACTATACCGGCTTCGATGTGACTTTGACTCGGGTCGCCGTCATCATCCTGACCGCTTCGACCTTCCCCGCTGGCCTGTTCGTCTATTTCCTCATCGCTTGGCTCGCAGACAATAAGCCCTACGGTCTTTATGAAGACGCCGAAGAAGCGAAATTCTGGCAGGGCGTCCGCCAATCTCCAGCCCGGACCACCCGTGACGTCCGCGCCAAATTCCGCGACATTGATCGCCGCTTGGCCGAGGTGGAAACATACTACACCAGCCGCAACACGCGGCTTGCCAATGAAATTGATAGCCTGAAGTAGGGCTTAGTCTGGGGAGTGTAAGACATGGGAAATATCGCAAGCTGGATTTGGGTCCTCATCCCCCTTGGGGCCTTTGTCCTCGCGGGATATCGGATCAAAATGGGCGTCGATCGGCAAGGAAAGCCCGTCAACCTCGAAGGCCAAAGACAAGTTGAGCTGTTGACCACCGAAAATGATAGACTGACCGGCCAAGTCCTTCGCCTTGAAGAGCGGATCGCCGTTCTGGAACGGATCGCGACTGACCAACCCTCTCGGCTTTCTGCTGAAATTGAAAATCTAAGGTAGGAACAAAATCATGGAACCTGTTGACGCGCTCGCCCCTTATCTTCCGCTTCTCGCCTTTCTTGGCCTGTCGATCGGCCTTCTTGGTGTCATTGGTTGGATCTACACCACACGCCTCCGCATTCAGAATGGCTATCCGCTCGAGAATAGCTGGGGCAAAGCCATCTACCCTAAGACGGATCAAGAGTCGCTGGAGCGGATCAAGCTCTTGAGCCAAGAAAATGCCCAGCTGCGGGCTGAGCTTGGTTCGATTAAAGATCGCTTGGCCAATGTCGAACGGATCGTGACTGACGAGGCGCACACTCTGACTCGCGAGATTGAAAATCTGCGCATCAAACCAAATTGAACTTTGTGAACTTCTGGGGAGAAGAAAGATGAACCCATTTGAAATGGTTGTGGCTTTGGTCGCTATTGGTGCCGTCGCCAGCGTGCTCCGTGCCAAATATGGCATCCGCCGCGACAATATGGGCAATGAACTGCCGATCAATGCAGTCGATCCTGATGCTGGCCGGATGAAGGATGAAATAAGATCCCTGAAGGAGCGGATCGCCGTGCTGGAACGTCTGATTACAGACAATAACAGTGCCTCTGCCCTTGATCGTGAGATTGAAAAACTGCGCTAGTCCAAGGCGCGAAAACAAGGAGCATAGCAAATGGATATGCTGACCAGCTATTTGATGATTGCAGGCGCAGGCCTGGCTTCCGCGATCATCCTGTCCATCGCTGGCCTGAACGGCTTTCGGCTGTGGATCGACTATAAGAAGGCCGAGCTCGAACTAGGGCGCAGCGGAGCGGTGCTTCAGGCCCCAAGCCTTGCGAGCCGGATCGAAGTCGCTGACCTGAAAGAACGGATCCGAAAGTTGGAAGCTATCGCGGCAGGGGTGGATTTATAGGTCGCTACGTCATTCCGGACTTGATCCGGAATCCATGCCTCGATTTCCAGCCAGCGAGCAGGATGAAGCAATAAGGCATGGACCCCGGATCAAGTCCGGGGTGACGGCGGTGAGTTGGTTGGCGGCTCTTTCAGCTACTAGACCTTTCCCCTGCGTCCAGCTAGCGGCTCCTTCATGACCAGCCTTGCCGAAATCCACGAAGAGTTTGACTTTCTTGATGCCGATGATCGCTATCGGTTGCTCATTGATTTGGGCAAGCAATTGCCGCCTATGCCCGATGCCTTGAAGAGCGATGTCACACTGGTGCGCGGCTGTTCAGCCAGTGTTTGGGTCTATCCAGCGGCTGGAGACAGTGAGGCGCTGAGCTTCTTGGCGGACAGCAATGCCGCCATTACCAAAGGCATTATCGCGCTGGTCTTGAAAACCGTCGAAGGCAAAAGTGCAGCTGAAGTGCTGGCCACCGATATCGAAGGCGAATTGGCGCCGTTCGACCTTAAAGCCCAGCTGAGTTCCAACCGTACTCAGGGCATTCCCAATATGATATCGCTCATAAAAGAAACGGCCGCCCGATATGCTCCGGCGGCCTGACTTTCTTTAGCGATTTTCGCGAAGACTTATGCCGCTTCGGCGAAATCCTCATCACCATTCACGGGGCCAGAATCCTGGCCCTTGGCGCTTTCATCACGATCAACCAATTCGATGAGCGCCATCGGAGCCGCGTCTGATGCACGGAAGCCTGCCTTGATGATGCGCGTGTAACCGCCGTTGCGATCCTTGTAACGCTCAGCAATCACGTCGAACAGCTTCACCAACTGTGCATCGTCGAGCATGCGCGCATGGGCCAGACGACGGTTGGAAAGGCCACCGCGCTTTGCAAGCGTGATCAGCTTTTCAACATAGGGGCGCAATTCCTTTGCCTTTGGCAAAGTCGTGGTGATTTGCTCATGCTTGATGAGAGCAGCGGCCATGTTGCGGAACATGGCAATGCGGTGAGAAGAAGTACGGCTAAGTTTACGGCCGCCATGACGGTGACGCATGGGTCATTCCTTTCGTTCGTTAAGGGCCCGTATCAGGAAGCCCAGAGCAGGCCAAAGCAACACGCCTTGGCCGAGAAGTCAGCGCTTAAAGAGGATGTGGTCGTAAAAGTCAAGCCCGTTCGAACACAGCGGCGATTCCTTGGCCGCCGCCAATGCACATCGTTTCCAGACCATAGCGGCCATCGCGGCGATGCAGTTCGCGCAGCAGATTGGCAAGGATGCGGCCTCCGGTGGCTCCAATTGGATGGCCCAACGAAATGCCAGAGCCATTGACGTTCAGCCGGTCCCGCTCATCCCACCCCCAGCCCTTGAGCACAGCGAGCACCTGAGGCGCAAAAGCCTCGTTCAGCTCGACCAGATCAATATCGTCCCATTTAAGGCCCGTGCGAGCAAAGAGCCGCTTGACCGCTGGCACAGGGCCAATGCCCATGCGGGATGGATCGCACCCAGCGGCGGCCCAGCTGTGGAGATAGGCCATGGGTTCAAGGCCAAATTCAGCGAGCTTATCTTCTGCCACGACCAAACAAGCCGCTGCAGCGTCATTTTGCTGGCTGGCATTGCCTGCTGTTACAACACCGCCTTCTAATGCCTTCAGCCTGCCCAAAGATTCCATGCTGGCATCGGCGCGATAGCCTTCGTCATGGGCGAAGATGATTGCGTCGCCCTTCTTTTGCGGGATGGAAACGGGCACCAGTTCATCATCAAACTTGCCTGCTGCCCAAGCGGCAGCGGCCCGTTGATGGCTCATGACGGCATAGTCATCGCATTCTTCACGGGTGATGCCATAGTCTTTGGCGAGATTTTCCGCCGTCTCGATCATGCCACTGATCACGCCGAACCGTTCTTGCGGCTGAGACATGACCCGCCCGCGGGTCAGCCGGTCATGGAAGGTGATATTGCCAGCGCGAACGCCTTTGCGCAGGTCTATCGAGTAATGTTCGACGTTGGACATGCTTTCAACGCCGCCAGCGATGACCATATCCGCCACGCCTGTCTGGACCATCATTGCCGCATCGATCACGGCTTGAAGCCCCGACCCGCAGCGGCGGTCCAACTGATATCCGGGGACGGACAAGGGAAGGCCTGCCTTCAAAAGCGACCAACGGGCAATGCACGGCGCTTCGCCATTGCCATAGCCTTGAGCAAAGACCACATCATCGATCCGCTCCGCATCAATGCCTGTGCGCTTCACCAACGCATCAATGATGATCCCGCCCAAATCGCCTGCGGAGAGTGAAGACAAGGCCCCATGAAATTTGCCAACCGCAGTGCGGATGGGGGCAACGATGGCGGCGCGGCGCATGGGCGGTCTCCTAATCTGTCTTTGGCCTTTCTCCTGCCCATTTATGGTACGCATGCCAAGACTGGTAATGCAGCGTCTTCCCCCCTAAATCATCAGCATGTTCATGAGTCCCTTCAAACCCGATCCCGAACATAGAGGCGGCAGCATCCGCGATATGATGACGGTTTTCCGTCAGCCGCAGCCGCACAAATGGGCCTTCATCTTGGCCTCCGTTGCCATTCCAGCAGCGGTGATCATTGGCTTTGCTATCCAATATAATAAGGAAGCCGAATATAAGCCGCCGACCGTGATCTTCGTGAAGGATTGGCCCGCCAACCGCACCGAAGAGCAAGTGAAGGCGCAGCAGGCGCTCGATGCACCTGCCGAGCGGGAATATCGTGAAGCTTTGGAGGCCGCAGAAGCTGCCCGTCGTCAGCAGTTTCGAGACATCGCCAATGAGCTAGGCATCGACGTTGATAAAAAACGATAGCGTGTGGATGGCCGCTGCCACCGCACTGTCATGGCGCGGCAGAGGCCTCTCTGTGCCCAATCCCAATGTTGGGTGCGTGATCGTCAACGATGGCGTTGTCATTGGGCGTGGCTGGACGCAGGCGGGCGGACGTCCCCATGCGGAGGCGATGGCGCTGGCACAAGCTGGGGGAGCAGCCAAGGGCGCAACTGCCTATGTAACGTTGGAGCCTTGCGCCCACGACAGTGATCGTGGGCCATCTTGTGCTGATGGTTTGATCGCAGCGGGCATAGGCCGCGTCGTGGTTGCGCTGGTTGATCCCGACCCTCGAACGGCGGGCAAAGGCATGGAGCGGCTGAAGGCAGCTGGCATCGCCGTTTCGTCCGGCGTTGGTGCAGCCAGTGCGCGGAGAGCGATGGCGGGCTGGCTATCAGTGATGGAACGCGGGCGGCCCTTTGTGACGTTGAAGCTTGCGACATCCCTCGATGGCTGCATCGCCATGGCCTCGGGCGAGAGCCAATGGATCACGGGCGAGGCGTCGCGGGCCCATGGCCATTTGGAACGGGCGCTGGCCGATGCCATTCTGGTCGGTCGGGGGACATATGAGGCGGACAACCCTCGGCTGGATGTCCGCTTGCCGGGGCTGGAGGAGCGCAGCCCTGTTAGATTGGTGTTTTCTTCAACGGTTTTGGGTTCGCGCGGAGGCGCGGAGGCGCGGAGGAGTGAGGCTCAATCTGCTCACAAAACTTCACCGAGAGACATCGTTGACTCAGCTGCGCCTCTCCGCGCCTCCGCGCCTCCGCGCGAACCTAGAGAGTGCTGGGCCACTCTGAACAGCTCTAAAGATTTAAGGAGCCTAGACGGCATCCAATCCATCCTCGTCGAAGGCGGCGCCGAAACGGCGGCTTCGTTCCTCAAGGCGGGCCTTGTTGATCGCCTCCTTCTCTACCGGGCGCCGATCCTCATTGGCGGTGGAAAAGCCTGCCTCAGCGACATCGGCCTGACCTCTCTCGCAGACGCGCACAATGCTTGGACCCTCACCGATAGTCGCCAGCTTGGCAAAGACCGGTTGGAAGTTTACGAGGCCGTCTCTCGCTGAGGCAAATATAAGGCATAGGCATGTTCACAGGCATCATCACCGATCTCGGCACCATCGTCAGCGCGGAGCAGCGGGGCGACCTTCGGATGGTGATCCGCTGTGGTTATGACATGGCGACTGTTGATCTGGGCGCATCCATCGCCTGTTCCGGTTGCTGCCTGACGGTTGTCGATAAAGGCGCGGATTGGTTTGCGGTCGATGCCTCTGCCGAGACGGTCAGCAAAACGGCGCAAGGCGCGTGGAGCGAAGGGGCGACCCTCAATCTCGAACGCGCCTTGAAACTGGGCGATGAGCTGGGCGGTCATATCGTGACGGGCCATGTTGATGGCGTTGGCGAAGTGACCGCGATTACGCCTGAGGGGGATAGCCACCGCGTCACCATTCGTATCGCAAGCGATTTGGCGCCCTACCTTGCGGAAAAGGGTTCGGTAACTGTCGATGGTGTATCCCTCACCGTCAATGCAGTCGAAGACGCCGCCGATGGCAGCGCGACCTTTGGCCTCAACATCATTCCCCACACTTGGGCCGTGACGGCTTTCCGCGATTTGAAGGTCGGCCAAGCCGTCAATATCGAGATTGATGTGCTTGCCAGATATCTGGCGCGAATGAAGCAACGTTTGGGGTAAAGAAAGCAGGCTTTGCCGGACCTAATTTATGGCCTTGGCAGCTACGTCGCCAAGCCCAATACTCTTCAGCAGCACGCCGCCTTCAATTGCTAGCAATAGCCTCGCTGCATCGCGATCAAGCGCCTCATCATCTTCCGCCTTCAGCTGGGCACGGCCCCAAGCGAGAAACCCCCGGCCAATCTCTTCCCCGACTTTCGCGTAGAATGGGTCGCCTCCAGCGGCGCGGCTCGCAATTTCAAGCCATATCCGCATATACGGCCAAAATCCTTCGTCGCTGAGCAAGACAGCAAGCTTGGGGAGGAGTTGATCATAGGGCAATGGCTCTGATGCGACCGCCGCTGCCATTAGCCCGGCCATTCGTCCCGCCACTGCCTGCAAAGCCACTGCGATTATCTCCGCTTTATCCTCAAAATAATAGAGCAGCATCCTGTCACTGGTGCCTGCTGCTTGCGCCAAAGGCCGCAGACTGGACGCGATCAATCCATGCTGCAGGATATGATCGGCAAGCCTTTCGGCAATCGCTGTGCGACGATCTTCCTGCTTGTTCATTTTTTTCTTGTAGCGACTGCTACAATCATGTAGCAAGTGCTACATAGAGAGTCGAAGGAGAATGACGATGAGCAATTTCTGGAAAAACTGGCTGAACCTTTGGGCATGGGGCGTGATCCTGTTTGGGATTGGTTTGGCAGGCTTTGCCTTTGAAGCAAGCTCAGGCTTTACGCGGCTCTTCTTTGGGTTGATTGGCAACCCGCTTGCTGAAGAGCCGGGCCAGCATATGCGCTTTGCCATGGGCCTGATCGGCTGCATCACTGTCGGCTGGGGTATCACTTTTATGGCAGCGTTCAAAGGCGCGCATTTGTTGGAAGCTGAAGCGGCCGCGAGTGTATGGCGCCTAATAACGGCTGCGGTTGTGATCTGGTATGTGATCGATTCTGCAATTTCAGCGGCGACAGGCTTCCCGCTGAATGCTGTTTCGAATTCTGCCCTCCTGGCGCTCTACCTCATCCCCATTCGGGCAAGTGGCGTTTTGAAAGGGACCAGCTGATTATCCCTCATCGATTATAAGGCGGGATGGCCCACCCCCTTGCGATGGCCAATGCGCGCAATCCAAACCCTGCCGCTGCGCCGATCAATCCAGCCAGCGGCAGCGGCGTACCCATTGAAACAAGCAGAACGAAAAGCGTCGCCGCCAAGGCAGCCGCGCTCACATAGATTTCAGGGCGCATGATGATTGACGGCGTGCCGGCCAAAACATCACGGATGATCCCGCCAACACAAGAGGTTATCACCCCCATCAAGATTGCAGAAATCGGGTTGATGCCCAAGCCCAGCGTCTTAGCGGCGCCAAAGACAGCATAGGCCGCAAGGCCCGCCGCATCGAACCAGTCTAGCGCCCGGCCTTGCCACCAGCGGGCGGGGGTGAACCAGATGGCAAAGGCGGCGCTTATGCAAATGACGGGAACGCGCCAATCCTGAACCCAGAAGACGGGCACTCCGATCAACAAGTCCCGCACTGTGCCGCCGCCCACGCCCGTCACAAGCGCAAAGAAGCAGAAGGTGACAAAGGTCTGTCGTTGTCCAGCTGCGGCCAAGGCTCCGGATGCGGCGAAGACAGCTGTTGCAAAGAGATCAAGCCAGACGGGCAAGGACATCATGATCTTAGTCCCCTTTTATGCCAACGCAGGCGAGCGGGGCTTCGACATCGCTAATCCAAGCGCTAAGCCAATTATGGGAGCCGCACCATAGCCGATGAGGGGCGTGGGATATGCGCCGATGAACGACGCGATGGCGAAGCCCGCCAATGCACCAGCGAGCGGCCACATCTCGCTCCCCTGTCTTGCTGGAAGCGCAATTGCCGCGATAAGGGTCAGGGCGAGGATGATAGCGAGCAAGGGGCTCATCACCCAAGCATCTGGCAAGACTGACTCAACAAAGGGTACGGGGCCCAGAGGGTCAGCGCGCATAAAGGTGGCAGCGACAGACAATAGCGCGATGGCAACTGAAGCTCCAGCCCAACGGTTTCGCTGGATCAATGCCAATCCCACTGCGCCGCCCAACAGCGCCAAGGCACTGGCACGATCAGGCTGAGCGGCAATGGCAATGGCTGCGAAAAGGACTGCTAAGCTCTGCGCCTTCGGGTCCAGCCGGGGGAGCAGGGCCAATAGTGAGGGGAGCAATAGCATGGCTGCATGCAGTTGAACCGGGCCAAGGCCGATCCATCGGCGGATGCCGTCCAAGTTGGGACCCATGATCAAAGGCAAGAACAGCATCAGCGCGGCGCTAAGTCCAATGCGCGTCGCGCCCCCGTCACTGGCAGGCGGTCGCACCCAGAAGAGCAAAGCAATCCCCATCCCAAATGCCCCGGCGTTGATGGCGGGATAATGTGCAGGTGCTCCGCCCCAAAGCATGAAGCCAATGCCAGCCAGAACGGCTGCGCCGAAGCCTATGATGCTTGGGTAAAGGGTCTTGTCGATCAGCATGGACGCAGGCTCAAAGGCCTGATCACATATGGATCGGCTTGCCCGTCACAGCCATTGCCGCTTCCTTCATCGCCTCGGCATGGGTGGGGTGCGCATGGCAAGTGTAGGCAATATCTTCGGAGGTCGCCCCAAACTCCATGGCTTGGGCGGCTTGGGCGATCAGGGTGCCAGCCAGCGAGCTGATGATATGGACGCCTAGCACGCGGTCTGACTTTGCGTCTGCGATGATCTTCACAAAGCCTTCGGTATCGCGATTGGTCTTCGCGCGGCTGTTCGCCATGAAAGGGAATTTGCCGATTTTGACTTCGCCCTTCGCCTTGGCTTCTTCCTCGGTCAGGCCAACGCTTGCGATTTCGGGATGGGTATAGACGACGCCCGGGATGATGTCATGATTGATGATCCCGGTTTGCCCAGCGATGAACTCCGCCGCCGCAATGCCTTCATCTTCGGCCTTATGGGCAAGCATTGGTCCGGGCGTCACATCACCAATCGCATAGATGCCCGGGACATTGGTTTGGAAATCATGGCCAACCTCGATCTGGCCCCGGGCGTTCGCCACGATGCCTGCCTTGTCGAGCGCCAAGCCATCGGTGTTTGGCTTGCGGCCAATTGCCACGAGCACGCAATCGGCTTCGATGGTTTCGGATGCCCCACCGGCTGCTGGTTCGACCGTGAGTGTGGCCTTCGCGCCCTTCACAGTAACGCCCGTCACCTTAGTGCTGGTGCGAATCTCAAAGCCCTGTTTCTTGAATATCTTGGCCGATTCCTTGCGCACTTCGCCATCCATGCCGGGCAGGATTTGGTCGAGATACTCAACAACCGTCACTTTCGCGCCCAGCCGTCCCCAAACGCTGCCCAATTCCAGCCCAATCACGCCGCCGCCAATGACGACCAGATGCTTGGGCACCTTAGGGAGGGCGAGTGCGCCTGTGCTGTCGACCACCACCTTTTGGTCAACCGTGACGCCGGGCAGGGGCGTGACGGACGAGCCGGTCGCGATCATGAACTTTTTGGCGGAATAGCTTTGGCCTGCCACGTCGATGGTTGAGGCCGACGTGAAAGCCGCATGCCCCTTCAACCAATCCACCTTATTCTTCTTGAACAAAAACTCGATCCCGCCAGTCAGCTCTTTGACGGCCTTGGACTTCTCGGCATGCATCTGATCTAGGTTCAGGCTGACTCCTTTGAATTCCACGCCGAACTTTGCCAGATCGCCCGACTGCGCCTCATGATAAAGCTCTGACGCGTGAAGCAAGGCCTTGGACGGAATGCAACCGACATTGAGGCAGGTTCCGCCCAAGGTCTCCCGCGCCTCAACGCAGGCCACATTCAGCCCCAACTGCGCCGCCCGGATGGCCGCAACATAGCCGCCGGGCCCAGCGCCGATAACGATGAGGTCGTAGGGTGTGTTCGTCATTTCAAGCTCCGGGAGGAAAAGGGGAGGCGCGGACGCCATTTTTAGTGATCACGTGAATATGTAAGGCAAGCAGGCCATTGTCCAACAGTTCGCCAATGACATCCGACAAATATCTTGGCTCCGCACGGCCAAGTCGGCTGTAGATGATGGCCAATGGTGGTGACTTGGATTGTTTGAAAATCAAGTCGCCGAAATCGCGGTCATAGGTGATCAATACGCATCCGGACATGTCTGGCAAAGCAAGAATCTCATCATCGCTTGATCCAGGCATGCTTTCAGCGATTGAGAAGACATCATACCCTCGCGCTCGCAAGCGCACGATGACGACCGGATGGACATTCTCATCAGCAACGAGTTTCAAGGTTCATGCAGCCCGTTTTTGAGCAATGGCCTTTTCTTCTGCCACCATGTCATGCGCAAAAGCTGAGGCTGCGCGAACGTCCGCCTCAGTCAGATGCGGATAGGCCGCTATCACGTCGGCGGTGCTTGCCCCATCCGCCAGATATTCAAGAACCAGCTCGACAGAAATCCTACTGCCTTTGATGACAGGCTTGCCGCCAAGGATAGCAGGATCAGAATGGATATGGTCTCGCCAGTTCATCACTTACCTCAAAGATCAATCAAAAGCCGTGTCGGATCCTCAATAGCATTTTTGACGGCCACAAGGAATGTTACAGCTTCGCGGCCATCGATCAGGCGGTGATCATAGCTGAGGGCGAGATACATCATGGGCCGCATCACGACTTGGCCGTCGCGCACAACGGCACGATCCTCAATCCGGTGGAGGCCAAGGACGGCGCTTTGCGGCGGGTTGATGATCGGCGTGGACATGAGTGAGCCAAAGACGCCGCCGTTGGAAATGGTGAAGGTGCCGCCCTTCATATCCTCCATCGTCATCGTGCCTTCTTTGGCTTTCTTGCCGAAGTTGCCGATGGCCTTTTCGATCTCTGCGAAGGACATCGCATCGGCATCCCGCACGACAGGGACGACCAAGCCATTGGGGCCACTGACGGCAACCGAGACATCGACAAACTGGTTGTAGACAATCTCATCGCCTTCAATCTGGGCGTTGACGGCGGGGATGTCCTTTAGCGCAAGGCAAGCGGCTTTGGTGAAAAAGCCCATGAAGCCAAGCTTCACGCCATGCTTCTTTTCGAACAGATCCTTATATTTGGCGCGCGCTTCGATGACGGCAGACATGTCCACATCATTGAAGGTTGTGAGCATGGCCGCCGTATTCTGCGCCTCTTTCAGGCGGCGCGCGACGGTTTGACGCAGGCGCGTCATCTTCACCCGCTCTTGCACGCGACCACCCGCGTCAATCGCAGGTGTTGGTGCAGCAACCGGGGCAGGGGCGGCGGGCGCTGCGGGAGCCGGAGCAGCGACTGCAGGCTGAGCCGCCGCTGCCGCCAGCACATCTTCCTTGGTCAAGCGGCCATCTTTGCCGCTGCCTTTGATCTTTGTGGGATCGACGCCAAATTCGAGCACAAGCCGACGGACGGCGGGGGAGAGGGTCAGGTCCGCAGAGTCCGAGGCCGCAGCTGAAGGAGCAGAAGCCGCTGCAGCAGGCTGAGCAAGAGCACTGCCACCGCCTGATTCAATCGCTGCGATCACAGCGCCGACATTCACAGTAGCACCTTCCGCCACCATCTGAGCGCCCATGACGCCTGCGACAGGCGAAGTGACTTCGACCGCGACCTTATCGGTTTCAAGGCTCGCAATGGGTTCATCAGCGGCCACCGCTTCGCCTGGCTTTTTCAGCCATTGGCCCAAAGTGGCTTCAGAAATGGATTCGCCCAATGTTGGGACTTTGACTTCCGTTGACATATCTACTCCTCAGCCTTGGCGCTGACGTCTAATTTCGCCGCGCACGCTGTGGCCCAGCGCGTCGGCAATAAGGGCGGCTTGTTCGGCCACATGGCGCTTCATCAGGCCTGTTGCCGGCGATGCGCTCGACTTGCGGCCTGAGTAACGGGCGCGAGATGGCTTGACCTTTGAACGACCGAGAGCCTCTTCGATGAAAGGCTCGACGAAGGACCAGCTGCCATTGTTGCGCGGCTCTTCCTGCGCCCAAACCACTTCTTCCAAATTGGGCATACGATCCAACCGCACCACCAATGGATCGCCGGGGAAGGGGTAAAGCTGCTCAAGTCGCACGATGGCGGTGTTTTTGTCTTCAGCCGCGTTGCGGGCTTCCATCAAATCATAGGCGACTTTGCCGGTGCAGAGCACGAGCCGCTTCACATCCTTATCGGCGGGTGCCCATGGGTCAGACAGGATCCGCATGAAATGGCTTTCGCCTTGGAAATCCTCTGCCTTGGATACCGCAAGCTTATGCCGCAGCAGAGACTTTGGCGTCATCACAATCAGCGGCTTACGGAACGGCCGATGCATTTGACGACGCAACAAGTGGAAATAGTTGGCAGGCGTCGTGCAATTGGCGACTTGGATATTATCCTCGGCGCAGAGCTGCAAAAACCGCTCCAACCGCGCAGAACTATGCTCAGGCCCTTGGCCTTCATAGCCATGCGGCAAAAGCATCACGAGACCATTGGCGCGGAGCCACTTGCTTTCGCCAGAGGCAATGAACTGGTCGATCATCACCTGAGCGCCATTGGCGAAATCGCCAAATTGGCCTTCCCACAGCACAAGCGTTTTCGGGTCGGCGCTGGCATAGCCATATTCATAGCCAAGCACGCCAAACTCGCTCAAGGGGCTGTCCAACACTTCAAAGCGGCCATGCTGCACAGTCGAAAGCGGGATATATTTGGCTTCCGTCCCTTGATCGACCCAGACGGCGTGACGATGGCTAAACGTGCCTCGTCCTGAGTCTTGGCCAGACAAGCGAACGCGATAGCCTTCAGACAGGAGCGATCCATAAGCCAAAGCTTCGCCCGTCGCCCAATCATAGCCATTGCCGCTGCGGAACATCTCGCGCTTGGCTTCCAGCACAC
Source organism: Sphingomonadales bacterium UBA7473 (assembly GCA_002478575.1). Classification (GTDB taxonomy): domain Bacteria; phylum Pseudomonadota; class Alphaproteobacteria; order Sphingomonadales; family Sphingomonadaceae; genus Aquisediminimonas. The sequence goes on along the minus strand of DLOX01000290.1, from coordinate 967 downwards.
GCTCCAGCGTCTTGTGGATATTGTGGCCTTCCGGGACAGTCGTCAGCGTGCGGCCAAGGCCATCCATCAGCTTGGGCGCAATGCCAGTGATGACGTTGCGGCGCGCCGTTTCAGGGTCGGCGGGTTTGCTCAGGCCCTGCCACCGACCGCCGAACCAATCGGCTTCATTGGCTTTATAGCCCGCTGCGCCTTCAAATTCACCCTCGAGATGAGCCACGAACGCCCCTTCGGCATGGTCGACCCAATCCTTATCGATCACGCCCTGTTCGGCCAGCCGCGCACCATAGACTTTGCTTACGGCAGGATGCTGGCGGATTTTTTGATACATGAGCGGTTGGGTAAAGCCCGGCTCATCGCCTTCATTATGGCCGAAGCGGCGATAACACCACATGTCGATCACAATGTCGCGGTGGAAGCGCTGACGATATTCGATGGCAAGCTTGCAGGCGAAGGTGACGGCTTCCGGATCATCGCCATTGACGTGGAAGATCGGGGCCTGAACGCCTTTCGCGACATCTGACGGGTAGGGCGAAGAGCGCGCAAATTGTGGGCTGGTCGTAAAGCCAACTTGGTTGTTCACGATGAAGTGAATGCAGCCGCCCGTGTTATATCCGCGAATGCCGGAGAAGCCCAAGCATTCCCAAACAATGCCTTGGCCTGCAAAGGCCGCATCGCCATGGAGCAAGACGGGAAGCACCTGCAAATGGTCCTTCAGATCGCCGCGATCGGTTTGGCTGGCGCGCACTTTGCCAAGCACAACCGGGTCCACGGCTTCCAAATGGGAAGGGTTGGGAACCAAGGACATATGGACCTTGATGCCATCAAATTCACGGTCGGTGCTGGTGCCCAAGTGATACTTCACATCGCCTGATCCGCCAACATCGTCGGGGTTGGAAGAACCGCCTGAAAATTCGTGGAAGATGGTGCGGAAAGGCTTGCCCATTACATTGGCGAGCACGTTCAGGCG
>DLOX01000256.1 GCA_002478575.1 Sphingomonadales bacterium UBA7473 | reverse complement strand
GGTTTGATGATCGCTTCGATTTTTTTCATTTGGAACACGGCCCCTATTATCAGCGTTGATATTCAATAAGCGTGCCAACCCAATCCGCGCAAGGTTAGGGCAGTTTCCGCACGATCCGACGAAATATTTGCATTAATTTATGGCAAATTGAATTTTCTTTGCCCATTTTTTGGGCAGTTCAACTCCTCTGCTTCACGACTCACCTCAAAGCCTCGCCGGGAATCTCATAATAGACTTGCGCGCCCGGCCCAAGCGGCAGGTCAAGCGCGACCCAAGTCGCTGTCATCGCCAAACCAACAACCATGAAGCACAGCGCAAAGGGCAGCATCAGCGCGAGTAAAGACCCGACGCCAACGCTGCTGTCCCATCGCCGCGCAAAGCCAAGGATGAGCGGGAAATAGCTCATCAAGGGCGTCATGATATTGGTATAGCTGTCACCCATGCGGTAGGCAGCGGTCGTCATCTCCGGGCTGATCCCAAGCAGCATGAACATCGGCACCACAACCGGCGCCATCGCGCTCCATTTCGCAGCCGCTGATCCAATGAAGAGATCAAGCAGAGACGAGAAGCCTTGCACACTCACCAGCAAAAGCGGCGCGGGAAGGTTCATTTCCTTGAGCGCCGCAGCGCCGTTGATGGCGGCAATTGGCCCTAAGCGAGACCAATTGAACATCGCCACAAAATGCGCCGCGAAAAAGACGAAGATGATATAGGGCGCCATGGTCTTGGCGCCTTCGGTCATCATGATCAGCACATCGCGATAGGATTTGATCGCGCCCGTGGCCGTTCCAAAGGCAATGCCCGTCACAAGAAAGATGGTGAAAAAGCCCGCTACCAAAGCGCCATAGAAAGGCTGAAGCTGAGCTGTACCTTGCTTCGTTTCATCGATGAGCGGCGTGTATCCGGGCGCAAGAGCCAAGGCGGCATAGGCCAGGACAACGGCCAGCACGGCCCAGCCTGCTCGCCTCAATCCCTTGCGCTCAACATCGGTCACAGCCGATTTGGCAAGCTCTGCCTTCAACTCATCGTCCGGCTCACTGCCCCATTTGCCGAGGCGCGGTTCAACCACTTTGTCTGTAATGTACCAGATGATTGGCGTGAACACGATCACGATGGTCAAGATGAAATACCAATTGCCGAGCGGGTTCATGGCCCAATCTGGCTGAATGATACGCGCCGCCTCTTGCGTGAAGCCGAACAGCAAAACGTCCAACTGACCCGGCGTGATATTGCCGGCAAAGCCACCGGACACAGCCGCAAAGGCCGCTGCAAGACCCGCCAGTGGATGCCGACCGACACTTGCAAAGATGATCGCAGCCAAGGGGATGAACACCACATAAGCTGCGTCGGACGCGTGGTGAGAGACCATGCCAATGACAGCGACCACAGGCGTCAGGATCGCTTTGGGAGAATTGCGCAGCGACGCCCGGATGAGCGCGGAAAAGAAACCAGCCCGCTCAGCGACCGCCGCGCCAAAGACCATCAGCAGTACAAGACCAAGGGGTGCAAAGCCCGTCAGTGTCTTCGGCATTTCCGTCAGCAGCTTTGCGATATTGGCTTCGTTGAACAGGCTTTGTGCGGAGTAAGTCAGCACGCCATTTTCGAGCGTTGCAAAGTCTGGCGCTTTCTCGCCCGAATAGCTCACGGAAGCCGACCAGCCGAGCCAAGCCCCAAGCGTAGACAACAGCATCAGAAACAGGATCAACCACACGAAGATCATCGCTGGTTCGGGGAGCACATTGCCTGCCCGCTCAACAAAGCCAAGAAAGCCGCGTTGTCGCGAAGGGGGGGTGGGCGCGGGGGTCGTCATGAATCATCTCCATGCCCTCACTCCCTAGGGCCAAATGGCGCGTAACAGGGCAGATTGTCAACTTTGCTCGTCCGAAATCGGGGCCCTGAGGCATGATCTAAAAACATCACGCAGCCAATTGTACCGGTACATATCGATTGGGGCTTTTGATCTCAGCACGGGTTAGAGGCTGTTCACCCCAACCCATCCCAAAGAAACGAAACGGTGCAAAAAACCACCGGCACGGTGGCCAGATGGCTGGGGCTCCTTCTGAACTTCGAATAGCGAAGCTGAAAAAAGTACGGAGTAAATCTCATGGCAAAGTTCCTCTCTCTTCTGTCGGCAACCACGGCTTTCTGGTTGGCGGCAAGCCCGGCTCACGCGACCGTCCTGTTGTTCAACGATGCAACTTGCTTGGGTGGCAACCCCTGCTCCAATGGTATGGCCATCGACCAGACTTACGGCGATTCAAGTTCGGTCAATGTCGAGTGGCGTTTTGACAGCAGCTTGGCCGCAGATACGAACAATAATTTTAGATATTGGGGCACAAATTACAGCGAGCTCCTCGGCATCGGCTATGGAACACCGGGCGCGAACGGCGCATCCGTTTTCTTTGCGCCACTTCAAACCGGGGCAGTGACCCTGAACAGCTTCCGGCTTGGGGGATGGCCAAGCACCACCCGCAATACCAGTTTCACGATTTTCAATGGGCTCGGTAACGTGCTCTTTTCGTCGGGCGACATCTCAGTAGGAACCGGCAATCAATCCAACCTGTTCACTGTAAACTTGGCGAGCACGAACGGCATCGGGGTGAAATTCGGCCCCGACAGCTCCAATGTTGGCATCGACAATATCGACTTTTCCTTCTCATCGGTAAGCGCGGTTCCAGAACCTTCGACTTGGGCCATGCTGATCCTTGGCTTTGGGTTGATTGGCGGTGCCATGCGGTCAAGCAAGCGGCGCGAAAAGGCCAGCTTGGATGTGGCTTCGCTGATTTGAGTTAGATGGTCCGTTTTTCCATGCCGTGAGATTGAGGTTCATCGTCCCAAATCTGCTGCAGTGACGTTTCAACCCGGCGGCCTGACTGCATTTCGGTGCTCTGGAAATCGCCTGAGAGCATTGCCAATTTCACTCTGACGGACACAAGCGGACACATCACGGCGATTGGGCCATGTTGACAATCAAGAGCATCATCCGCAGCCTCAAGGAAAAGAGGGGATGTTGTGGCTCTAGTAGAAGCGCATACCGGGCTCAAACCTTGGAACAAGGCAGACTTGCCTGCCCCGCCGCCTACCCAAGGGCTTCAGATCCTCGCTGTCATTGGCCCCGGCGCGATCTTGCTTGGCGCGGCAATTGGAAGCGGCGAATGGCTTGTCGGCCCCGCAGTGTTCGTCAAATATGGACTGACACTGCTTTGGGTGTCGAGCATCGCCATTTTCCTCCAGACTGTGCTCAATACAGAGCTGGTCCGCTACACGCTCTATTCCGGCGAACCTGCAGTCATTGGCTTCATGCGGACCAAGCCCCATGCGCGCTTTTGGGCTTTCGTCTACGCCTTCATGTACCTCGCGCAAACGGGTTGGCCGGCTTGGGCCGGGGCCGCCGCAGGTGCCGTCTATTATCTGTTTGTCGGAAGCCTCGCGGACGAAGCTTCAAGCGGGCAAGTCTATTGGATTGGGGTCGCCATCTACCTCGCCTGCGTGATCATTTTGGTGGTTGGTCGACGCATTGAACATACGCTTGAACTGCTCAATTGGATCTTGGTTGGGTCGGTGCTCACCGGGCTGTTGATCCTTTGCATCATTGTTGCCCCACCAGAGCGCTGGGCTGCTGCAGCGGTTGGCTTTGTGGGCTATGACTGGTTCAGCGGCGATTTCAACTTCATGCCGAAAGACGCTGATTGGTTTCTGATCGGGGCCTTTGCCGCTTATTCTGGCGTCGGCGGCGTAGGCAACTTGACCCTCTCCAATTGGTCTCGAGATAAGGGCTTCGGCATGGGCGGAGTGGTTGGATATATCTCGGCCGCAGCCGCCGGAGAAAAAGCAGCGCCACTCGCCGATACAGGCAGCGTCTTTGCTCCAACCCCCAACAACATGACGCATTGGCGCGGATGGTGGCGGATCGTTCGGGCAGACCAGTGGGGCATCTTCTTTTGTGGCGCTTTGCTCGGCATGGCGCTGCCGGCAATCCTTTACACCTCTGTCTTGAGCCAAGGCGAGGATATCCGAGGGCTCGGCGTCGCAGCGGCCCTCGCCAATGCGCTTGGCGCTGGAACTGGCCTTGCCATTGCCGTCGCCTTCATGGGGGCTTGGCTTTTGTTCAAGACTCAGCTCGATATCCTCGAGGGAACCGTCCGCGCCGTGACTGACATCTTGTGGGTTGGAAGCGACCGGGCAAGGCGTTGGAGCAGCGGGGACGTACGCCGCATATATTATAGCGTGCTTGCCGTTTTCGTGATCTGGGGCTTGATCGCGATGGGCCTCGCTGCGCCCATTTTCCTGCTTCAACTCGGGGCCAATATTGCAGGGGTCGTCATGGTCTTTGCTTCGCTTCACATACTCTATGTCAACACAACAATGCTGCCAGAAGAACTGCGCCCTCCCCTTTGGCGCAGAGCTGCGCTTGTCTTCATGTCGCTCTTCTATGGGTTCTTCGTACTGCTCTGGCTCACGAGCTAACGCTGCCTAATCGCCGAGCGCCGCTGGGTCGCCTGCAGTCAACCGACCGCCTTCGGTCCAAGCTTTAAGATTGGGGCTCATACCGATGTTGGCTTCCGTTTCGTAGCGATGCAGATCCTCTGGTGTCACAATATCCAGCCAGCGCCGGTTTGTACCCTTGTTCAAAAAGCGATCATGCCCGCCTTCCCAGATCATCTCGGCGGTCGGCAATAGGATAGCGCCATCGCGCTTCATCGCCGCAAAGTCTGCTGCGGCCACAAGCTCGGCCCAAAGCGAGGCTGGCGTTTCTATCCTACAGAAATCGGCAATGCGCCGCATCTCGCCATCGAGATCAGCCTTCAAGTCATTGTAGTGGACCATCAGAACATTGGGGCGATGCCGTTCCATCCAATAGGATCGTTCAAGGTCGCAATATTCGGAGATCGTAAATTCGGTGAAGGGGGCAAATTGAGGCTCCCGCATGAACGCCCGGAAAAAGTCCCGTGGATCAGATGGAGGAATAGGCCAAGGCTCGCCAATCGTCTCGTCTGTTGTGCCATTCATATCAAGCCAAGCATATGTGCTTGGCAGATATCCTGCCGTGTGGTTTTGCCAAGACATGCAAGCGTCACGTGGGTCTCTTGCCACATGAATATAGAGCATGTCGTCGTGGAAGGGGAACGCATCAAAGGGCGAATGGGTCTTGATCGACCGGCGGCCAGGCTGTGCAGCGAGCATCGCCAACACATCCTCAATCGGGGCGCTGCGCATATCGATCCAAGGCTGTTCATCTTGGACAGGAAAAGGCGCGGCCGATTGACGAAGCAACATGCCCACAATCCGCTGCGTCCATGTCGTCCCGCATTTGGGTGCAGTTGCGACGACGATGTCGCCGGACCTTGGCTCAAAGCCATTCCAACGCCGTGAATCAGAAGTCCAGGTTCGAAATTCCCGCTTTGGCCCGCGCAACAACATGGTTATGCCCCCTTGTTCCACCCCAAGGGAACTATGACTGCATTTCAATTGGTTACAAGGAAAAAGGGAGCTTGGAGTATTTCCCTTCCTTCACTCCCGATCATCCGAAGGATCCAGCCGCGTGACCCACATTGGATAGCCTTCTTCTGACATATGAATATCATGCGATGGCACCAAATCATCGCCCGTTTCTATCCAGCCGCGTCCATCGCATTTGTCGCAGACAGTGCGTTTGCAACGCTGGCTCACCAGATCGATTTCGGTGTTCCATTGGCCATGGCCTGCGCACACTGGGCAGACCACATCCAAATCGCCTTTGCGAGGCTGCACCGGGATACCATGGCACGCGTGGGGATCAGTCGGACTAGAGCAATAGACGATACGCTTTTCATGGGACACAGAATCTTATCCTTGGTGCGCGACTGAGCAGGCTTTGCGATAGAGTTTGAAGCCGTAAATTGCAACGCGCCGCTGGACAGGTTCACAGCTTGAGGTCATGCTCATCCGCCAGAGGAAGAGGATCAAGAAATGGCCACACAAGCTGCCTATGCTGCACCCGCGCTTATCGAAACCCGCCCGATGTCACCGCATATCGGCGCAGAAATCCATGGCGTGGATTTGCGGCAAGAACAATCGGACGATGTGATTTCCGCAATCCGCCAAGCGCTTCTCGATCACCGCGTGATCTTCTTTCGTGATCAAGACATCACAGCCGAACAGCATATTGCCTTCGCACGCCGGTTCGGAGCGCTTGAGGTTCACCCCGCAACCCCAAAGGATCAGCCCAATCCAGAAATATTGCGCATTGCCCATGGTCCAAAATCACGCGGGAGCGAGAATTTCTGGCATTCCGATGTCACATGGCGAGCCCAACCTTCGCTTGGATCCATCCTCCGCGCCATCGAAATCCCAGAAGTTGGCGGCGACACGCTGTTCGCAAGCATGGATGCCGCTTATGATGCTCTCTCCCCTGCAATGCAGGAATGGGTCTGCACGTTGACGGCTGTGCATGACATTAGCCGAGTCTTCTCCAAAAAGCTCAAGACAAGCCGGGAAGAGCTGCTGGCGCAATATCCGCTGCAAGAACATCCCGTTGTCCGCACGCACCCAGAAACTGGTCGCCGCACGCTTTATGTCAACACGGCCTTTACCAGCCATATCAACGGGCTTTCCGCGAAAGAGAGCAGCTGGCTGCTTGATCATCTCTATGCACAAGCGACGCTTCCTGAGCATCAATGCCGCTTTCGCTGGCAGCCCAATTCAATTGCCTTTTGGGATAATCGCGCGAGCCAACATTATGCGGCATCAGACTATTTCCCGGCGGTGCGCGTGATGGAGCGCGTGACCATCGCAGGTGAACGACCCTATTTTGATGCTGCGCGATAAAGGAGCGCTTTGAAATGACGTCCAGTGATGACGACTATGTTTATGATGAAATCAGCGGCGAATGGATGCCAGCGTCGGAGCTAGCGCTCCGCACTCAACAGGCAGAGGCTGATGGCGCAGTCATCTTCCGCGATGCGGTCGGCAACATCCTTGCCGATGGTGACCAAGTGACTCTGATCAAGGATCTCACCGTCAAAGGCGCTGGCCAAACTTTGAAACAAGGCACAGTGATCAAATCCATTCGACTGACGGGTGACGCTCAGGAAATTGATTGCAAATTTGACGGGATCAGGGGGCTGGTGCTGCGCGCAGAATTTGTTCGAAAGCGCTGACTAAGCAGCAACTGCCTGACGGACACGATTTCGTCCGCTGCGCTTTGCCTCATAAAGGGCGGCATCGGCAGCACCATAAGCCTCTGCCCATTGCTGTTCATTGGTTATGATCGCCAAGCTTGTGCCGATGCTGACAGACACCATCAGCCCTTTGGGGAAAGGCGATCCAACTACGGCCCGTCTGATCGCTTCGGAAAGACCCGATGCCGTGTCGGCCTCCGTGAGGACAGCAAATTCCTCGCCTCCCAATCTTCCGATCACGGCACCGGGAGGCGTTGTAGCGCGAAGCACATCGGCAAGATGTTCGATCACTTCATCCCCGACTTGATGGCCGAAATTGTCGTTGATCGATTTGAACCGGTCAATATCGATTAGGACCAGTTTCTTCGGATGATCGCCGACAAGAGCACGAGTGACAAACGCCCGCCGATTGAAGAGCCGCGTCATGGCATCGGTTTCGGCCAGCACATAGGCGTGGTTACGTTCCGCCAGCAGAACGCTGATCCGCCAACTCACAGCAAGAGAGTTTAAAAGCGCACTCATCACCATGAACAAGGTCGGACTGATCACAAGGAACATCCCGCCTTGATCGGTCAACTGCTGTCCCCATACCAGCCGCGCCAATCCAAGTGAGGCCGGCACAATGAGCGCAGCCAAATAGATGCGCGCGGCCAAGCTTCCACGAATAAGCGAGTCAATCGCAACCAACAGGTTGGCAAAGGTTCCAATGCCTAGCCCTGCATAGAAAATAAGATCCACAAGCTCCCAATGATACTGAACATCGACCAGGCGCATTGCGGCAGCGGCAATCCCAAAGAAGGCTGGAACCATAACAATCCAGACGGCGCCGCGATGGAGTTTCTCTCGTTCGATAAAGCTCAGCATGAACAAAGCAGAAAAGGCGAAGTGGATGGCAATCCCAAATTGCATCAGCGAGATCTTATCAATCAGCTTAACGTCCGGCACGAAGGGGATAATATCCCCCGCCCAAGTCATTGTAAGGGCGCATATAACCGCATTGCCCGCGCAATTCGTGAGGATGAACGAATAACGAAGCGTCGCATAAAGCGCTAAGTTGAAGAAGAGCAACGCGAACACAATTCCGCCCAAAACGGCAAAGAAGAGAATGATCCGACTGTCTTCGCGTGCAGCTTCAGCCGCAGGAATGATTAGCGCGTCAGTTGCGATCCCGCGCTGATGTTGCATGCCGACTTCGCGGATCAACAGCGCCACAACGGGTGAGCCGGCAGTGGGCAGGTCATAAGAAATAATCTCAGACGAAAGCGTGAGCGATCCACTGGGCGTGGTTCTTTGCAGCTCGATGACTTGTCCATTGGCAAGACCTGCAAAAGCCTGTTGCGATTGAAAGGGGTGCGGAGTGTGGCGGAATTGAACGGGCTCATGCGGTTCGACAGAAGCTCTAAGCCCATCAAATAGCCCCCAAGTGACAGGGCCATAGATGGAAGCGGCCTTCTTACTGCAATCAAAGCGTGACCGGCTGAATATCAGCTCCTCTGGCCGTTCGAGACCATCGCTCGCCAAAGCGCACGCTCGCCCAAGCGTGGTGTGGAGGGGCGATTCATGCGCAGTGACGGGAGGAGCAGCAACCAGCAGATATGCCAGAAGCAAGGCCAAAAGCCTTCCAACCCATTGAATGCCCCACGTCATGCTTCGCCACTTAGCAGGCAATGGTTGCGATGCTGTTAAGCTTTTTGCCGATGAGATGGACTTAAGGCCCCAGAAAGATTGGACTTATTTTCTGCCACACTCACCGCATATCGACCGAATTGGGAGCACATTTCAGGCGATTGGCTCGACAAGATCGGAAAGCCAAAATAGCCTTCACTCATGCGTTCGCCCTTCGCCATATCCGGCCTCATCCTGCTCGCTTCATGCGGCGGTGGAGGGGGTAGCGTTGATACGCCTCCGCGCCCCAATGGTGCGCCGACCTTCACCTCGGCACAAACCGCAACCGTCACCGAAAATGCAACGACCGCCTATCAAGCCGCGGCCTCCGACCCTGATGGAGATGCCCTGACCTTCACCATTTCCGGCGGAGCAGATGCGGCACGCTTTGCAATCACTGGTGCTGGAGCGCTCAGCTTTACGACCGCCCCCGATTTTGATCTCGCCACGGATGCCGATGGAGACAATGTCTATGCGGTGCAAGTGAGAGCCAGCGACGGACGCAGCACGGTCGATCAGACAGTCAACATCACGGTCAGCAACAGCAAGGAAGGCATTGCTGTTCGCCGCGTCGCAACGGGTTTTTCACAGCCACTGTTTGTGTCTGCCATTCCCGGGGACAGCCGCGTCTATGTCGTTGAAAAGCAAGGCGGCGTTCATCTGTTCAATCCTGCCACGGGAGCGCGCAGCCAAGTCTTGAGCGTCGGCAATCTTTCGACTGATGGAGAGCGAGGGCTGCTTGGCCTTGCCCCCCTTCCCGATCATGCCACTTCCCGCAAAGTCTTGGCGGTGGCGACTGCGCCCGATGGTGCCGTTGAGGTCCGGGAATACACGCTTGGCCTTCCGCAATCATCGACCTCTTACCTCAATGTGCTGCGCACCCCGCATCCCGATTTCAGCAACCATAATGGCGGCTGGATCGGCTTTGGCCCCGATGGACACGCCTATGTCGGAATTGGCGACGGCGGCGGAGGCGGAGGTCCCGGGAATAATGCACAGAATACCAATGTCAGGCTGGGCAAAATTTTGCGGATAGCCGTGGGCGCCTCAAGCTACACGCCTGCCCCCGGCAACCCGTTTGCCTCCGGTGGCGGCGACCCATGGATTTTCGCCTTGGGCCTGAGAAACCCTTTCCGCGCCTCATTTTTTGGCAGCACTCTTTTGATCGGAGACGTTGGCCAAGGCGCGATAGAGGAAATTGACATGGTGGCGACCAACCAGCCCGGACGCAATTTCGGCTGGCGCTTTCTGGAGGGAACTCAGGCCTTCAACGGCACAGCGCCAAGTGGCCTCACCGCGCCCGTTACCGAATATCGACATGGCACTGGCCCCAGACAAGGCAATTCCGTCACCGGCGGATATGTCTATCGTGGGCCCGTCACGTCCCTTCGTGATCGCTATGTCTTCGCGGATTTTGTGCGCGGCAATATCTGGAGCGTGCCTTTCGCTTCACTCGTCGATGGCCAGACGCTGTCTTCCAACAGCTATGAACGGCGCAACGAAGATTTCGCGCCCAATGAAGGCACGATCAACCAAATTGTGTCCTTTGGAGAAGATGCTGCCGGGAACCTCTTTATCGTCGATTTTGATGGCGACATTTTCATGGTTTAGCCTGCCTAAGCCTTCAAGAAGGGGGCATTTTCTCCTGCACAGTCACGTTGACCGACGTTCCACCAGAAGGAACAGGCATGGCGGTGACGGTAGCTTCCATATCGATCATGGACGTGCCGCCGATGATCAGCATCGGGCCAGTTGCTGACTTGATTTCTTGGACGCGCTTCCCACTGGTCGCCGCTTTCTCCTTGTAAAAAGCAACGACGGCTTCGGGCGAGTCCTTTGTGGACTGTGTGATGATATTCTGCTTCATGCCACCAGTTGCTGATGTGCCTGCGGTCATGTCTACCACGCCTTGCACTTCCGATCCCGGATATTGCGGAGCAAAGGCCGGGAAGCGAGCATCCTTGCCCCCCATCTTCCCTTCGGCTTTGATCAAGCCATCGCCGCTGGTCACTGTTCGCGTGTCGCCATTCTGAGTGACTTCAACGGAGCGTTCATTGCCTTCGCTGTCTTTCACGGTCACCGTCTCGCTGCTTTGGCCGCAAGCAGAGACCAACAAGGCACAAACTAGAATAGATTGACGCATCAGATTGATCCTTTTCCGAAAAGTGATGGGGATATAATTGCTTGCAGAAAGCTACAGCGGCATGAATGGCCCAACAAGCCAATAATGAGGAGCAACAGATGACCATCAGCCTTTACGACGCGACAATCCCCTCTTTCCTGCAAATCCTCGGCTCTCTTGATCATCTGATCGACAAAGCCGAAGCGCATATGGCGGAACATGGCGTTGCCGAGGAAGAGCTGGTTCAGGCGCGGCTCTTCGACAATATGCAGCCGCTCGCTTATCAGTTGAAGGCCAGTGCCGAACATTCACGCGGCGCGATCGAAGGCGTTCGGGCGGGTGTCTTCACGCCGCAAACGGCGATGCCGCCGCAGACGTTTGATGATCTCCGCGCCTATCTCGCCCATGCCCGGGACTTCTTGGCCGCGCTTGATCCCGCGGAAGTGAATGGCTTTGTCGGCCGGGATATGCGCTTTGAATTTAAGACGACCAACATCCCCTTCACAGCCGAAGGCTTCCTCTTTTCCTTCGCGCAGCCCAATTTCTATTTCCACGCGACAACCGCGTACGACTTGCTGCGGCACAAGGGCGTGAAGATCGGGAAGATGGATTTCTTGGGGGCATTGCAGGCGAAGGCTTGACTCACCCCTCAGGCAAATTGCCGGAGCAATCCCTCAGCGGCTGCGGCAATTTCTTCCAGCTTGGCAAAGTCGATGGCCTCGCCTCGGTCCGCCTCGGTGTGAAAGGCCGGGAACATGCCTGACATGCCCATGAAGCTGCGATGGCCCGCCGCGATGATCGGCCCTGCCTCGCCTTGGGTTTGCGGGCCGCCGGCCACATAGAAAGGCAGATGCTTGGCGAAGGCAGCCTTGGCTCGCGCTTCCGTTTCGGGAAGGCCAACAAGATATTGGGGGGACTTAAACCCGGCACCTTCATCCAGCCGGGTTGCGCCAAGCGACGCGCCAAAATGAAGCCAGAGCGCAACATCGGCAGGCGCAATGGGATGCTCGTCCAAATGATGCTCAATCCCATGATGGCCAATCTCATGGCTTCCGGTGCCCAGTATCGTGACCGGACGCGGCGATGCAGCCATCAGCTTGGCCATCCTGAGCCACAGCGCAATCCCCGGCCCCCGCTCCCCGCCGCAGCTGAACCAGCCCGTCAAAGGCGTTGAGATGATGATCCTTTGACCGATCCCCGGCTTGGTCGCAATGACATTGGCGCCATCGACGGTTGCGCTTTTTCCGCTCAGCCGAAGCGATGCCCCCTGCCCTGCACCTGCCGCGAGGCGCGGAAGATCGCGCTTGGCCACCAAAGCGACCGGCAGCGGCAAGGGCGTGGAGCTATGCTGATTGCAAACGAACAAATCGCCCGATGGAATATCTATCGCCAGGATCAAGGCCAGCGCCCCTTTGGCAGCCGCTTCCTCTGCCAATTGATCCAAACCCTTGTTCCAGTTGGGGGCAAAGCCAATGGGCGTATCAACAAAGCGCAGCGAAGGCTGCCCTGCCGCTTCGCTTAGAGGTTTGAGCGGTGCCGTGAGCGCCTTCCCCAGCGCGGCTTTGGGCGGATACCATTGCGGGAATGCCGAAATCGTTTCTCCCGCAAACCGCAAGCTGCCGGTGGGGTTCAGGATCGTTTCCATCGCAAAAGGCTCAACGCGAGTCTCAAAGCCAAGGCGATCCAAGCGACCGCTCAGCCACCGCGCAGTCTTCCGCTGCCCCGGTGTGCCGACCCGATGTGGCCCAAAACCAACATAAGTCCCCACATCATCAGCCAAACTCGGCGCAGCAGTGCGCTTGCGAGCCGAAGCGCCGCTTGCAGAAGCAACGGTTGTCGCCATGGCCAGCGCGAGGAAGGACCGGCGATTGGGGTTGGGCATGGCTGAGGCTCTCCTAGAACGAGCCATTTGAGTGGCTTTCCTTATCTTTAGGGCGATAGAATCTGCTTGCAAGGCGACACTGAATCTTATACTCTACTAAAATAGTAGGATATAAGGAGAGTTCATGAAGAAGCTGTCTCATCCAAACTTGCTCACCGCTCTTTCGAACATGACGATTGAGTCAGATGGAGCTCAACTGACCTTCGTAAAACGGCTGGCACGAGACAATGGCTGGTCACTGCCCTTTGCGGATAGGGTCTATCAGGAATATCTGCGCTTCCTCTACTTGGCTAAGACCTGCGATCATGGTGTAACACCCTCAGACGAAGTCGATCAGGTCTGGCATCAACACCTGACTTATACACGCCACTATTGGAACGAGCTATGCGGGGAGATTCTCGGCAGCCCCCTGCACCATGGACCAACCAAAGGCGGCGCCTCAGAAAAAGACAAGTACCAACAGCAATATCGGCAAACCTTAGAGACGTATCGCGCAACATTTGGAGAGACGCCGCCCGCCGATATTTGGCCACATCTCGAGCGGAGGTTCGGCGCAACATATCAGCGCTTAGAAAGCGGCCGATATCTGATGATCCCTAAAAACGCGGCTTACACCATCTTGCCCTTGGCTGCCCTTGCCGGCTGCACCGCTTCCGAAAGAACGGCAAATCTTTTTTGGATAATCGGTGTCGCGGTCATGACGTACAGCGTCATAAACTGGTTCAAGTCTCGAACCCGAAGAAGAAGCAAGAACGACGGCGGGTGTTCGAGCGTTAGCATTTGCACAGACTCAAATGGCTCAGACAGCGGCTGCGGTGGGGGCTGCGGCGGAGGCTGCAGTTGACCGCCACCTGAGCGCTTCACTCATCATGGATTTGAGTGTTTATGGTTTGGCTGAGATCGATGAGTTTCCAAACGCAATAGAAGAAAAACACAAAGGCCATAAGAAAAAGCACTACAAACACATATTCGTGAGGCTGGTCGATGGATTCACGCTTGCCGAAGGGAAAGATAGCCCAGGCCATTGAAAGCACAGAAGCATGGGTCAAAAAGGGTGCGAGAAGATGGAGGCCGAAGGAAACCTGCTGATCTGGTGCGACATAGCGCCTTCTCTCATCGTCGGGAATTGGTTCTCCTTTGGCTCGACGAGGGTGAATAAGCGCATAGCCATCGCGCGTTTCTTGAGGAAACCTATGAACCAGCCGAAAAACCAACCGCCCCAAATAGGAAAACCACCCCATAATCACCCCACCTCAAAACAAGCCTTGATCAGCGCAACGTTGCGCGGATCACCGACCAGATCCGTGCCCATGCGATTCATGACATAGGCCATGGCGAGGCCTCGATCCGGGTCGGCAAAGGCAAAGGCCCCTCCCCAGCCGGAGTGCCCAAAGGCTGCGTCTCCGGGGCCGTAGACGCCTTCGACATTACGCAAGAAGCCGGATGCCCAGCGCGTCCGCACGCCCAATACGGCATCCACATTGTCGATCAAAACACCCGTCGCCGCCTGCCTTGTCGCCGTAGACACAAGCTTACCATCGGCCAAAAAATCGCCATAGAGCCGCGCCAACCCTTGGGCATTGGCAAAGCCATTGGCCGACGGGATTTCAGCATCGCGCCACGCCTGTTGGTTCGGCAAAGCTTGATCGAGCGGCGGATTGGCAAGGGCCGCCAATTGTGCCACCGAAAGATCAGACATGAAATCACTGGAGCCCGCTGCTGGTGCTGCGATCATGGTCGCTGCACGATCAGCGCGGTCATTGGGGAGGCCAATGCTGATGTCATAGCCACTCAGTTCATCCGCAACGAACGCCCTCAGCGACCGCCCTTCGATCTTCTGAAACAGGTGCGTGGCCAGCAGCCCGATTGAGATGGCATGATAGCCCGATTGCGTGCCCGGAGCCCAGAATGGAGCCTGAGCGGCCAACCGCTCTGCGGCGTCCGAGGCATTGTAGAAATCTTCGACAGTCGCTGGCGTCGCAAATCCGCACAGCCCCGCCTGATGCGAAAGCAGCATGGCAATGGTGATATCGGCCTTTCCTTCCGCTGCAAACTCCGGCCAAAACTCCGATACGGGCTGATCATAACGCATCAGCCCGCGTTCCGCGATCATCGCAAAGCAGATGGCCGTCACCCCTTTGGTGGTTGACCAGATGTTCGCCAAACTATCCCGCTTCCAATCGGCGCTTTTTTCGGCGTCACGATGACCACCCCAAAGATCGACGACCAGTTCGCCATCCTGAACGATGGCAAGCGATGCCCCAACTTCGCCTAGGCTCTTGAAATTTTCTTCAAAGGCGCGGCGAACCGCCGAAAATGCGCCGATGCAGTGGCCCTCGACTTTCATCAGCCTCCCCTTCCCCCGTGCAATTCTGCTTTGCTGGTCCTGTCTCTAAGTGGGTCGTTCCAAGAGCGCAATGAAAGAGACAGGTACAGCCGCTCGCTGCGCTTTCTGCATGGGATCAATGGATGTGCGGAGGGTGCTTCCGTGGAGCCAAAGGGTCGCTGGCCCTACAGAAGCGCTTCAGTCTTTGGCAGGGCAGAGTCGAACTTTCTTGGTCCTTTTCTGTAACCATATCACAAGAGATGGTCCTTTTCTGTAATCATTGGGTTACAACCCAGACCACACCCCGAAGAGGATGATGTTTTGGGCGCCCCTGTTTCTCTAGACCTGCATGACGCTTCATTCGCTGACAGGACCACACCGGAAGACTGGCAGCGGATCAGGCGCTTCCGCGACTTGCCTCAGTTCCTTGAAGGAGCGCGGCGGCATGAAGGGGTGGCAAAGCATTTGTTCACCAACAACTTCATGTTGAGTAAAGTCGTGCTTGAAAATTGGCGCTTTCAGATGCTTGCGCTCACGCTCTACTTTCACGAGACGCGCGATCCCGCTGATCCGAAAACCGGCCTGACCTACACCAATCTTTCAAAAGCCTGTGCGCAGCTTGGGCTGGCGAGCAACGGCCGGGTTTTTGCCTTTCTGAACCTGATGAAACTGGGTGGATATCTGAAAAGCGTCGCTTGGGAGGCTGACAGTCGCTTCGTCCACCTTGAGCCTACGCCCGTCTTCATGCGCACAGTTGAGGAATGGACCAATGGGATTTTCGCATCAATCGACGCTGCTGATCCCAGCGGCGACTTGGAAGCGCGGGCGAAAGCGGACCCCAAGCTTGGCACCAAGATGCGAACCAGCGGCGCGAAGGGCCTGCTGGATGGATGGCAGCCTCTCGCGCCCTTCCCCGAGGTCGCCCATTTCGCAAGCGCCGATGGCGGCTGGATGCTGATGGAACAGATTGTGGCTGCTTCGCTGCGCCATCCCGAAGGTTTGCGGATCGAGCCCATCAGCATCAATTTGCGCAGCTTCTCAAAGGATGTGGGTGGCTCTCGATCCAACCTCAACCGCTTGCTGGAAAAGGCCTACGCGCTTGGCCTGCTTGATGCACCGCCTCAATTTGGCGCGAATATCATCATGTCATCGCGGATGCTTTGCTCGTTCCTAAGCTTCATTGCTTCCTATTTAAGCTACTATCAATTGCATACGCCGGTGGATTAAGCCCGCGGAATGGCGAGACGTACCGCTGCATAGACCCACAACAGCAAGAAAGCGGCGAGCGCCATTAGGGGTGCAGCCGGACGCAGATCATCAATGATCAGGCTCGCCGCTCTCCCGACGGCGAGGCCGCCAAGGGCCATGGCTAGCCCCGTACTGAACCGGCCTTGCAACGGCCATATCACGGACGCAAGGCCCGCGAGAACAAGCGACAGCCCAAGCGTCTTCAGGCCATTGCCCCACGACAATGCGGCAAGATAATGT
Source organism: Sphingomonadales bacterium UBA7473 (assembly GCA_002478575.1). Lineage (GTDB taxonomy): Bacteria > Pseudomonadota > Alphaproteobacteria > Sphingomonadales > Sphingomonadaceae > Aquisediminimonas. The sequence goes on along the minus strand of DLOX01000256.1, from coordinate 6,338 downwards.
ACGCCTCCATCAAGTGCTTCCAAGACCCAGAGCTGAGACAGGGTTTCGAGCGCATCGCCAACGACGGTTCCCAGCACGGCAGCAAGCAGAAAGAGCAGTGCGAGCCGCGAGCCGTTCACGGCAAAGCCGAGCACCGCCAAGAAAGAAGCATAGATCGGAATGAAAAGGAAAAGGTCCCGCTCTGTGCTCATTCTCAATCCATCGACCAGTGCCATTCGGCATTCTGTTGGATCAGCGCCAAAAATGGCCATAAGATCAGCCGGCGTTCGAACGGCTTGGAAAGCAACCACTGGCGCTATTTCAGACCCGCCACAGCTTTGAACAGGCCCCGTCAGGCCGAGCCAGATCATGATCGCAAGTGTCAGGCTGCCAAGCACAAAAGCAATACCATAGAGCTTCACGTTCAACGTCAATTCCAATCGTCCGTGTCACAATCAGGATGCTGATGGTTGGAGGTGTTAATCGCCGGAGCGACCGACGCCATGGTCTCGTCTGTCGTGCCTTCTTCTTGCAAGTCAACGAGTTCGGAGAACCAGTACATGCGCCCCTCAATCCCAAATTGCATTTTGGGCGGAAGCGCTGACGGATCATCCAGCGACCCTGTCGTCACATTCAAATGCTTGCTGGCGGTAAAATCATAGAGCAATGGCGTGCCGCAATCCTTGCAAAAACCGCGATCTACCAAGTCAGAGCTTTTGAATAGGGTTGGCGCGCCGCGCGTCCATGTGAAAGCCTCGCGGGGAATGCCAACGAGCGCGGCAAAGAAATTGCCAACGGCTTTCTGGCACATCCGGCAGTGACAAATGTGCGAGCTATCCAGAACCTCCGTTGCGCGATACCGCACCGCGCCGCACTGGCATCCGCCTCTGACCGTCTTTGATAATCGTTCCATCGGTCGGCCCTCCCTCACTTCTCCGTTCGACAAATTCTATCTGGCCAGCACCAACACGCAAGATGGCAACCAAGCAATTAATCACTTTGAAATGAATTCGTCATCAAATCGTCGGGGGACTGTCACATGAGGGTGGCAACGCATCTTTCTCACCGAATCCAACGGACAGGGAAGTTTTATGACATATGATGGCGTGCCGGGATATTCTGACGGCGATGTGGATACCAATCGGTCTTCCAACGAAACATTGAGCAGCATTGTTGAAGCGCGCTATTCGCGTCGCGGCGCCTTGTTCGGCGGCTTGGCAGCGGCTTTCCTTCCCCCTCTGCTCTCTGCTTGCGGCGATGACGGAAGCGACGCCGCCCCAACAGCAGGCGTGACAGTCCCTTCAACCGGCCAAACCAGCTCTGGCGCTATTTTCGGTCTTGCCGCAGCTGTGACCAATGCCAATGAGCTCACGAACTTCAGCTGGACTCAAACCAGCGGTCCTTCGGTGACGATTGAAAATCCTGGCAGCTTGAACGCCAAATTCTTGGCCCCAAGCGTGACGACAGCAACGCCCGTCGGCTTCCGCTTCTCCGCCACACGCGGCAGCCAATCGGTATCATCTGACATCACTGTGACCGTTGATCCAGCGAAATTGGGCTTTGCTGCGGTTTCGAAGAACCTGCTCGACAAGGTTACCGTGCCTGCTGGCTATGAAGTGACTGTGCTTTACCGCCTAGGCGACCCGATCAACGCGTCGACCCCAGCCTTTTTGAACAACGGCACAGACACCAACTATGCGTCGCGTGCTGGCGATCATCATGATGGCATCTATTATTACGGCTTGGCCTCAACCGGCACGGCACGTGATGACAACAACAGCAGCCGTGGCCTTCTGGCGATGAACCATGAGAATATCACTCAGGTCTTCCTCCACGCCAATGGCCCAACCAGTGTTGGCGGTGTCCGTCCCGAAGCGGAAGCGCTGAAGGAAATGGAAGCACATGGCGTTGGCATCGTGGAAGTCAGCAAATCGGCCGCAGGTGTATGGAGCCAATCGAGCACATCAACGCTTAACCGCCGGATCACACCGCAAACCCCAATGCAGTTTAACGGCCCTGTTCGCGGCAGCGCCTTGCTGCAGACGGTCTTCTCCCCCACCGGCGTTGCAGGACGCGGCACGATCAACAATTGCGCGAATGGCTACACGCCTTGGGCAACCAACCTAACGTGTGAAGAAAATTGGGCAGGCTATTTCCGTCGCCGCACGGCAACTGACAACCCCTTGCGCACCGCAAAGGAAATCACGGCCTTTACACGCTATGGCGTGGGCAGCAGCACGGGTGCCTATGGCTGGGCTTCGGTAGTTGCAGCAGACACAAACAACACGATCTGGCGGCGCTGGACAACAGAAGTCTCAAGCGCAGCCGCAACGGCAACTCAAGATTTCCGCAATGAAGTCAATCAATTCGGTTGGGTTGTTGAAATTGATCCTTATGATCCAGCATCAACGCCCCGCAAGCGGACGGCGCTTGGTCGCATGGCGCATGAAGGCGCTTGGCCTGGTCTGTTCGTCGCTGGTCGGAAGCCCGCTTGGTACATGGGTGACGATGCGCGCAACGATTATATGTATAAGTTCGTGTCCAACGCACCATGGGTTGCGGCAGACGCGCAAAGCGCAGATCGCTTGGCCATCGGTGATAAATATCTAGATTCTGGAACACTTTATGTTGCACGTTTCAATGCTGATGGTAGCGGTCAATGGTTGCCCTTGGTCTTTGGCCAAGGCGCATTGACGGCGGCCAACGCCGCTTATCCTTTTGCTGACCAAGCCGACGTGTTGACCCACGCGCGCTTGGCAGGGGACGCTGTTGGCGCAACCAAGATGGACCGCCCAGAATGGACCGCCGTCAACCCAGCGACTGGTGAAGTCTATCTGACCCTGACCAACGGCAGCGCCACCAGCCGTCCGCTTGCAGGCACAGACGCCGCCAACCCGCGCCATTATAATGACCCACGGACAACGGGTGCAGCGCAACGCGGCAACCCCAATGGCCATGTCATTCGCTTGCGTGAAACAGGCGACACAACCGAAGCCCTGACCTTCCGTTGGGACATTTATGCCTTTGGCGCTGGCTCTGATCTTGATGCGACCAACATCAACATCTCAGGCCTCACGGCAGACAATGACTTCTCTTCTCCCGATGGTCTTTGGTTTGCACGCCCCACCAATGCCTCCGGTCGCGTCACGCCAATCCTGTGGCTTCAAACGGATGATGGTGCGTATACTGATGTCACCAACTGCATGATGTTGGCAGGCATGCCCGGCATCGTGGGCGACGGTGGGACAAAGACCATCACCAACACCGACTCCACCGGTGCTCAGCGCCAACAAGCCACGATCGTCGGCAAAAACCCAGGTGCGACCTTGAAGCGCTTCCTGGTTGGTCCACAACAATGCGAAATCACGGGCGTCGATTCAACGCCTGATGGCCGGTCCTTGTTTGTGAATATTCAGCATCCAGGCGACGACAATAATGGCGCAAGCTCTTGGCCCGAAAGCCAGAATGGCGCGACTTCAACGGCGCGCCCTCGCTCCGCCACGATCGTGATCACGCGGACCGACGGCGGCGTCGTCGGCCTGTCATAATTTGAGCCTATCTAGGCTTAACCCCCCTCCGTGCCCCGGCCCAAACGCCGGGGCATCTTTTTGAGTCGAGATCGGGCGTTACCGCGTCACTTTCTTAAGATAAGCGATTAGAGCAGCCCGATCCTCTGCCTTAGGCAAACCGACAAAGGCCATGCTGGTCCCCGGCGTGACGGCGGCGGGGCGTTTGAGCCAATCATCCATCGACTTTTCGGTCCAGATAATCTTGCTGTTCCGCATGGCATCGGAATAGTCATAACCCGGAACCATCCCGGCCTTGCGTCCGAACATACCGTTGAGATTAGGCCCGACCTTGGGTGGTGCGCCTTTCTTCACTGCATGACAGGTTTGGCAGCGCAGCATCAGCCGCTGGCCAAGCGCATCCGATGCCTGCGCAATCGTAGGCGTAGAAACAAAGGCAGCAAGCCCTGCACAAATGATCATATGGCGCATCATGCCCTCCCAAAAGCTAAACCTGCCCGCCTCCTTCCGCTCCCCGAACGCTAAGGGATTGACTCACCACCCTTCGGATAAAGTGAAACCACTTCTGCGGGCCCTTTATCTCAGCCGACATCCTAGCATCAGTTTTCAGGGAGGCCATGATGGATCGATACTCAAATTCCACTGATGCTACCCGCCGCAGCCTGTTGATCGGCAGCGCGGGGCTGCTGGGCTCCCTCACCTCACCCAGCTGGGCCGCACCGAAACCGGCAAAAGGCGGCGGAGAGCCAATGCTCTGGGATGTCGTCATCGTAGGCGCAGGCCTCGCCGGATTAAATGCTGCCTATTTGCTCGAGTCCCAAGGGCTGAAGGTGCAAGTGGTCGAGGCGTCTGACCGCGTGGGCGGAAGGCTGCGCACCGCGCGCAAAGATGATTTCCGGGCGGAACTTGGCGGCAGCGAAGTTGGCACGCTGTACGGCCGAGTGCGCGACGCGTTGACCCGCTATGACGTTGGCATTGCCGCAGAGGGGCAAAAAGCCACACCCTATGTGCTCAACATGGGCGGCCGAATGATCAGAGGCGAGGATTGGGCCACTGCGCCCGAAAATCATACCGTGGGTGCCGAGCGCAACATCCTGCCTTACCTTATACAAAACCGCCTCTTTTTTGACTGGATCCCGTTTGACGAAACGACCAAATGGAACCAGCCCGACGCGATGCAATATGATGTCTCCGCCGCGCAGTTTATGCGGATGAAGGGCGTTTCAGAAGCGGCGATCCGCTTGTCTGATCTTGATGTGAACGGGCCGAGCCTCGCCAGTCTTTCGGCGCTCAGCATTTTCCGCGATCTCGTCCGCGCGAAAACCGAAGGCTATACCAACCCCAATAAGCCCCAATATGGCGTGGGAACCCATTTGGAGCGGGCCTTCATCAAAGGCGGGTCGGATATGCTGCCCAAAGCGATGGCAGCTGGCTTGAAATCCCAAGTCAAACTCAACAGCCCAGTGGTCTCCATCGATCAGACCGACAAGGAAGTGGAAACGCGCCTGGCAGACGGCACGCGCCTGCGCAGCCGTTATATGGTGATGGCCGCGCCCTTTGCCGCGGTGCGCAACATCCTCTTCAAGCCGGGGCTGACGGGGCCTCAACTGGATGCGGTGATGGGCGCGGTCTATTCCGCGACCACGCAGTTCCATTTTCGGATCAATGCCCCTTTCTGGGATGTCGATGGCTTGCCCCCTTCGATCTGGAGCGACAGCATCTTCGAGCGGACCTTCGTCGTCTCCAACGGCGGCGGACCGCATGGATCATTGATCGTTTGGCTGAACGGCGATGGCGCAACGCGGCTGGGGATGATGCCTTTGGAGGCGCAGCGCGATGCCGTGCTTGCCGAACTCAATCGCCTCCGCCCCTCCACCACCGGCAAGCTGGACTATATGTTCGGCTATAGCTGGGAAGCCAATCGCTTCGTCGGCGGCAATAAGCATTGCTTCGCCGCCGGACAAATCAAACGCTTCGCCAACGAGATGGGCAAACCCCATGGCCGCATCCACTTCGCCGGCGAACATCTGCGACGGTTGGAACATGGAATGGAATCGGCGATGGAAACGTCAGAGATTGCAGCGTTTGAGGTGCTGGAGCGGGGGTAAATCTGCCCGACTTGTGAAAAGCGGAAGCTAGCCTTAGCTTTCAAGTTACACTGATTTTCGTATGGAGGCGGTTGATGAAACTCAGTTTGGAAACTGGATCACAGTCCGATCTTGAAGTCATCCTCAACTTTATCAGTTCACTGCTTTGGCCAGCCGTAGTTTTGATCGCACTATTCTTGTTCAAAGGCCAAATCACAGCACTTTTAACTCGACTATCTTCACTAAAGGTCGGTGATACAGAAGTAGCATTCCAAACGCCCTCGGTTGACGCGAAAGACAGTTCAAAAGTTCTTAACACTGAAAGCGCACCGACGGGTGCTGGCGGATTCCTCACTGAAACGGGTATAAGAAACCTTGTTCGAGAAAGCGGGACTTTAGATGGATCTGACGAGATTTATCGTTCATTTCCAATATTTTCAACAAGCAAGCAGAATACATGGCTCGCCTTTTCCCGTCGAAAGGTGATCTGCATTTTGGACGACGAAAAGACCCGTGCCTCTGGGAGGCTGATCCAGTGGGTATCGCCCAAGACGGAAGCGACCCCGGTCAAATGCAGAGAATATAAGGACTCAGTTGGCTTGTTGGATATCGGACAACGGACGAGCTGGCTCTACTCGACTAGGCTGTTTCCAAGTCCGGCAACACTAGAAGAAGAAGTTCGATCGGCGCTGGATGAACAAAGCTAAGGTGCCAAGCCTCCTCCGTCACCCCGCACTTGATGCGG
>DLOX01000150.1:6451-6670 GCA_002478575.1 Sphingomonadales bacterium UBA7473 | reverse complement strand
GTGATCGGTGCTTATTATTATCTGCGGATCATCAAAACGATCTACTTCGACGCGCCTGCCGCGCCCTACCGTCCGGTTCAAAGCTATGCGGAAGGGGCAGTGATCCTTGTGTCTTCGGTTGTGCTGGTAGGCGGATATCTTTTGATCCCGTTGCTTGCTGGTGCAAGCGGAGCAGCGGCGAGGGCTTTGTTCTAATAACTCGTCATGCTGAACTTGTTT
>DLOX01000150.1:6042-6326 GCA_002478575.1 Sphingomonadales bacterium UBA7473 | reverse complement strand
CAAGTTCAGGGTGACGGGGAGGGACCGCAACGATGATCCAAATCCAAACCGTCACAGAAACCGGCTCAACAAATGCCGATATGCTTGCCCGTGCCGCTGAGGGAGCGGCTGAAGGCCTATGGCTACGCGCTGAACGCCAATCGGGCGGGAAGGGCCGTTTGGGGCGGGAATGGGCCTCTCCTGTTGGAAATCTCTATGCCAGTGGATTGATACGCCTCCGTCCAGCGGATCCACCGGCACCAACGCTCGCCTTCGTGGCGGCAGTTGCGCTTGTGCAGCACCTT
>DLOX01000150.1:0-6001 GCA_002478575.1 Sphingomonadales bacterium UBA7473 | reverse complement strand
CCAAGCGCCCACCATCCCTTTCCAGATAAAATGGCCCAACGATGTGATGGTTGATGGAGCCAAACTGTCCGGCATCTTGCTTGAACGGGCAGGGGAGGCGGTGGTTGTTGGCATTGGCGTCAATTTGGCCAGCCATCCTGACGTACCCGATCGCAGGACCATAAGCCTGTTCGCTTTGTCGGATCAGGCACACAATCCCCGGGCGTTCATGGAAGGATTGGCAGGCGCCTTTGAGCAAGCAGTTTCGCTTTGGCGAGATGAAGGAATGGGGGCAATACTGAGCCAATGGGAAAGTCACGCCCATCCCCTTGGAACGGCGCTCACGGTGACCTTGCCTGACGGAGCGAAGGTCGATGGCCGCTTTGATGGCCTGAGCACAGATGCGGCGCTGCGTCTCAAATTGGCCGATGGTACGATCCAGAGGATCCATGCTGGTGACGTGTTTCTTGTGTAAATTGATCGAGTGCGGGGATTTGAGGAGCCTTGATCGGGTCCATTGACATTGCGACAAAAGAACCATATTGGAAATAAATGACACTTTCGTTCTTCCCTCAAACACTCTCACGCTCTTCAAAATCTCGACAGTCAAATTCCGCCATTTCTCAGTCAAATCCCGCCAAGCGTTTTTTCTTCCTTATGGAGCGTAGCGTTTGTGGCTTTCGTCCAATAAATTTGACACTTCCTACAGCTGAAAAACTGCTGTCCGTTGGCAAAACTCGCCCTAAAGAGGCACACTGCACTTGCGAAAACGGGGATGACTATGCTGCTCGCCATTGATGTGGGAAACACCAATGTGAAATTTGCGTTGGTGGAAGGAACCGAGATCAAGACGCGCTGGCGGATCGCGACTGACGCACGGCGCACGGCTGACGAATATGCGCCTTGGCTGCTTAATGTCATGGCTATCGAGGGCTATTCGAAAGCCGACGTAGAGGCCGTGATCATCGCCACAGTCGTTCCGCGCGCGCTTCACAATCTTCAGATTTTGGCGAGTAAATATTTCGGCGTTGATGCTTTGATCGCCGGCCGCGATCCCGTGGAATGGGGCATTGCCATTCAAGTCGATGAACCCAAATCGGTTGGCGCTGATCGTGCTGTGAACAGCATCGCAGCGCATAGCATGGCAACCGGCCACAAATTAATGATCAGCTTTGGCACGGCCACCACGTTCGATCATGTGAGTGATACAGGCGCCTATCGTGGCGGCATCATTGCGCCAGGTGTCAATCTGTCACTTGAGGCTTTGGTCGCAGCGGCCGCCAAATTGCCACGCATCGCGATTGAAGCACCGGAGACGGATAGCGTGATCGGTACCACAACCGAAAGCCAGATGTTGATTGGCATTTATTGGGGCTATGTTTCGATGATCGAAGGGCTTATGGCCCGCATGAAAGCCGAAATCGGTCACCCGGTAACGGTGATTGCAACGGGTGGTCTCGCCACCTTGTTTCAGCAACAGAAGCATCTTTTTGATCAGGTTGAACCTGACCTAACCCTGCGCGGCCTCGCGATATTATACCAGAATCGAGACTCAGACTGATGACGACCCCCGGCAAAGAACTGCTTTTCCTCGCGCTTGGCGGGTCTGATGAGATTGGCATGAACGTCAATCTTTATGGCTGTGAAGGCAAATGGATCATGGTCGATCTTGGCCTGACCTTTGCGGGTGCTGACTATCCGGGGGTTGAACTGGTCCTGCCGGACCTGGAATTTATCGAGGCCCGCAAGAAGGACTTGCTCGGCATCATCCTGACCCATGGTCACGAAGATCATATCGGTGCCGTGCCCTATCTGGCTGCAGAGCTGGATGTGCCGCTCTTCGCCACACCCTTCACCGCGACTTTGATTGGCCGCAAACTGGAAGAAGAAGGCATCCTGAATGATGTCGATCTTCAGGTCTTACCGCTTGATGGCAGTGTTGATTTGGGCCCATTCAAGTGTCGCTTCGTGCCCTTGGCCCATTCCATTCCGGAAATGAGCGCGGTTGAGATTGATACGCCATATGGCCGCATTTTCCACACTGGCGATTGGAAGCTGGATGAAGAGCCAGTGCTCGGCACGCCCGCAACGGCGGACGAGCTGACGGCCATTGGAGATAAAGGCGTGTTGGCGCTTGTGTGTGATTCAACCAATGCCTTCAATCCTTCCGAAAGCGGATCAGAAGGCAGCGTTTATGAGGATCTGCTGAAATCCGTGAAGGAGGCCAAGGGCCGCGTTCTCGTGACCAGCTTTGCCTCCAATGCGGCACGGATGCAGACGCTGGCCAATGTGGCGAGAGCTGCAGGGCGCAAACTTTGCTTTGCTGGTCGATCGATCGATAGGATTGTGAAGGCCGCCCAGGCCAATGGCTATTTGAAGAACCTGCCCGATCAAGTGGATTGGGACGGAGTTGATGGCCTAAAGCGTCATGAAGTGATGATTGTTGCCACCGGTGGGCAAGGTGAGGCGCGAGCGGCCTTGGCGCGCATTGCAGAGGGCAATCATCCGATCAGCCTTGAAGAAGGCGATACGGTCATTTTCTCATCCAAGCAGATTCCGGGGAATGAAGTTGCGATTGGGCGGGTGATGAACAATCTCGCCCGGCGGAACATCCGAACGGTGACGGAAAAGCAGGTCCATATCCATGTCTCCGGTCATCCAGGTCAGCCAGAGCTTGAGGCCATGTATGGCTGGATCCGTCCCGAGATTTTGGTGCCGGTTCATGGTGAGCGGCGGCATATGGCCGAACAAGCGCGCTTTGGCCTTTCCAAAGGCGTTCCCCGTGCGATTGTGCAATCCAATGGCGATGTCGTTCGCCTTGCGCCCAATGGGCCAGAGATTGTCGGCAAGGAGCGTACTGGCCGTTTGGTTCTGGACGGCGAAGAAATCGTGCCTGCGGATGGCATCACCATGAATGAGCGGCGCAAGCTTTCGATCAATGGCCATATGGCGTTGGCCGCCGCGATTTCGGCCTCAACGGGAAAAGTGCGGGATATTGAGCTTCGTCTTCAAGGAATTCCGCTGGATGGCGAAGATCGGGAGCAGTTTATCGAAGACGCCATTCATGCCGCTCGCGATGCGGCCGAGGGAAAAGCCGCGGATAAGGAAAAGCTGCGGGAAGCGCTGCGCTTGGCCGTTCGTCGGGAAGCCACTGATTGGACTGGCAAAAAGCCCGTGGTTGACGTGATGATCCTCTCTGTGGATTAGGCTTGGCCCATGAATTGGACGTCTGCCCTTGCCATTTACATTCTCTTTTGGGTGATGAGCGCCTTCATCGTGATGCCGTTCGGGATGCGAACCGCGCATGATGAAGGGGGCGAGATCGTTCCAGGGCAAGCCGAAAGCGCGCCTGTCAACTTCCAACCTGGAAAGATCATAGTGCGCACGACGATAGTCTCTACTTTGGCGTTTGGCCTTTTTTACGCCAACTATGTCAATGGTTGGCTAACGCCGGAAATGATTGATATTACTCGATAAATTAAGACTACGAGCGAAGCCGCTCAATCGCTTGAGCCAAAGCAACGTATAGCTTGCCGGTATCCGAAGACAGCAAGGCAACGCTAAGAGGCGTTCCATCGCGGGTCGACATCACGCTACGGAGCAGGGCCTCATAGTCGTGGATATAGCGATTGACTCGTTCGCGGAAATCCGGGTCCTCATTATAGGCCCGGGCGATGTCTTTGGCCTCGCCACTGTCGATCAGCTTAACCGCACGACGGGCAAACACGCCACGATCCCCGCGCAAATAGGCCGCCCAAGCGGTGTCCGTCACTTCGTTGGACAGGATCTTGGTCACATCAATCGCACTAGAATTGAGCGATTCGATGAGCAGCGCCACACGACGGGCGAAATTGCCCTTGTCGGCCTGTTCCGCTTCTTGCTTGGCATCGGCAATGCGGGCCTCAAGCGCCGCGCTTGTCTCTGAGATGGTCAGCATCTGCCGCATCAAGCGGTCGGTAGCCTTCTGGGCGGCCGCAACCGCATTCTCCGTTGTGGCGGCCACTTCACGCATTTGAACTTCGACCTGCTCGGTCAGCGCGGCGCCCAGTGCCTTGCGGCTTTCTTCACCAAAGGTTGCAGCAGCTTCAGGAATCGTCTGAGCAAAGGCTTGCTTCGCATGGCTCGCTGCTTGCTGGGCGGTTTCCTTGGCTTGCAAGAGCGACCCGATAAGCTCTCCACCCGCAGAGGCCTGGAGTGCCGCCATATTGGCTTGAACCTCAAGAAGCGCTGCATTCAAAGCATCAATCTTGCGATTGGTTTCGCCCATCAGCCCTTCTGCGGCTTGTTCGACAGCAGCAAGGCTATTCTTTTGCTCAGCGAGACGACCTTCAAGTTCCGTGACTGTTGCGGCAGTCTTGGTAGCCATCTCGGCCATCGTTGCAATGGCAGGCTCGGATTTCTGCGCTTGCGCCAGCGCCGAAGCAGATGCCTCTTCAACTTTCTCAAGAGCTGCTGGGATCGCTCCACATAGTTCGGCAGAAACCTTTTCCCATTCGGAGAGGGCTGCCTTGGCTTTGATCTCAAGATCAACGGCTTGGCTGTCACCAGACTTCAGGCCACTCAACAAGCTGGTCGATTGCGCATCAAGTGCTGACAGAGAAGCAGACAGAGCTTCGCTGCGATCCCGGCCATGAGCGTCAAAGGCTGCAAAGCGCGCTTCAAGATCGCCCAAATCGCTGCTCAACCGGGTGATAAGCTGACGGCTCGCTTCATCCTGACTAGTCAAATGATCGCTGATACTCGCGACCTTTGCCGCAATCTCAGCAATCTGTGACGACAAGCTTGTAACATGTGTTGTGCTAGCTTCGGCAAAGCGCGATTGGCTGTCCGTGACCTGCTTAGCCAAGTCTTGGGCATTTTTGGCGAGATTAGCCATCTGGTCCGACAAAGCAGAAGCACTACCATCTGCCAGAGATTTGGCATCAATCGCTTGGGCTGATAGCTGTTGCACAGTTTCGCTGAGCTTCTCAGTTTGCGCATGCGCCTCTTCACCAGACGTAACGAGGCTCTGCGCAATTTGGCGCATCTGGACCTGCGCCTTCGGCAAGTGCGACATGATAATCGCCAAATCGCCTCGTGCAGCAGCAGCTGTGCCCTTCAAGACATTGGTCTGTGTCCCGATGGAATCGATATCCTTGCGAATATTGTCTGCAAGGCCGCCCATCCGTTGAGATGTGCTTTCGCCCAAGGTTAACAGGGTATCACCTTGGTTGGCCAAATCCCGACGACTGGCATCAATCCGGGCGCTGATGAAACCCAAAAGCGCGTTTAGCCGGTCACTTTCCATCTTGAGGGCTTGGGCCGTCCGCGCGAAACGGTTGGCATGGGTTCGCGAATTGAACCGGCCAAGCACCCAACAAAGAATGATCAGGCAAAGCGGGGCTGAAACGGATGCAACAGCCGCGAGTAGCTCCGATGGTGCCAAGGAACGCGACGATAAGGCAGGCCAAAGCGACCAAAGTGCAAAACCAACCCACGCAACGCCAATAAGGACGGAAAATGCAGCCGCAACCAGCGTGGGGACGTGGCGTGTTGTAGCCATTTCCTCATCTGTATCAGTCCAATAGGGCGAGGGTGCCTCGGCTGAACCTGCAGCACCGTCGCCAGCATTTTCATGCCGACGCCACAATCCGATCACTTTGTTTCCCCCGTCCATGGCGAGTGTTTACCATGTTTTTCGCTCAAGGGAAATTTTTTGAAACGAGCTGTTAAACCTCCCCTGCTAACCGATGCGGATGGCTTATGATTATCGAGGTTTGGATTGGTCCATCGCTGCGGCTCTCGGTGATGATGGGGCATTGCTTGGCGAGCTTCATCAAGCCCTGGTTCAAGACGCGCGGGAGGCAGCAAATCTGCTTGAGCGGTCTCGTTGCGATGCCAATTGGACGTCTGCGGCGCGAAAGCTTGAAAATCTTGCGATGAGTTTTGGGTCTAAGCGATTGGAACAGGCCGCAAAACAGGCGCTTTCCCTTGCCCCGAACGATCCGACAAGCATCAGAGCCATCACCCGCGCGATTGACTC
>DLOX01000178.1:6564-6754 GCA_002478575.1 Sphingomonadales bacterium UBA7473 | reverse complement strand
TCCTGATCGGATTTTCCGATCTTTAGGCTTTGTGGCGCTAATTTGTTTTGTGTTTGGGATCGGTAGCTTAGGCCGGGCCTTTGAACGCATTTCGCAGCGCTTTGGCTTGTTGATCCGGCCGATCATCCATGAAGATGGGGCCTTGGCCATTGATGTCGATAATGAGCGCAGTCACGCCATTGCCGAGCAA
>DLOX01000178.1:0-6507 GCA_002478575.1 Sphingomonadales bacterium UBA7473 | reverse complement strand
GCAGTCACGCCATTGCCGAGCAATTGCTGGTGACGAAGGCGGCGACCATAAGGGCCGCCGCCTGATATCATTAAAGCTGTTCGAGGATATATTCCGCAGCGCTCACGCGGAATTCACCTGGTGCCTCGACATGAACTTGCTCAACAACGCCGTCGTTGACGATAAGCGCATAGCGTTGGCCACGCATGCCCATGCCAAATTTGGTGCCGTCCATAACGAGATCAATGGCCTTGGCGAAATCGCCATTGCCATCGGCAAGCATGGTGATCTGGCCGTCGACGCCGTTGGCTTTGCCCCATGCGCCCATCACAAACGCATCGTTGACGGCGGTGCAGGCAATCACATCAATGCCTTTGGCTTTCAGCTCATCGGCCTTTTCAACAAAGCCTGGAAGATGCTTGGCGGAACAAGTCGGCGTGTAAGCGCCAGGTACTGAGAAAAGGGCGACTTTCTTGTCGGCGAAGAATTCATCGCTGGAAACTGGTGCTGGGCCGCTTTCGGTCATTTCTGTGAAGGTGACAGAGGGGATTTTATCTCCGGGTTGGATTGGCATGCTTTCATCCTTTCTTCTTGGGGGAGCTTATCTTGGAAGTACAGTTTCACCCATCAGGTGGAGATCAACGGCACGGGCACATTGGCGGCCCTCACGGATCGCCCAGACAATCAAGCTTTGCCCACGACGCATATCGCCGCACGCAAAGACATTGTCTTGACTGGTCATATAGTCATTGGTGTTTGCAGCTACGTTACCACGCGCATCCAAAGCGACCGCAGCTTGATCGAGCAAGCCTGCCTTTACCGGTCCTACAAAGCCCATCGCCAAGAAAATCAGATCGGCCTTCAGAACAAATTCTGATCCAGCCATTTCCTGCATTTGGCCATTCACCCACTCAACTCGAACGCACTCGAGCCCCTCAACGACGCCATTGGTGCCTAGCACGCGCTTGGCTAGGATCGACCAATCCCGCTCGCAGCCTTCTTGATGGCTGGACGAAGTGCGCAGCTTCAGCGGCCAATTGGGCCAGCTGAGCGCCTTATCTTCTTTTTCAGGCGGCTTGGGCATGATCTCAATTTGCGTCACAGACGCTGCACCTTGACGGTTTGACGTGCCAACGCAGTCAGACCCAGTGTCACCGCCGCCGATCACTATTACGTGCTTGCCTGTTGCGGTCAGCGAACCGCGAGGCGCCGCGCGAAGTTCATCATCGCCCGCGACGCGCTTGTTCTGCTGCGTCAGGAACTCCATGGCGAGGCGAACGCCATTCATCTCATAGCCCGGGATATCGAGCATCCGAGGCGCTTCTGCACCGCCTGCGAGGACCACCGCGTCAAAATTCTCTTTCAAAGAATCGAGCGAGACATGAACGCCGATTTCCGTACTGGTTTTCAGCATGACGCCTTCGGCTTGCATTTGCACCAATCGGCGGCTGATCAGATGCTTTTCCATTTTGAAATCAGGAATGCCGTAGCGAAGCAATCCGCCCATCCGGTCATTCTTCTCAAACAAGGTAACGCTGTGCCCAGCGCGCGCCAGTTGCTGCGCGCAGGCCATGCCAGCGGCTCCCGAACCAACAACGGCCACCGACTTGCCGGTTTTGCGCGAGGCGGGAAGCGGCGTGATCCAGCCATTTTCCCAGCCTTTGTCGACGATCGCGCATTCGATCGACTTGATCGTAACAGGCGCATCATCAATGTTCAGCGTGCAGCTTGCCTCGCAAGGTGCGGGGCAGACCCGGCCGGTGAACTCTGGAAAATTGTTTGTTGAATGAAGAACTTCGAGAGCGTTCCTCCAATCCCCTTCATAAACCAGATGGTTCCAATCGGGGATGATGTTGTTCACCGGACAACCGTTGTGGCAATAAGGAATGCCGCAATTCATGCAGCGCCCAGCCTGATCCTTCAGCTTTGGATCGGGGAGCGGAACGACAAATTCCTTGTAGTGCTGTAGCCGATCCTCAACCGGCGTATAAACACGGTCTTCGCGGTCCAGCTCGAGAAAGCCTGTGGCCTTACCCATCTTCTCTTCGTCCTTCTATTCGGCTGCGACGCTGGCAGCGGCCAGTCGTTCGCTTTCAAGCTGCTTCAGGGCGCGCGCATAATCACGCGGCATCACCTTTACAAAGCGGCTCATTGTGGTGGTCCAATCGTCGAGCAGCGCGCGGGCACGCTTGCTGCCGGTATGGAGATGGTGGCGCTCCAGCAAGATGCGCAAACGCTCGGTCGAGTGATACAGCATATCACCCATGCCATTGTCCCAAACGTTCACAGGGCGCTGCTGCGGCCGACCCATGCCTTCTTCGCCAGCTGGATCGGGCGTGATCGCTTCGACATCAACCATCGCCATGTTGCAGCGTTCACGGAAGAAGCCGTCTTCATCATAGACATAGGCGACACCGCCTGACATGCCTGCTGCAAAGTTCCGGCCTGTCTTGCCTAGCACAACCACAACGCCGCCGGTCATATACTCGCAGCCATGGTCTCCCGTGCCTTCGACAACCGTGAGCGCGCCTGAGTTGCGCACAGCGAAGCGTTCACCCGCAACGCCATTGAAATAGGCTTCTCCGGCGATGGCCCCGTAGAGTACGGTATTACCAACGATGATGTTAGACAGCGGATCGCGCTTCACATGGGTGGGTTGGCGAACGATGATCCGACCGCCAGAAAGCCCCTTGCCGACATAGTCATTGGCGTCGCCCGTCAAATCGAGCGTGATACCGTGAGCGAGGAACGCGCCAAAGCTTTGGCCTGCGACGCCCGTCATCCGCAATTGGATGCTGTTGTCGGGTAAGCCATCATGGCCATAGCGTTTGGCCACTTCGCCTGAGAGCATCGCCCCAATGGTCCGGTTGACGTTCTTCACTTCGCGTTCGATCCGAACCGCTGCTCCGCTCTCGAGAGCTTGAGCTGCCGCAGCGATCAAATCATTGTCCAGCGCGGATTCCAGTCCGTGATCCTGCGTTCCGGTTTGATGGAACGCATCACCATCGGCCATTGGCACTTGATGGAGGATGCGCGACAAATCGACGCCTTGCGCCTTCCAATGGTCCAACGCCTTGCGCATGTCGATCCTGTCGACTCGACCAATCATTTCTTCGACAGTGCGGAAGCCCATTTCAGCCATGATCAGCCGCAATTCTTCAGCGACGAAGAAGAAATAGTTGATCACATGCTCAGGTTGACCGGTGAAACGTTTGCGCAGCACAGGGTCTTGGGTCGCGACACCAACCGGGCAGGTGTTCAGATGGCATTTGCGCATCATGATGCAGCCCGCCGCGATCAATGGTGCGGTGGCAAAGCCAAACTCGTCAGCACCTAACAATGCACCAATCGCAACATCGCGGCCAGTGCGGAGGCCACCATCGACCTGCACGGCAATGCGGCTCCGCAGATTGTTGAGGAGCAGTGTTTGCTGCGTTTCGGCAAGACCGATCTCCCATGGGGAGCCCGCATGGGTCAGCGAGGTGAGGGGAGAGGCCCCTGTGCCGCCTTCATAGCCCGAAATGGTGATATGATCAGCGCGCGCTTTTGAAACGCCCGCTGCAACCGTGCCCACGCCAACTTCCGAAACCAACTTCACAGAGATCCGAGCGCGCTGGTTCACATTCTTCAAATCGTGGATCAGTTGAGCCAGATCTTCGATAGAATAAATGTCATGGTGCGGCGGGGGCGAAATAAGGCCAACGCCGGGCGTCGAGTGGCGCAGTTTGGCAATATCTTTGTTGACCTTGTCGCCAGGCAATTGTCCACCTTCACCGGGCTTTGCGCCTTGGGCCATTTTGATCTGAATATCATCAGCGTTGGTCAAATATTCAGCGGTCACGCCGAATCGGCCGGAAGCAACTTGCTTGATTGCAGACCGCATGGAGTCGCCATTGGCCATTGGCTTGTAGCGATCCGAAGATTCGCCGCCTTCACCTGTGTTTGAGCGTGCCCCGATCCGGTTCATCGCCACTGCAAGCGTCGTATGCGCTTCACGGCTGATCGAGCCCAAGCTCATCGCGCCTGTTGCAAAGCGTTTCACGATTTCTGCGGCCGGTTCGACTTCGCTGATGTCCAAAGGCTTTTCTGCCATTTTGAGGGACATGAGGCCACGAATGGTCAGCAAACGCTCGCTTTGTTCATTGATGCTCTTTGCAAAATCGGCGTAGTTTTTCGGATCATTGCCGCGCACGGCGTGCTGGAGGTTGGCCACATTCTCTGGCGTCCAAGCATGGTCTTCGCCACGCAGACGGAAGCCATAAATGCCGCCTACATCCAGCATCGACTTGTAAAGCGGATTGTCACCATAAGCCGTCGCATGACGACGCACTGCTTCTTCAGCGACTTGGTTCAGGCCAATGCCCTCGATGGTGGTTGCTGTGCCAGTGAAATATTTGTCGATAAAAGCGCTGGACAAGCCAACGGCATCGAAAATCTGAGCACCGCAATAGCTTTGATAGGTGGAGATGCCCATTTTGGACATAACCTTCAAAATGCCCTTGCCGACCGCTTTGATATAGTTTTTCTGGACTTCGTAAGTCGAAAGCGAAAGCCCCTGACGGACGCGGATTTCCTCCAACGTCTCAAAGGCAACATAGGGGTTGATCGCTTCTGCGCCATAGCCAGCAAGCACGCAGAAATGATGGACTTCCCGTGCTTCTCCTGTCTCCACAACAAGGCCAGTTTGCATGCGAAGGCCTTGGCGAACCAAGTGGTGATGCACGGCTGCCGTCGCGAGCAATGACGGCATGGCAATGCGGTCCGTGCCTTGCGCGCGGTCTGACAGGATCAAGATATTCTTGTCCTGCAGCACCGCTTCGGTTGCCGCCCAGCACATTTCTTTCAAAGCCATTTCAAGGCCTTGTGCGCCAGAGCTTGCATCCCAAGTGATATCAATCGTCTCAGCGCGGAAGGCCGCGTCAAGTTGAACTTCAACTGAGCGAATTTTTGCCAAATCGGCATTGGTCAGGATCGGTTGATCAACTTCAAGCCGCTTATGCGTTCCGGCTTCCCGACCCAAAAGGTTGGGGCGCGGACCAATCATGGACACCAGAGACATAACCAACTCTTCGCGAATGGGATCAATCGGCGGGTTGGTGACTTGTGCGAAATTCTGCTTGAAATAGTCGTAGAGTAGCCGGGATTTGTTGGAGAGAACTGCAAGTGGCGTATCCGTGCCCATCGACCCAAGTGGGTCTTCGCCAGCGCGAGCCATTGGCTCAAGGAACTTGCTGACATCTTCCTGCGTGTAGCCAAAGGCCTGCTGCCGATCGAGCAGCAACGCTGGGTCATTGGCCAGCGCAGGTTCTTCAACTTCAACCTCGTCCAAGTCCTTCAGCTTATATTGGGCGGCTTTCAACCACGCCGAATAGGGTTTTTCGGAAGACAGCTTGGCCTTGATTTCTTCATCTTCGATAATCCGGCCTTCTTCCAGATCGATGAGCAGCATCTTGCCGGGCTGCAAGCGCCATTTGCGCAGGATATTATCTTCCTTGACCGGCAAAACGCCGCTTTCAGACGCCATGATGACCAAATCATCGTCCGTCACGCAGAAGCGGGCAGGGCGGAGGCCATTGCGGTCAAGCGTCGCACCAATCTGGCGGCCATCGGTGAAGGCGATCGCGGCTGGGCCATCCCATGGCTCCATAAGCGCGGCATGATATTCGTAGAATGCCTTGCGGCCTTCATCCATCAATGGATCCGTCGACCACGCCTCAGGGATCAACATCATCACGGCCTGCGCCAGCGGATAGCCGCCAGCGAGCAACAGCTCGAGCGCATTATCGAGGCACGCCGTGTCAGATTGACCATGCGGGATCAGTGGCCACATTTTGTCGAGATCTGGCCCCAGCAGGTCAGACTCCATCGTCCGCCGCCGCGCGTTCATCCAGTTGACGTTACCGCGCACCGTGTTGATTTCCCCGTTGTGAGCGATCAACCGGTAAGGATGGGCCAGTTTCCAACTGGGAAATGTGTTGGTTGAAAAGCGTTGGTGAACCAGTGCCAAGGCCGAGGTGCAGGTCGGGTCTTGCAGGTCCCTATAGAAAGTCCCGACTTGTCCGGCGAGCAGCAGGCCTTTGTACACAATGGTCCGAGAGGAGATGCTGGGCATATAAAGCTGCGACAGGCCAGTTAGGCCAAGCTTTTCTTCCAGCGCCCGCAATGGATTCTGAGTTTGCTTGCGGATCGAAAGCAATTTTCTTTCAAAAGCATCCTGATCTGGGGTCGATTCGCCTCGTCCAATGATCGCTTGGCGAATCACTGGCATCTCTTCGATCACGGCTTTGCCGAGGCCATTGACGTCAGTCGGCACATCGCGCCAGCCGATCAAGACCTGACCTTCCTTCTCGATGAACTTTTCGAACGTATCGACCACAAAATTGCGGCTGGCGTCGTCCTGCGGCAGGAAGCACATGGCCACGGCATAATCGCCCGGCTGCGGCAGCGTCAGACCTTGGCCCTGCGCCCAATCGCGCAGCAAAGCGTCGGGGATCTTGATCAGAATGCCCGCGCCATCGCCCAGCAGCG
>DLOX01000162.1 GCA_002478575.1 Sphingomonadales bacterium UBA7473 | reverse complement strand
GCTGAAAGAGCCGCTGGTTCCGGTGGCCAAGAAGTGAGCTTTTCTGACGAGCAGTTGGAGACGGCACGGAAGATTTTTGCAGGACCAATTTCCTTCCTGAAGTCCGCGCCATCGCTAGAGCATTTGCCGCCGCCTGAGGTGGAGGAAATTGCGTTTGCTGGCCGGTCCAATGTCGGCAAATCCTCACTGTTGAACGCCCTCACCAATCGCAACGGTTTGGCGCGGACATCAAACACGCCGGGGCGTACGCAGGAACTCAACTTCTTCAACATTGGTGAGCCCCTGAAGTTCCGGCTTGTCGATATGCCCGGCTATGGCTTTGCTGAAGCGCCCAAGGATGTCGTCAAAAAATGGCGCTTCTTGATCAATGACTATCTGCGCGGTCGGCAGGTGCTGAAGCGCGCGCTCGTTTTGATCGACAGTCGGCATGGTATCAAAGATGTTGATCGTGACGTGATGGAAATGCTGGATGCAGCCGCAGTGTCTTACCGTCTGGTCCTCACCAAAGCGGACAAGATCAAAGCCTCTGCACTGCAAGAGGTCAAAATGCAGACCGTCGAGGAAGCCCGCAAACGGCCTGCTGCTTTTCCCGATGTCATTAAAACTTCAAGCGAAAAGGGCTTGGGCATCGCCGAACTGCGCGCCGCTGTGATCGAGTCACTGACGGCCTAAGCGAGCTGCGCCAAAATGGCGTCGCAAATGGCGTCAGGCACTAGAGTGGCATCAATTTGAAAGGCCTCGTGCGGCGGAACCAGCGCCGTGAGCTGAGATGCAAGGAGGCTCGCTGGCATGAAGTGGCCGGCGCGCTCCTCCATTCGACGACGGAGCTCATCCGTTGGAGCGGTCAACAAAAACCAACGGCATGGCCTGATGCTCTGAAGGGTCAGCCGATCACGCACAAAAGATGTAAGCGCCGAGCAAGCCAAGATTACAACGCCCGGTTCAACCACATTTATGGCCTTTGCCAAAGCATCCACCCAAGGACCGCGATCATCATCGCTAAGCGGCTCGCCCCGCACCATTTTGTTGCGATTGCTGATCGGGTGATGGTCGTCACCCTCCACCATCGGCCAGCCGGTCCGAACGGACAGACGACTGGCGATGGTGCTTTTTCCTGATCCCGACACCCCCATGATCACAATCAAAGGGGCATGGGACTGAGCGCTATTCAGCAGCGACAGCTTCCTGATTGACGCCCAAACGCGCTTCCAAGGCGCGGTGCTCGGCCCAAAGCTCATCGGGCACGCTGCCCAAGGCATCAAAGTCCGCAGCGCTGGCCTTGGCTTCTTCAGCCCAAACCGAAGGATCAATGAGCATTAGTTCATCCATCGCATTGGCGGCAAGATCGAGACCCGAAATGTCCAACCCATCGGAGAGCGGCAAACGCCCAGTTGCGCTGTCGACTGCATCGGCTTTGCCTTCGCAACGCTCAACAATCCATTTCAGCACGCGGACATTGTCGCCAAAGCCGGGCCACAGGAATTTGCCATTCGATCCCTTGCGGAACCAATTGACCATGAAGATGCGGGGCAGCTTGCTTTGATCCTTGGCAGATGCCCCAAGCGACAACCAATGGCGGAAATAGTCAGGCATCGCATAGCCGCAGAAAGGCAGCATCGCAAAAGGATCACGGCGGAGCGTGCCAACCTTAGCTTCTGCAGCAGCGGTCGTTTCCGATGCCACATTGGCGGCGAGATAAACACCATGCTGCCAATCAAAGGCTTCTGTCACCAAAGGCACTGCGCTTGCACGACGACCGCCGAAAAGGATCGCTGAGATCGGAACGCCTGCAGGATCATCCCATTCTGCTGCAATCGCAGGGCATTGGCTGGCAGGAACCGTGAAGCGCGCATTGGGGTGAGCCGCTGGCGTGCCGCTTTCTGGCGTCCAGGGATTGCCTTGCCAATCGATCAGGTTCGCTGGTGCCTCAGGCGTCAAACCTTCCCACCATACATCGCCATCCAGCGTCATCGCGGTGTTGGTGAACAGCGCATTGGCATAAAGCGTTTCAACGGCATTGCGGTTGGTCGTGATGCCAGTGCCCGGTGCAACACCAAAGAAGCCCGCTTCGGGATTGACCGCGTACAAACGCCCGTCCGCACCAAAACGCATCCAAGCGATATCGTCACCCACGGTCTCGGCCTTCCAGCCGGGAAGGGTTGGTTCCAGCATCGCCATATTGGTTTTGCCGCACGCGCTTGGGAAAGCAGCGGTGATATAATGCGCGCGACCTTCCGGCGACGTCAGCTTCAGGATCAGCATATGCTCAGCGAGCCAGCCGTTATCGCGCGCCATCACGCTGGCGATGCGAAGCGCCAAGCATTTCTTGCCGAGCAGTGCATTGCCGCCATAGCCCGAGCCGTAAGACCAAATCTCACGCGTCTCAGGATAATGAACAATCCATTTCTCTTCGTTGCAGGGCCAAGGCACATCAGCCGCGCCATTGATCAGGGGTGCACCAACCGTGTGCACGCAGGGCACGAAATCGCCATCATCGCCCAGCATCTCAAGCGCGGCAGCGCCCATCCGGGTCATGATCTTCATAGAAAGCACAACATAGGCGCTGTCTGTAATCTCAACGCCAATCACGCTGGCTGGAGAATTGAGCGGCCCCATGCAGAAAGGCACCACATACATGGTGCGGCCCACCATCGCGCCGTCGAACAAACCGGACATCATCGCGCGCGTGTCAGCAGGATCCCGCCAATTATTGGTGGTCCCTGCCCCTTCTGGTGTTTCTGAACAGATGAAGGTGCGGCTTTCCACTCGCGCCACATCGCGCGGATCAGACCGAGCATAGAAGCTGTTGGGGCGCTTTGCCTCGTCAAGCTTGGTGAGCGTGCCTGCCTCAACCAATTGAGCAGACAAGCGCTGCCATTCTTCTTCAGAGCCATCGGCCCAAACAATCGCAGCAGGCTTGGTCAGCTCAGCGATGCGAGCGACCCATTCGACAAGCGCCCGATGGTTGGTCGGTGCGGTTTGAATGTCTGTTTCAATAGCCACGGCTCAATCTGCTCCTTCAAATATGCGGGTCGCCTTGAACGAAAATGCAGCGATTGAGAAGATTGATTCTTGCCTAACACTAGAGGCATTCATCTGCAAAATCGTTCCAAATAACGCAGAAATGCGTCATTTGATGGAAAAACTATCCTTGTGGATAGTCAATATCCGCCTGTCGGGAACCGAGGGCGTTCGCCGATTCCCAACAGGTGCGACCTTATTGGTCTAGGAAGCTCCGCATCTTTCGCGACCGGCTTGGGTGCTTCAACTTCCTGAGTGCTTTTGCTTCGATCTGTCGGATCCGTTCGCGGGTCACGCTGAACTGCTGTCCAACTTCTTCGAGCGTGTGATCCGTGTTCATCCCGATGCCGAAACGCATACGCAGAACTCGTTCTTCACGTGGCGTTAGTGATGCCAAGACGCGCGTCACGGTTTCCTTCAGATTCTGCTGGATCGCCGCATCCACAGGGATGATCGCATTCTTATCCTCAATGAAGTCACCGAGATGCGAATCTTCCTCGTCGCCGATTGGCGTTTCGAGAGAGATAGGCTCCTTGGCGATTTTCATGACCTTGCGCACCTTTTCAAGCGGCATAGACAGACGCTCTGCCATTTCCTCAGGCGTAGGCTCGCGCCCCGTTTCGTGGAGGAACTGACGGCTGCATCGCACCAGCTTGTTGATCGTTTCGATCATATGCACGGGAATACGGATCGTCCGCGCCTGATCAGCGATCGAGCGCGTGATCGCTTGCCGGATCCACCAGGTCGCATAAGTGCTAAATTTATAGCCGCGGCGATATTCAAACTTATCGACCGCTTTCATCAGGCCGATATTGCCTTCCTGGATCA
>DLOX01000094.1:6479-6750 GCA_002478575.1 Sphingomonadales bacterium UBA7473 | reverse complement strand
GGCTTCATCCGCGCCGAGACGATGGCCTATCAAGATTATGTGGATCATAATGGCGAAGCGGGTGCCAAAGAGGCTGGCAAGTGGCGCTCTGAAGGCAAAGAATATCTGGTAAAAGATGGCGATATCATGCTGTTTAGGTTCAATGTCTGAGGCTTCGCGAGCTTGCTGGTAACGGGGGACAATCATGCAATATTTTGAAGATATCATAGTCGGTGCAAAAAACAGCTTTGGCAACCGTGCGGTCGTTCGCGAAGAAGTCATGGATTTTGCT
>DLOX01000094.1:652-6434 GCA_002478575.1 Sphingomonadales bacterium UBA7473 | reverse complement strand
GGATTTTGCTTCAAAATATGATCCCCAGCCCTTTCATTTGGACGATGAAGCCGCGGCAAAGACGCATTTTGGGCGTTTGTCGGCCAGCGGCTGGCATACATGCGCTATGGTCATGTCGATGCTCGTTGAGAATCTCAAAACCAACAAGCAAGCGGGTTTAGGTTCCCCCGGCGTAGACGAGCTGCGCTGGCTAAAGCCCGTCTATCCTGGCGATACGCTGCGGTGCGAGACAGAAGTTCTTTCCAAGAAAGTGTCCACCACCAAGCCCGAAATGGGCTTCTTCAAAAGCAAGCTTACCGTTTTAAATCAAGACAATGTGCCGGTCATGTCCATGATCTCAAACGGCATCATCGCCACTCGCCCAAAGTGAATGTAAAAAAGGTTCACGCTGAGCTTACCATTCGATAACTTCTTGTCGCTATGCCTGCGTGGGTGAGCGACAAACAAACAGACAACGGCGCAACTGCGTTAAACTGGTGGGCGATTCTCGGCCTGTCCGAAGCCAATAATTTGGAGCTTGGGCAAGTTCGAGGCGCGCAGATCACAGCCATTCGGCGGTTCGCGCTGGCCCGGCTGTTCATGGGCATTCTTGCTGCTCTTGGCGTCTTTCTGACCCTTTCCGAACAAAGCACTATGCTAAACAGTTGGTTCGGCGCCGCTGTTATGGCCATTGGCGTCTTGGCACTACCGCAATTGCGGCACAGAGAGTTTCCAAGGCTCACGGCGACGCGTGCTGAGCTTCATGAAGAAACGACCGGTCTATTGATCCTTGGGCTGGTTTGGGCATGTCTTCCGCTGTTCTTCGGCTCCAGCGGCAGTCCCATGGATATCTTTGTGATTTGGGCGGTAATCGCGGCCATGATGGCTGGTGTCAGCTTTGCATTTTCAACTGTTCCGCTTGGGGCTTCTGCGTTTCTGGTCATAACGGGTTGCGCTCTCACGTATAAAACTTGGTCGATTGGGATCGAATTGATCGATGCACTGAGCCTGATCTATACTGTAGCGTTGACTGCAGCGACGCTTGCAAGCGGCAAGACCTATGTGCTCCATCGTTATGCCCAACATGCTCTGAAGGAGAAAACGGAGGTCGTCAGCCTCCTCTTGCGCGAGTTTGAGGATTCGGGCGGTGACTGGATGTGGCGGACTGACCCATCGCGTTGCATGACGCACGTCACCCCTCGTTTTGCACATGCGCTAGGCATGGAGCCTTCGCAGCTCGAAGCCAAGCCGTTGCTCCAGCTGCTGGCTGGTGATCTTTGGGAAAAGGGGGAGCTTCCAACGGCGCTCCGCACCTTGGGCGAGAAACTGAAGAATCGCGAAAGCTTCTCAGATCTCGTCGTTCCCATCAGGGTCAAAAACGAACAGCATTGGTGGGAGTTTTCGGCTTCTCCCCGCTTCGATGATGCCGGCACGTTCCTTGGCTTTCACGGCGTTGGTTCGGATGTGACTGCGGCTCGGCGCAGCGCAGACAAGATCAATCATATGGCGAAGTTTGACACGCTGACGGGCCTTCCCAACCGGTTACAGCTGAGCGAGGTGCTTGGCGAAGCCATGGACAAGGCCGAGCAGTGGCGCGGTCGAAGTGGTTTCATGATGATCGACCTTGATCGCTTCAAAGCCGTAAATGACACTTTAGGCCATCCAATCGGAGACCGGCTGCTTTCAATCGTTGCCCTTCGCCTAAAATCGATCATGAGCGACAATGAAATCTGCGGCCGACTTGGCGGTGATGAATTTGCAGTTGTGGTCAAAGATGTGCGCGAACTGAGCCAAGTCGAGCGGGTCGCCAATCAGATTATACAAAAACTGTCTGAGCCATATGAAGTTGACGAGCATATCATCTATATTGGCGCAAGTGTGGGCGCAGCCATAAGCCCCCGTGATGGTCGCACCGCGGAAATGCTTACGCGCTCTGCCGACTTGGCCCTCTATCGGTCCAAAGATAATGGTGGCAGTTCCTTTACAATGTACGAAGCACACTTGCATGTTCATGCTGAAGAGCGGCGCGTGCTAGAAATTGCCCTCCGCAAAGCGCTTGAGCGCAATGAAATGCTGCTGAACTATCAACCAGTGGTGAACGCGCAAAGCGGGCAAATCGAGAGCTTCGAGGCTCTGCTCCGCTGGCACAATCCTGAGCTGGGGCATGTTTCGCCGGCAAAATTCATTCCGATTGCCGAAGACGCTCGCCTTATTCGACCCATCGGCGAGTGGGTGTTGCGGACCGCCTGCAAAGAAGCTGCAAATTGGCCATCGACAGTGAAGGTTGCCGTAAACGTTTCGGCTGAGCAGCTGCTCGATTCTGGCTTCGTTGCTGTCATTGTTTCTGCCCTGTCGCAAGCAGGCCTTCCGCCCCATCGATTGGAAATTGAGGTTACCGAAAGCCTCTTCATGAGCGAAGGCACCCAAGCCATTGCGGTGCTGGATCGCATCCTGGGGCTTGGTGTGAAGCTGTCGCTCGATGACTTCGGCACGGGCTACTCATCGCTCGGCTATCTGTCGAAAACCAAATTCTCAACCATCAAGGTCGACCGCTCTTTTGTCCAAGGAGCCGCGAAGAATGCGCCGGAAAGCCTAGCAATCATCCGCGCCGTGGTTGCACTGGCGGACAGCCTTGGCATGTCAACCACAGCGGAAGGCGTTGAAACTGAAGACGAATGCATGAAGATCGCGCAACTCGGATGCAAGAAAATCCAAGGCTATCTGTTTGGTCGACCTATGCCAGCGCATGAAGCGCGCGATGTGATCAACAATTGGCAGCTTAAGCAACAGGCAAACGCCGCGTAGAGGCTCAAGCGGCTTTGCCGTGAAGCGTATCCATGCTGACCGAGGTTCCGGCCTCAATCTCAGCAGCCTTTGCTTCGACCAATTTCACAATATGTCCAATCATGTCCTCATCTTGGACATGATGATCGGTCACGCCTGACAGATAAACCATATGCTTGCCGTTGCCGCCACCGGTGAGGCCAATGTCAGTCTCCCGCGCTTCTCCGGGGCCATTCACAACACAGCCCAGCACTGAAAGCGACATTGGCGTCTGGATATGCTGAAGCCGCTCTTCCAGCGCTTGCACGGTGCGGATCACGTCAAAGCCTTGACGAGCACAGCTGGGGCAGCTGACAACACGCACGCCGCGGGTCCGGATGCCCAGCGCCTTCAATATTTCAAAGCCAACGCGGACCTCTTCTTCCGGCTCAGCCGAAAGCGACACGCGGATTGTGTCTCCAATCCCAAACCAAAGGAGCGAGCCAATTCCAATCGCGGATTTCACCGTGCCCGCGATCAAGCCGCCAGCTTCAGTGATGCCTAGGTGCAGCGGGCAATCCACTGCTTCAGCCAATTGCTGATAGGCCGCCACTGCAAGGAAATGGTCGCTGGCCTTCACCGCAACTTTATACTCATGAAAATCATGGTCTTGGAGCAGCTTGATATGATCAAGCGCGCTTTCAACCAGCGCTTCGGGGCAAGGCTCGCCATATTTCTCAAGCAGGTCCTTTTCTAGGCTCCCTGCATTCACGCCAATCCTGATCGCGCAGCCATTGGCTTTGGCGGCGTTGACAACTTCCTTCACGCGTTCTGAAGATCCGATGTTGCCGGGATTGATCCGCAAGCAAGCGGCGCCTGCATCTGCTGCCTCAAGCCCCCGCTTATAGTGGAAGTGAATATCCGCAACGATTGGCACGCGAGCCGCGCGGACAATTTGCTTCAAGGCTGCAGTCGATTCAACATCCGGGCAAGAGACACGGACAATATCCACACCCGCCTCTTCACACCACCTGATCTGATCAATCGTTGCCTTAGGATCAGAAGTCAGTGTGTTGGTCATCGTCTGAACAGTAACCGGGGCATCGCCACCCACAGGCACATTGCCCACCATGATCTGACGGCTTTTGCGGCGGATAATGTCACGCCAAGGACGGATTGAAGACATGCCGTCGCTATACCCATCTGAATCCATCGGGGCAAATGCCCTTTTGGTGCAGCGGTGCTATGCGGCCTTTAAATTTGCTTGAGCGCCAGTCGGCTTGCCTGCACGCTTCTCGGAATAAAGCGCCCGGTCAGCTGCGATCAGCAACGCCTCCACTTGGACGCCATCCTTGGGACTGATGGCATAGCCAAGGCTCGCCGCGATGGGCACATGATGTTCATTTGCCAATAGTGTGGGTCGGCATAGATCCATCATCAGATGAGAGGCGCGACCGGAGATATCGGCTTCATCTTTCACATTGTGCATGAGAATGATGAATTCATCGCCGCCAAGACGCCCCACCAAATCACCCGTTGCTCGGGTTGCTTCCATTCTTTGACCAACATGTTGGATCAGCAAATCGCCTACATGGTGCCCCAAACTATCATTCACCGCCTTGAAACCATCAAGGTCAAGCAAGGCAACGGCGAAAGGCCTTTGCCTTGCGCAAGCAGAATGCAGCGCATCCATCATTGCACGCCTGTTCGGAAGGCCCGTCAGCGCATCCGTATAAGCTTGAACGCGAATTTGGCCTTCCAACACCAATGATTTGACCAAATTCTCATATTGCTGAGAAACAAATGGCAACATCATCGCTGCTACGGTCAACATGCAAACACCCAGCAACTTGGTTTCAAAGTCGCCCAAGCCGACCATCACAATGGCAATAGGAAAGATGCCGGCAATCAAAGTGCCGGAAGCTGCTGTTCGCATCGGAGCTAAGCAGTGCGCAACGCAGGTTGCGCCAAAAACGATGGAAACCGGGATGACCACAACATCATCCAGATAGCCCATAATGAAGCTGACCGACGCCCAAAGGCTCAGCATCCCCATCCCGGCAATTCCAATCAATGTCGTACTGACGAGAAGGGTTTGGGGATCGAGATCGTCAACTGGCTGTCGTGCGCGCCTGGTCCAGATGACCATCCGAGCGAAGGTGAAGAGCGACAAGCCAAACATCCAGCCGTAGAAATGGAAAGGAAGTCCCTTCTTTACGCACAGGGCAATGACGATGATCATGTTCAACGTTCCAACCGCATAGATCATCGGCATGTGACGCAAGACGCGATTCATTTGGTCGGATTGAAAGCTGTCGGCGATTTCCGGCGGCAGATCAGGGAAGACGAATTTGTGAAGTCTGGCCTTCCAGCCAGATTTCATTGCTTTTTCAGCCCCTTCTGCCTCTCCCTGCATGTCAAGAGCGTAGGGCCAATGTCGTAAAGCATCCGTTAAACTGTGATTCTTTTCCACTTCGGCTTAGCTTTTCGTCTCAGCATCGACGGCAGCTTGAACCGACTTGTAGAAAGCTTCACGCTGGGCATCCACCGCTGCGCCCGTCGCCATTGGCCAATTGCCATTGGTCGCGATCACCAGTTTCCGTTTTGGATCGATGAAGATCCCTTGGCCAAAAATGCCCTGAGCCGCAAAGCTGCCATCATCATTGGTCCACCATTGAAAGCCGTATCCTTGTCCCGGCGCGCCAATATCGGCTTGCTTGGTGGTGGCTTTCGCGATCCAGTCTTCGGGCAAAACGGCTTTGCCGCCCGCCATTCCACCGCCCAGAATGAACTGACCAAAACGGGCCATGTCCCGCGTCGATGCTTGGACGCAACAGCCGCTGATCTCGTGCCCACTTGAGCCCAAAAGCCAGCTCGCATCTTGCTCCATCCCAAAGGGTGCCCAGACCTTTTCTGACAGGTAGCTGGATAAGGACTTGCCAGTGGCTTTGCTGACCAACACGCCGATCAAATTGGTCTCGCCTGTCTTGTAGACCCATTTTTCGCCAGCAGGAGCTTCACGCGGCAGCTTGCGCATATA
>DLOX01000094.1:0-604 GCA_002478575.1 Sphingomonadales bacterium UBA7473 | reverse complement strand
AGCTTGCGCATATAGCTTACGGTGACATCAATGCCCGGTTCCGCCTTATGCTCATTGAACAGCGCCACATCGGACTTTGGATCCTCATAATCCTCATTCCACTTGATGCCTGACGTCATGGTCAGCAACTGCTCAACCGTAACATCGTCATAGGCAGAGCCTTTCATCTCCGGGATATATTGGGTCACTTTGTCATCAAGGCTCTTGATGAACCCATCCTTGATGGCCGCACCCACCATTGTGGACGTCAACGACTTGGCGACTGAGAAGCTGGTCCATTTGCCATTACCATCAAAATCGAGACCATATTTTTCGAGCCGCAGCTTGCCGTCTTGCACGATGACCATGCCGGCCGTGCGCTGGGCCTTCATGTAAGCCCCAAGATCAGTGCCGAGCTTCAGCTCAGGCCCTTTGGGGAGCGGCGAGACTGTGTCGCCGGCCTCAATGACATTGACCTTGGCGAGCATGGGAAGCCGATCCATCGATCGGAAAGCGGCATCGCGCTGGGGCACTGACCAGAAGAGCACATCACGATCCGTCGGCAGATTTGTGGCCAAGTTGCGCATATCTTTATCCATCGTCATCCAACTGATGCCGAGACCCG
>DLOX01000027.1 GCA_002478575.1 Sphingomonadales bacterium UBA7473 | reverse complement strand
ACCAATATCGAGAAGATCATTTTTTGTGATGTTGGTCTTGCGGCTCGCACCGACCTCGCGCGTTTCTTCCGCTTTCACCAGCGACTGGAGATTGCGTTCGGCCTGGAAGCGGACGAGTTCGCTCCCTTTTTTATCCTCAAACATCAGCTCGTTGTAGCCCTTGCCGTCCTTCGTCGAGCGGGTCTTGATCCCGGACTGGGTTTTCTTCGCCTCAAGCGCGTAGGGATGCTGGTTTTCGGCGTGGTAGACAGCGCCAACCACAATGGGAACATCCGGATCGCCGTTGAGGAAGCTGACCACCACTTCCATGCCGACCCGTGGAATGAACTGCGTTCCCCATCCAGCACCTGCCCACATCTGCGCCACCCGCACCCGGCGCGATGTATTCCGATGGTGCGTGTCGTCTGCCCTGCCACGCCAGTTAAAGCGCACGAGGATCCGCCCGTCTTCGTCCACATCGATCTCTTCTGAAGGTCCGGGGGGCGTCTGATCGTCTGGAACCTGCTGCTTTCTGTCGATGACGTGAGCTGTCTGTACGCCGTAGATCTTAGGCTTAGGCGTGATGTGTGGCGGGCGATACTTGATGGTCGCATCAAGAAACTCGAAGTGACAGTTATATGTCCCAGCAGCAGCCTTGCCGCCTGTCCGGGTCGATTGTCCTTCGAAGTGATGGCGGGCGCTGACGACCAGGAAGGCCTTGTTCATAGCGGGGTCGCCGTGGTCGGTGACTGTTGTCTTCGTTCCAGGCGCAAGCATGATGCAATTGCCTGCGACGGAGATGAGGCGTCGATCTGCCATCATCGCATCACGCTCGACCTCCGCGAAGATCTTTCCTCTGTCCTTGGATTGATAGCGGTCGTCGGCAGAATGCCATTCGAATGCCTCCGATGTCGTATCGGAGCCAAAATCCGCTTCTGCCCGCATATCAGCTTTGGGCTCTTCGCGCCGATAATACCCGAGCGTCACATGCACCTTGTCATGCCGTCGCCCATTGATCAGTGACCAGAGCCGCAGTCCAGTCGTGCCATTCTTTGGCTGCGCTGGTGCAAAGGAGATATTGGGCAAATGTTCGCTTGTTGAAAAGCAACCATCGTTATCCGAAAAAATAATCTCGTAATCTTCTTTCTCATTCTTAAAAAAATAATTGATCGATATTCTCTGACATATTCTATTAATGAAATTGAGATCGCTCTCTTGATACTGCGTAATGGTGAGATGTTTTTCTTTGGAAACATCAATCTTAGAGTTTTTTTCAAAACGTGAGACATATTTTCGGATGATTTGATCATGACCTAAATCATGATTGACGCAGATGTCTCTGTTCAAGCTGCCAACAAAGAGCCGTGGCCTGAGAACGAAAGCGTATCGCGCTTCGCCTGTGCTCAAGCGCTCCGCTTCCGCGACAACGCCATGAAAGTACCGCACCAACGCGCGTCCTTCGTGACGGACCTGACACTCGATCTTCCACGGTTTGCCGATGCAGTCCCTGAGATCAATGTCGTCGCGGGAACCATCGCAGCGGAGATCGATCCGGAAAAGACGGTTGATCCCCTCGTCGACTGTCATCGAGTCGATCACAAGGTCTTCCTCGCCCAGGTGCGTCGTCAGTTTGACCATGCGGTCTGTCTGCGAAAATGGATCACGCATCTTAGAACACGTCCTCCTCACTGATCCCGATGATAGGCAAGTGCAGTTTGGCAGCATCCGCCATTTGGCTGATGCGGGATCCGTTTCGCCCAATCTAACTTGCGCCGGGAATGGGGAAGGACAGTTCTGGCGTGCGCGCGGGTCGTCCATCAAAGTCGGAGAAGAATGGGGGAGGCAGCCGATGGAGCTGAGCAGCCTTCTTGAGCCCATCTCGGAAGACGACGTCTGTGGACCCGACCTCGACGAGGCAGGTGATCCTGACTTCCTTGGTTTCATGGCCAGGGTCGAAACACTTCTGCCTGAGAATTACTTTGCTTTTGACCGTGCGACGATTGACTTCGCACAAGAGCATACAGCTATTGACCGACTGCTTGCTCGCAGCCGTGACGTTCGGTTGCTGGTGATCAAAGGAAAGCTTGCCCTGCTCGACCGCAAGCTTGAGCTCTTTGCGGCTACCCTCGGCACCATCGCATCGTTCCTCAAAGAGCGGTGGGACGAAATCAATCCCAAGGCGATGGGCGAAGACGCGAGCTTCCGCGGCGCGATGCTGGCTTCGCTAGATGACATGCCGCAGGTTGTGATGCCCTTGCAGTCTGCACCACTCGTCAATACCCGGCGCGCGGGCTGGGTGTCGTTTCGTCAGCATCTCCTGAGCAGTGGCAAGCTTGAACCGCGAGAGGCTGAGGCCGACACCGATTTCGCTCCGATCGGCCAGGCCATCCGCGACTTGAACGCGGACGCCAAGACCGAGGCCCACGCTCTTGTGGCCGGTTGTCTTGCCAGCGTCCAAGCAATCAACCAATCGTTCTCCGAGAGGCCACGGGGCATATCCTGGCTCAGGCTGGAACGACTCCCAACGATCTTGCAGGAGATGGTGGCGCTCCTCGCGCCTGACGAGGTGCTGGTCGCGGCGAGTATGGCTACCTCTGCGCTTGATGGCGAGACCCCCGCCGTCGGGGCGTTGCCATCAGGTGCCGTGCGTTCGCGTGCCGATGCGGCTGCAGCGCTGACTGCAATTGGCGCGTATTTTGCGGCCGAGGAGCCTTCCAGCGCGGCTTGGCCGCTTGTTCGTCAAAGCCGGGATCT
>DLOX01000167.1 GCA_002478575.1 Sphingomonadales bacterium UBA7473 | reverse complement strand
ATCGATGAGGGCTTGGTCCCCGCGCATTGGCCCTTCACGGTCAACGCGGTCTCCGGATATTCCGGCGGCGGCAAAGCCATGATTGCCGAATTTGAACAGGGCGGGACGGCTACGGCCTGGCGCACCTATGCGCTTGGCTTAGCGCATAAACATGTGCCTGAAATGCAGCAGCATGCTGGATTGGCGCATGCGCCGATTTTCGCGCCATCGGTCGCTCGCACCTTTCGCGGGATGATCGTCGATGTGCCCTTGATGTTGGGGGCGATGCCCGATGCGGCACATGCCGATGACTTGAGAGCTTGCCTACGCCACGCTTACGAGAATAGTAAATTAGTCAATATAATCAATGATTTAGACGAATCAAATCTGACCATAGAATATGCTGCTGGCACAGATCGGCTAGACCTGTTCGTCTTTGCCAATGCCGCTGGAAGCCAAGTGCGCTTGGTCGCTGCCCTCGACAATCTCGGCAAAGGCGCAGGCGGGGCATGCGTGCAGTCTCTAAACATCGTGGCTGGATTGGAAGAAACGACTGGGCTGAGGCTCTAGCAACCGGCGAAAGCTACATACCCCGCGATAGTGTGGCTTTCGTGGCTTTCGCCCTTCCCGCTTGACCTTCCTCTTGGACTGTCCGACACAGTAGGAAACAAGGGGAGGATGAGGATGCGACTGAAATATCTGGGCTTTTTGGCACTACTGCTCTCGACGACAGCCCACGCCCAAGACTTTGCGCCGAAGCCAGCCAGCGCGGCGACCATCGCCGCTCAAGCTGAGATTGCAAAGCGCCTCCCCGCTGACGATGGCAGCGATGAACGCTTCGCCGACCAAGGCTTTGTCGCGACCCGCAAAGACCCGATCATCAAGGATGATGCTGGAAAGCCTGTTTGGAACCTTGATGCCTATGCTTGGATGAAAGGCAATGCTCCGCCAAGCGTGAACCCCAGTCTTTGGCGGCACCAGAAGCTGCTTGCCAAACATGGGCTTTACAAAGTCAGTGACAATGTTTGGCAAGTGCGCGGCTTTGATGTGTCCAACATGACGGTCGTGAAGGGACAGACGGGTTGGATCCTGATCGATCCCTTGACTACCAAGGAAACCGCTGCCGCTGGCTTGGCGCTCGTCAATGAAACCCTCGGCGCACGTCCGGTGTCTGCTGTGCTCTACAGCCATAGCCATGGGGACCATTATGGCGGCGTGCGCGGCGTCGCTTCTGAGGATGACATCAAGGCCGGAAAAACACGCATCATCGCACCTGAGCATTTCATCGAAGAAACCAGTTCTGAAAGCGTGATGGCAGGTGCCGCCATGGGCCGACGCGCGGGCTATCAATTTGGCGGCGGCTTGAAGCCGGGGGCTCAAGGCTCCATCGGCAGCGGCATTGGTTCGGGCATTCCGGGCGGGTCAATCACTTTGCTTCCCCCCACCGATCTTGTGCGCAAGACGGGCGATGTCCTCCAAGTCGATGGCATAACCCTCGAATTTCAGATGGTGCCGCATACTGAAGCCCCTGCTGAGTTTAATGTCATGATCCCGTCGGAAAAGGTCTTTCTGGTCGCTGAGCAAACGACCTGCTCGCTCCACAATATCCTGACCCCGCGTGGAGCCAAAGTTCGCGATGCTCATCGCTGGGCCTTCTACCTGACCGAAGCGATCAACCTTTATGCCGACAAGGCCGAGACGCTCGTTTCTAGCCATTGCTGGCCGCGCTTTGGCAAGCCCGTCGTCCGCGATTTTCTGACCGCGCATCGGGACAATTACAAGTTTCTCCACGATCAGACCGTCCGGCGGATGAATAAGGGAGAAACGCAAGTCGAGCTTGCCGAAGGGCTTGCTCCGCCGCCGGGATTGGCAAACCAATGGTCAACCCGCGGCTATTACGGCACTTACAATCACAATGCGAAGGGCATCTATCAATTCTATCTGGGCTGGTATGATGCTGTGCCCGCTCATTTGAATGCACATCCGCCCGTTGAGCGCGGCAAGCGCATGGTGGCTGCAATGGGCGGGCCTGCGAAAGTCATTTCAACGGCGAAGGCCGCCATGGCGAAAGGCGACTATCGCTGGTCATCCGATATTCTCAACATGCTGGTCTTTGCTGATCCAGCGAACAAAGCGGGCCGTGCGCTGCTGGCAGATAGCTATGAACAACAAGGTTATCAGGCGGAATCCGCGATTTGGCGCAATCAATTCTTATCCGCAGCGCGGGATTTGCGTGAGGGCGTCAAGGCAAGCGTCGCGACGCAAAGCCGGGATGTCGTGTCTTCGATCCCGACCGGATTGCTGCTTGATTCAGTGGCAACGCGGATCGATCCATTGGTCGCTGGGGACAAGAAGCTCACCGTCAATTTCAACATTACCGACCGCAAGGAAACGGCAAAGATTAGCCTCGCTAACTCCGTGATGATCAGTGAAATGGGCGTAGGCCACGTAGCGCCCCAAGCCAGCATTTCTGCCCCCCGGATCATGTTCCTTGGGCTGCTTTTCCAGAAACTGCCGCTCGCTCAGTTGGAAGCGGTTGGGCTGAAGGTCGAAGGCGATCGTTCAGCGGTAGAAGCTTTGTTGGCTGCGATTGAACCCATGGGCGGGGCGTTTAACATTGTAGAGCCTTGATCGGCTCTACATTTCCCCCTTGGCACGCCGCAACGCGAACCATTTTTCAACATTGGCATTATGCTGCGCCAAGGTCTCAGCAAACACATGCCCGCCCGTTCCATCGGCAACAAAGTAAATGTAACGCGTTGGTTCTGGATCAAGGACCGCAGCAATAGAGTCTTTTCCCGGATTGGCGATTGGACCAATGGGCAGGCCCGCACGGGCATAGGTGTTGTAGCCATTGTCATTATCCAGCTCAGACCGGAGAATGCGACGTCCAAGCGGCTTACCTTTGGTGACCGGGTAAATAACAGTGGGATCCGCCTGCAGCTTCATGCCGACCCGAACTCGGTTCGAATAGACGCCCGCGACGGTGCGGCGTTCTTCGGGCTTTGACGTTTCCTTTTCCACAATCGCGGCCAAGTTGATCGCTTCTTGAGGGGTTTTCACAACGGTTGTTGGCTTCCGTGCAGCCCAAAGCTCAGCAAGCGTCTTCGTCATCGCGTCTTGCA
Source organism: Sphingomonadales bacterium UBA7473 (assembly GCA_002478575.1). Taxonomy (GTDB): domain Bacteria; phylum Pseudomonadota; class Alphaproteobacteria; order Sphingomonadales; family Sphingomonadaceae; genus Aquisediminimonas. The sequence goes on along the minus strand of DLOX01000167.1, from coordinate 951 downwards.
TACGCTTCAAAACTGCCGCGCGGCTTTCGCCTTTGGTATAGGCATAGCTGTCCGGCAAGATCGAGCCTTCTGCGGGCACAGGCACAGGTCCGGTCAGCAAGTCAGTCGCCATCAAGCGTTCATGCACTAGGATTGAGGGCATGCCCGGCGGAACAATCACGAAGCGCTGGAACGTCTTTCCAGACTGAATCAGCTCCAGAATCTCATCCGAATCCATACCCGCTTTGATCTGATACTCACCGGGTTTGATCGATGTGCTGCCACCGAAGATTTTCGCATATCGCAGAAAACCATCAGCCGAATCGATGGCACCTGCTTCTTCGAGCGAACGCGCAGCAGCGGTCAGGCTGGAGCCTTGTTTGATGACCACAACCGTGTCTTTGTCCGCGCTGCCCCCTGAACAGGCGGCAAGGCAAATGGCCAGCAAAAGGGCAAATACTGCCCGCATCGAAATTATACCGCCCGCATTACAAGGCTGGCATTGGTCCCGCCAAAGCCGAAGCTATTGTTGAGCGCCGCGCGAACCACCCGCTTCTTCGCGACATGTGGCACGAGATCGACGCCAATGCAGCTATCCGAGGGGTTGTCGAGATTAAGCGTTGGCGGTACGATCTGATCACGAATGGCAAGCATGCAGAAGATGCTTTCCACCGCCCCTGCCCCGCCTAGCAAATGGCCGATCGCGGACTTCGTACTGCTCATAGACATAGTGTTTAGGTGATCGCCAAACAAACGGCGCACCGCGCCTAGCTCAAGCTCATCGCCCATCGGGGTGGAGGTGCCATGTGCGTTCACGTAATCGATATCAGCCAGCGAGAGCCCAGAGCGCTTCATCGCCATTTCCATTGAACGGTAAGCCCCAGATCCTTCTGGATGCGGCGCGGTCACATGATAAGCGTCGCCCGACATGCCATAGCCGATGACTTCTGCGTAGATCTTGGCACCGCGCGC
>DLOX01000003.1:4260-51036 GCA_002478575.1 Sphingomonadales bacterium UBA7473 | reverse complement strand
ATGTCGGGCGATGTCTTTGGCAATGGCATGCTGCTCTCGAAAGCGATCAAGCTGGTCGCGGCCTTTGATCATCGCCACATCTTCTTTGATCCCGATCCAGACCCAGCGAAAAGCTGGGACGAACGGGCTCGAATGTTCCAACTCCCGCGTTCAAGCTGGGCCGATTATGATGCCAAGCTGATCAGCAAGGGCGGTGGGATCTTCCCGCGTTCAGCGAAATCCATTCCCTTGTCGCCAGAAGTGAAAGCGATGCTGGGGGTTGAAGCGGATGCACTTGATCCATCCGCCATCATCGGTGCGATCCTCAAATCCCAAGTCGATCTTCTATGGTTTGGCGGCATTGGGACTTACATCAAGGCGCGCGCCGAAAGCCAAGCCGACGCCGGCGATAAGGCCAATGATGCGCACCGAGTGAATGCAGAGGATGTCCAAGCCAAGGTGGTCGGCGAAGGCGCGAACCTTGGTCTGACCCAAGCCGCACGAATCGCTTACGGGTTGCGCGGTGGACGATCGAACACGGACTTTATCGACAATAGTGCCGGCGTCGATTGTTCAGACAATGAAGTGAATATCAAGATCGCGCTTGGCGCTGAGGTGCGGTCCGGCACACTTTCAATGAAGGCCCGCAACAGCTTGCTCGCCCGGATGACCGATGATGTGTCTGATCTAGTACTTGAGGATAATCGCCTGCAAACGCTGGCCCTCTCCATTGCGGGGCGGGATGGGAAGCGCGATGTGCCAGCGCATATTCGTATTCTTGAGCGGTTCGAAAGCAAGGGGCAGCTGGATCGCGTCGTAGAAGGCATTGCCCCCAATGATGAGCTGCTTCGCCGCGCGGCCGATGGCAAGGGCCTCACCCGCCCCGAACTGGCCGTCATCCTGTCGACCGCCAAGCTCGCGCTTCAGGCGGAGATTGAGCAAGGCAATTTGGGCATAGACAAAGCCTGCGAAGATGATCTGCTTGCCGCTTTCCCGCGCGAAATGCGGAATAAACATGGCGGTGCGATTTTAGCCCATCCTTTGCGCAAGGAGATTGTCGCGACCAAGCTTGCCAACCGGATCGTCAACCGGATGGGGATTATTCAGCCCTTCGAATTGGCCGAAGAGGAAGGCGCAAGTCTGGGTGCGGTTGCCGAAGCCTTTGTGATTGCTGAGGATCTATTCGATCTCCGCAAACTATGGGCGCAGATTGACGAAGGCACGATGCCAGAGGCGACACGTTTGATGCTGTTTGAGCAGGTTTCCATCGAAATGCGCGCGCATATGGCCGATCTTCTCCGCAATGCCGTCGAAGGGCGTGGAGCAGATGCAGCGATCAAGGCTTATCGCCCGACGATACAAACCCTATCAGCCAAACGCACTGACCTTCTGGCCCCCGAAGCCAAGCGCCAGACCATGGCCTTTGCGGGGCGGCTGACCGATGCTGGTGCGCCTGAACCCATTGCCGAGGCTTTGGTGCGTTTAGCGGAGCTGGATGGAGCAATTGGCTTGGCCGCGCTTGCCACTCGCACGAATCAGGATGTTGTTGGGCTAACCAATGCCTTTGCCCATATCGGCGATGCGCTTGGGATTGATTGGGCGCAAGGGGTGGCCATGCAGCTTGACCCTGAGGACCCTTGGGAACGGCTCTTGGCGGCCAGCATTGCGCGAGATTTCCAGACGATGCGGCTCGATTTTCTGGGGCGCGTTGGGGGCAAGAAGCCGGTTGCTGCTGTTGAGCAATGGATCAAAGGGCAGCAGGTGCGCGTTTCGGACTTCCGCGCCATGATCGATCAAGCCCAGCGCGGGATGACGCCAACGCCTGCCATGCTGGCCCAAATCGCGGGTCAGGCGCGCGTGTTACTCACTCGCTGAAATAGCCAGACGCGGATTGCACTGCCGAGATTGGACGGGTTCGGCCCACTGATTCGGCCAAGATCAATTTGCGCGATCAGGGCATTGATGGGCAGACCTTCTTCGGCGGCCGCCTGTTTGAGAGCGTCCCAAAAGACGGGTTCGAGGCTGATCGAGGTTTCATGCCCTGCAATGGTGACGGAACGTTTGACTGGCCCGCTCATCAGGCGCGCGCACCGAAAATAGCGCTGCCGACGCGAATATAGGTCGCCCCCAACATGATCGCAGCCTCATAGTCCGCCGACATGCCCATACTCAGCTCAGAAAGACCATGATCGCGTGCCAATTTGGCGAGAAGTGCGAAATAGGGCGCGGCTTCGGTATCAGCGGGCGGGACGGCCATCAGACCGACCATATCAAGGCCCGCCGCTTTTGCCTCGGCCAAGAGCGCGGGAATATCCGCCACGGCGCATCCGCCTTTTTGATCCTCATTGCCAATATTGACTTGCAGGAGGCAGCGCGGGCTTTTCCCGAGCTTTTGCTGCGCTTTCCCGAGCGCGGCAATCAACGACGAGCGATCCACGCTGTGAATAGTCGAAAAAAGCGCGACTGCTTCCTCTGCTTTGTTGGATTGCAACTGGCCGACAAGATGCAAGTCAACATCGGGCGTTTCAGCAATCAACTCCGGCCATTTGGCAGCTGCTTCCTGCACGCGATTTTCACCAAAGAGGCGTTGCCCGGCCGCAATCAACGGCCGAATGGCCGCTGCGCCATAGGTTTTGGAGATAGCGATCAGGTTGATATCCGCGACTTTTCTGCCTGAGCGTTTGGCAATCATCGCGATCTGAGCCTGGAGTGCGGCAAGTGGTTCCGTTTGCGTCATGGCCGCTGCTATAGGGGCGGCTGTGCTTTCTCGCTACTCCCCCTCTCGTGCTCTCCCGCGGCTCTGGCTGATGACAGACGAGCGCATGGGCGAGGCTTTATGGACGAGCCTTGCCGCCTTGCCCAAGGGATCAGGTGTGGTCTTTCGCCACTATGGGTCTCCGGATCGTGAGCACCTGTTCAAAGCCGTGCAGCGGATCGCGAAGGCCAGACGGTTGGTCGTGGTGGCCGGCCCTGAGAAGCTCGCTAGACACTGGCGTGCAGTGGGGAGCCATAGCCGTTCCACGCACCGCGCGATTCGGCTCCGTACGGCCCCCGTTCACAGCTTTCGCGAGCTGATTGCGGCTGAAAGGTCGGGCGCGGATTTGCTGTTTGTCTCCCCTGTCTTCGAAACGCGCAGCCATGCCGGTGCCAAGGCACTGGGTCGGGTCAGATTCGGGCAATTGATTCGAAAAGCCAAGACGCCGGTCATTGCGCTTGGTGGTATGACCGAGCCGAAGGCCCGATCTTTGGGAGGCTTTGGGATTTGGGGTTGGGCAGCGATTGACGGGCTAACCACATTCTGAAAGCTTATATTCCACCCCGCTCAGGCTGAGCTTGACGAAGCCCATTCGGTTTCGAGCTCGTGATAACAACCCCCTTCGACTGCCTTGCAGGCGCTCAGGACATGCTTCGTCAAGCTCAGGGTGAGCGGAACTTACAGAAAACGGACCCGCCGGGCCTTAGAAGCGGAACGCTGTCCCGACATAGACTGCTTGGCTATCACGGCGATCATCCACTTGCTGAAGCCGATCCCGCTCTGACTTATACCGCACCCCTGCCGTTACATCGAGGTTGCGAGTCAAACGGAAAGCACCGCCCACATCAAGTGCAAGGCTTTCAGAGCCGGTCAGAGTCCGTGGGGCTTGACCCAATGGACGTTCAGCCGAAACTTGAACCCGGCTGCTCCATTTCTTGGCGGCCGTTGGTGCACTGTCTTTCTTGTCACGATCAACAGCAAGCGCACTGATATCAACGCGGTTGAGATCACCAGGCAGCGCGAACTTCTTCCAGCCGACCGCAGCACCAAGGCTATAGGACACAGGCTGCACGCCAAGCGTTGGCGCTGCGGACGAAAGCGATGAAACTGGCGGCACATCACGCATCACCAGACCATTGGCTTTCGCTGCACCATTGGCACGGACAGCAACAGTCACAGCGCGATTGCGACTCGCCCCCACAGGCGTGAAACGAAAACCCTGATTGTTGAGACCACCGCGCGCATAGGCCGCGGCGAGTCGCGGGTCAGCAGCAGCAGGTGTGAAGAAGCCCATTTCACTGGAGGTCGATTGCATACGAGCCTTGAATTTCCCGGCCTTTTCAGGGGCACCGGAGGCTGGAGCCATGGCAAAAAGGGCCGCGCCAAGCGCCGCCACAGTCACCATCGATAGCTTCACCACCCTGTTCATCGGACTCGCAATTGCACTCCTTCCCTTCGAATGTAGCAAGCCTGTGGACAAAAACCAGTGCTTTGCCTCACTTTGTTGCACGTTGTTGCACGCTTGCCACATTTCCGCCCCATTGGAACGACTCGCTTACGCTTGCGGCGCTCGCAAACCCGCGTATAAGCGCCCTATTACGTCTATTTTATTACGATGAGGAATGACCATGAAACGCCCCCTGATCTTGCTTGCGGCAAGTGCCATCGCCCTCAGTGGATGCGCCGCAGTTCAGAAGGATTTGGCCAAAGGCGTGCCGTTCCTTGGCGGTGGTAAAAACGACGAAGATCAGGTGAGAAAAGCTGATCTCGCGGCTTCAAAAGTCACGCAAATCGGCGTGAATGCTTATTTGTGGCGCGCGGCGCTGGATACAATTTCCTTCATGCCTTTGGTGCAGACCGATTCGAACGGCGGCGTGATTGTGACCGATTGGTATTCAAGCCCCAATAATCAGGCCGAACGGATGAAGCTGACGGTGTCGATCCTCGATCAGGATCTCCGCGCCGATGCAGTGCGCGTCGCCGCAAGCCGGCAGGTCGCGCAAGAAGGCCGCTGGGTCGACGCGCCTGTGCAAGCTGCGACCGTGCAAAAGCTTGAAGAAATCATCCTCACTAAGGCGAGAGACCTCCGGCGATCAACGATTGCTGGGTGATATTCTACTTCGTGACCATCCTCCCTTCGTGCCTTCGTGTGAAATTGGTCGTCGCTTAAACCAAGCGGCAGTGCGAGAGGGTTTCACACGAAGGCACGACGTAACGACGATCACGAAGAGTTTAGACTGAAATCATGACCTCCCGCTTCAATCCCCTCAGTTCTGATCCCAAGTGGCAGAAGGCGTGGACCGACGCCGCGACCTTCTTGACGCCGCCGGCAAGCGATCCGCGCCCGAAATCCTACATCTTGGAGATGTTCCCCTATCCATCGGGCCGCATCCATATGGGCCATGTCCGCAACTATACGATGGGCGATGTGCTGGCCCGGCATAAGCGGATGACCGGGCACGCCGTGCTCCACCCCATGGGCTGGGACAGCTTTGGCATGCCGGCCGAAAATGCTGCGATGGAAAAGAAGGTCCACCCCGGCGCTTGGACCCGCGCCAATATCGAAGCGATGAAGAAACAGCTGAAGCGGCTTGGCCTCGCGATTGATTGGAGCCGGGAGCTTTCGACCTGCGAGCCAGACTATTATGGCCAAGAACAGGCGCTTTTCCTTGATTTCCTGAAGGCAGGGCTTGTCTACCGCAAGGAATCAACGGTCAATTGGGATCCCGTCGATATGACGGTGCTTGCCAATGAGCAGGTCATCGACGGACGCGGCTGGCGATCGGGAGCGCTGGTTGAAAAGAAGAAGCTCAACCAATGGTTCCTGAAGATCACCGATTTTGCGGAAGAGCTTCTGGAAGGCCTCGGCAGCCTTGAGCGCTGGCCCGACAAGGTCCGCCTGATGCAGGAAAATTGGATCGGCAAGTCCAAAGGATTGAACTGCACCTTCAACTTGACTGGCACCGGCGACGGCATCGATGTCTTCACCACTCGCCCAGATACGTTGTTTGGGGCAAGCTTTGTTGCGATAGCAGCGGATCATCCGCTCGCCGCTGAGCTGGCGACCAATGCGCCTGCGCTTCAGGATTTCATCGCGGATTGCAAGTTGGGTGGCACGACAGCGGCGGAAATAGAAACGGCAGAAAAGAAGGGCTTTAACACTGGCCTGACCGTGGAGCATCCGCTCGATTCAAGCTGGCATTTGCCCGTCTATGTCGCGAATTTCGTGCTGATGGATTATGGCACTGGTGCCGTCTTTGGATGCCCTGCCCATGACCAGCGCGATTTGGATTTTGCCCGCAAATATCGCTTGCCGGTGATCCGCGTGGTGGCCGAAGGTGACGATGAAGACTCGGAATTCGAAGGCGATGTTGCTTACACTGGCCCCGGCCGGATTGTGAACAGCCATTTCTTGAACGGCATGAGTGTGGACGAGGCCAAAGCTTCGATCATCGCGACTGCCGAACAAGAAGGGTGGGGTGAAGGCCAGACCCAATACCGATTGCGCGATTGGGGCGTTAGCCGCCAGCGCTATTGGGGAACGCCCATCCCGGTCATTCACTGCGGTTTCTGCGGGGTTCTGCCAGTCCCGCGTCAGGATTTGCCGATTGTGCTGCCCGAGGATGTCAGCTTTGACATTCCCGGCAATCCCTTGGACCGTCACCCGACCTGGAAGCATTTGAATTGCCCCAATTGCGGTGAGCCTGCGCAGCGCGAAACCGACACGCTCGATACTTTTGCCGATTCAAGCTGGTATTTCATTCGCTTCGCCTCGCAGCCGGATGACAAGCCCTTCGACAAGGCTGAGGCAGAGGCATGGCTGCCGGTTGGGCAATATATTGGCGGGATTGAACATGCGATCTTGCACTTGCTCTACGCGCGCTTCTGGACGCGGGCGCTTCAGAAGATCGGTAAGATCGACATATCTGAGCCCTTTGATGCCTTGTTCACACAAGGGATGGTGACGCATGCAACCTTCGCTGATCCGGACGGGAAATGGCTGTCTCCCGAAGAGATAATCGAGGGCGGAAACGGCCCGACAACTCAAGATGGTCGCGCTGTAACCGTTGGTCGCATCGAGAAAATGTCTAAATCCAAGAAGAATGTCGTCGATCCCGATCCGATGTTCGATGCTTATGGAGCCGACGCCGTGCGCTGGTTCATGCTAAGCGATTCTCCGCCCGAGCGTGATCTGGAATGGTCCGAAAGCGGCATTGAAGGCACGTGGCGCTTTGTGAACCGCATCTGGCGGTTGTTTGACAGCGTAAATCCTCCCCACAAGTGGGGAGGTGTCGGCGAAGCCGACGGAGGGGGGGCGGTGGGACCCTCCGGCGTGGATGGGGCTGAAACTCCCCTCCACCACTTCGCGGTCCCCCTCCCCGTAACCGGCGAGGATTTAACATTAACCAAACTCCTCCACCGTGCCATTGCAGGCATCGGAGCAGACATCAGCGCACTTCAGTTCAACAAGGCCGTCGCCAAAACGCATGAGCTGGTCAATGCGATTGAGAAGGCGGCACCATCCGCATCGCGGGACGAAGCAATCCGCACGCTGGCCCGCCTGATCGCGCCAATGATCCCCCATCTGGCCGAAGAAGGTTGGGCGGCGATGGGTGGAGAAGGCTTGGTCGCGGATCAGCCATGGCCAGACCATGATCCTGCACTTTTGATCGATGATGAAGCGACCATTGCTGTGCAAGTGAATGGCAAGCTGCGCGATACACTGACGGTGCCCAAAGATGCTGACAAAGCCGCTTTGGAAGCCGCTGCGCTTGCATCCGAAAAGGTGCAGCGGGTTTTGGACGGCGGTATTCCAAAGAAAGTGATTGTCGTGCCCGGTCGGCTCGTTAACATCGTCGCATGATCCGCGCCCTGCCTCTCCTCTTGCTGCTGAGCCTTTCCGCCTGTGGCCTTCGGCCCCTCTACAGCGGTGGCGAAGGGGGAGCGACGGTGCAGTTGCTCCGCTCCGTTTCCGTCGCGCCGATTGATGGCCGGTCAGGCTGGCTGCTGCGCAATGCGCTGAATGATCGGCTTCAAAGCGGCGGCGATGCAACTTCTGCCTTCCGCCTTGAAATTGAGCTCGATGATCAAATTGCGGGCTTTGGTGTGCGCCGCGATGATACGATTACCCGTGAGCGACGGACTTTGCGGGCCCGCTATCGCTTGGTTGATACAAGCAATGGCGCCGTAGTGCTTGATGCGACTGCTGGCTCTGACGTTGGTATTGATGTGGTCAGCTCCGAATATGCAACAGTAGCTGCTGAAAATAGCGCACTGGAGCGGCTCTCAGAGATATTGGCCGATCAGATCACGGCGCGGGTTGCACTTTACGCCAATCGGACCGAGCCTAAAGCGAAATAGGAGCATTTGGTGAAGGCCAATAAGGCCCAGATCGAAAAGGCTTTGGATGGCGGGGGCGCTGGTTTTCGCCTCTTCCTTCTCTATGGACCCGATGAAAGCGGCTCTCGCGCATTGGTAGCCCGGCTTGCCCGATCTATGGGCGCTGATGCTGAACGAATCGATCTGGATGGGCCGACGCTGAAGGGCGATCCGGCCCGGATGGCGGATGAAGCTGCGTCTTACTCATTGTTCGGTGGCAAGCGGTTCATTGTCGCAACGATCAATGGCGATGAAGCTTTGCCCTCTGTTCAAGCCCATTTGGGCGGTCAGGGCCAGAATCCAGTTGTTTTGGTCGCTGGAGCCCTCAAACCGACTTCAGGCCTGCTGAAAGCCCTGCTCAACGATCCGGCAGTGGCCTGCTTCGCCAGCTATCCGCCCAATGAAAGCGATTTTGCACAATTAGCCGATGCCATGGCGCGCGAACAGGGGCTGAGAATCGATCAACGGCTAGCCTCGCGCTTGGTGGCAATTTCCGGCCATGATCGTGCGGTTTTGGCCAAGGAAGTCGAGAAACTCGCGCTCTATCTGGATGCAAGCCCCGCAGCACCAAAAGAAGGCACGCATGATGCACTGGATGCCATAGGCGCAGTCAATGAAGAGCCTGATCTCTCTGGCCTGACCGACGCTGTGCTGAGCGGGAAGCCGGATGCCATGGCCGATCAACTGGCGGCACTCAGTTCCGAAGGGATTGACGGCATTGGCACGCTTCGCGCCGTCAACAAGCGGGTTCAGCTCCTGTTGAAGCTGAGTGGCGATTTGGCCGCAGGAAAGTCGATGGATGCGGTCACGGCACCGCTTTTTTGGAAGGATAAGGCCCCCATCAGCGCTCAATTGCGCCGCTGGTCCCCCGAACGCTTGGCCCGCGCTTCTGATCGACTGTTGGACGCAGAGCGGGCGATTAAGGCCAGCAAGTCAGTGGGTCCATTGCTCGCCGATGCCGAATTATTGACACTGGCCCGCGCGGCAAGGCGTTAAATCCGCTCGCCCGACAAGCGTTGGCAGATTAAATCCAGCTGATCGAGCGATGAATAAGCCAGCGTCACGCTGCCGGACTTGCCCTTGTGATCAATCTTGATCTTTAGGCCCAAAAGATCAGACAACTGCCGCTGCAACGCGGTGATATCTGCATCAGCCACGCGTTCGCCGCTTACTCCGGGGCGGCTCGAGCGCGGCTTGGTCAGCTTTCTCACCAGCGCTTCGGTTTGGCGAACCGATAGTCCCTTCGCGACAACTTCTTGGCCCTGCAGGGTTGGATCAGGGCTGGCGAGCAATGCCCGCGCATGCCCCATCTGAATCTGACCGGTCGCGAGCCAATCATGCACCGACGGCGGCAAGTTCAACAGCCGAATCAGATTCGCGATATGGCTGCGCGATTTGCCAACGATCTTGGCAATATCTTCCTGCGTATAGGCATAATCTTCGATCAGCCGGTGATAGCTCGCGCCCTCTTCATAGGCGTTCAGTTGCTCGCGCTGAATATTCTCAATGATCGCCAGCTCAAAAGCCGTGCGGTCATCAAATTCCTTAATGATTACAGGAACTTGATGAAGTTGAGCGCGCTGCGCCGCGCGCCAACGCCGCTCTCCGGCGATGATCTGATAAAAGCCCTCACCGGTCGATTCGCGGACGATGATGGGCTGTAGCAATCCGCGCGATTTGATCGACTCCGCCAGCTCCTCCAGCGCATCATCATCAAAATTCTTGCGGGGCTGATTGGGCATTGGCCGCAGGCCAGCTGTCGCCACAAGCTTGACGCCTTGAGGGACGGAGCCATCTGGACTGGCTTGAACAGGTGCCTCAGCCTGGTTCTCGCCCAAGAGTGCGGCAAGACCACGCCCCAGCCCGGAGGGGCGCTTCTTCGGGAGGTTCTCTTCGCTCATGCAGCCACCTTCAACTGCGGCAAGCGACCGATGACTTCACGCGCCAATGCCATATAGGCTTCTGACCCCGAGCAGCGATGATCATAAATGAGCGCGGGCAACCCATGGCTTGGCGCTTCAGAAAGCCGCACATTGCGCGGAATGACCGTTTCAAAAACCGCAGCGCCCAAACAGGCCCGCACATCGTCAGCGACCTGCTCCGTCAAGCGATTGCGCCGATCATACATGGTCATCGCCACGCCCAAGATGGATAATCCCGGATTAAATTTGCTGCGAATCCGTTCATAGGTGCGCAGCAACTGGCTCAAGCCCTCAAGCGCAAAAAATTCGCATTGCATGGGAACGAGAAGTGATTCCGCTGCGACCAACGCGTTGATTGTTAAAAGCCCAAGCGACGGCGGGCAGTCGACCAAACACACATCCCAGCGGCCAAGCGGCGCAGTATCAAGCGCATCTGCCAACCGATTGCTGCGGCGATCCACTTCAACCAATTCAATTTCTGCGCCTGACAAGTCCACCGTCGCGGCCACAATGTCCAAACGTGGAATCTTGGTGGCGATAGCAGCTTCGGCGACTGTCGCTTCGCCCATCAACACATCATAAGTCGAGCGGGTACGCTGCCCCTGCCCCACGCCAAGTCCAGTTGACGCATTGCCCTGCGGGTCGAGATCGATCAGCAAAACGCGCCATCCCATCGCGGCCAGCGCCGTCGAAAGGTTAATCGCGCTTGTCGTCTTGCCCACGCCACCCTTTTGATTGGCAATGGTGATCCTGATCATGATCGTCCTTTCGGGGCCAGTTTCCGCCCGACAATGATATGCGCTTCTGGGTCAGTGAGGCTTTGTTCCACGTGAAACACGCCCTTCCAAAGCCCTCGAACACTCTCCACCTCTTCGCGCGCTCGTGCCCCTTTTGGCAAGAGCCAGACGGTCTTTTGCGTGGAAAAGCTGTGGGCAAGAGTGAGAAGTTTGGGGAGAGGCGCAAAGGCGCGCGCCGTGATGACCGAAAATGGGGCAGTGGGCATGGTTTCAAGCCGACCGGCGTGAATGCGAACATGGTTAAGACCGAGCGATTCGCAGGCGCCAGAAAGAAATTCTGTCCGTCTTTTCCGCGATTCGACAAAGGTGATGGGAGCATCAAAGAGAATCGCCAAGACCATGCCAGGAAAGCCTGCACCGGTGCCTAGATCAAGCCACGGCCCACGACGCTCTTCTTCGTCTGAGGTCAGGAACGTCGGAAGCTGCGCCGAATCAACGATATGCCGCGCCCAAACATGAGGAATAGATCCGGCGCTGATCAAGTTCTGTTTGTCATTCTCTTCGAGCAACATCGCGCGAAAGGCATCCAATTTTTCATATGTTTCACGTGAAACATGCAAAGTGTCGGTCAACCAGGCCTTGGCTTCCTCTTCGGTCATGCCGCGAGCCGTTTGGCGTGGATCATGATTGTAGAAAGCGCCGCTGGCGTAATCCCGCGAATGCGTTCAGCGGCCCCCAAAGTCGCGGGCTGCGCGGCGCGAAGACGCTCGACCATTTCGTTCGAAAGCCCAGGAATCGCCGCATAATCCATCGACTCGGGCAAGGGGACTCCTTCACTGCTTCGCATCGCCCGCACCTCTGCTTCTTGCCGAGCAACATAGGGCGCATAGCGCGCATCTTCTATCACTTCGGAATAGATAGTGGGATCCACCCCCTCACCATCTGGCAAGCGATTTGCCGTGCGGATCAGATCATAATGGCTTTGCCGCTCACCGTTTGTCCCCTTGTCAAAACTGCTTTGAAGCCGCTCGATGAAGGTTTGCCGTTCCGCGTCGCGCCTCTCAAACCACTCCTGTCGGTTCACGCCAACGCAACCGATCTCAATCGCGAGGGGCGTTAACCGTGTTGCCGCATTATCAGCACGAAGCCGGAGTCGATATTCGGCACGGGCGGTCAGCATCCGATACGGCTCCGTAATCCCCTGCAGAACCAGATCGTCAATCATGACACCAATGTAAGACGACGCCCGATCCAACACGATCTCTGGCTTTCCGAGCGCTTGAGCAGCAGCGTTGAGTCCCGCGACAAGGCCTTGGGCCGAGGCCTCTTCATATCCGGTCGTGCCATTAATCTGCCCAGCACAGAACACACCAGAGAGCGCCTTAATCTCAAGCGTTGGGCGAAGGGCCCGTGGATCGATATGATCATACTCCACCGCGTAGCCCGCTTGGGCAATCTCAACCGCCTCCAAGCCTTCTATCGTCCGAAGAAAGGCGAGTTGAACATCTTCCGGCAAGGATGTCGAGATGCCATTGGGATAGATGAGCGGATCATCGAGTCCTTCAGGCTCCAAGAAAATCTGATGCCCATCGCGATCTCCGAAGCGATGGATCTTATCCTCAATCGAGGGGCAGTATCGCGGCCCCAATCCCTCAATATCGCCGGAAAAGAGCGGAGACCTATCGAGATTCGCACGAATCACATCATGGGTGCGCTGATTGGTGCGCGTAATCGCACACCACAGCTGCGGTGTTTCACGTGAAACACTCATGTCAGAAAAGGTCCAATCACCATCGTCTGACGGCTGAACAGGCAGTCCGCTCCAATTGATTGTGCGTCCGTCCAGTCGGGGCGGTGTTCCGGTCTTCAATCGACCCAAGAGCAAGTCCAACCCGCGCAGCTGCGTGCCTAAGGTCACAGCGGCCTCTTCGCCAACGCGACCCCCGATCGTCTGCGCCTCTCCGCAGAACATCTTGCCGTTCAGAAACGTGCCCGTCGCCAGAACAACGGCCTTGGCTTGAAGGATCGACCCATCGCCGAGCTTCAGACCGACAGCGACGTCCCCTTCGGTCTCAAGCGCCTGAGCCTCACCTTCTATGATCGTCAGCCCCTCTTGCGCATCAAGCAGTCGATGAACCGCTGCCTTGAAGAGTTTGCGATCCGCTTGAATGCGCGGTCCTTGGACTGCAGCACCCTTGGACGAATTAAGCATTCGATAGTGAATCGCGGCAGCATCGGCCGCTTTGGCAAGAATACCATCAAATGCGTCGACTTCACGAACCAGATGCCCTTTGCCCAACCCGCCGATGGCAGGATTGCAAGACATGGCGCCGATCATATCGCGCCTGAACGAAACAAGGGCTGTCCGCGCGCCCATCCGCGCCGAGGCCGCGGCAGCCTCCGCCCCCGCATGGCCGCCGCCAATCACTATGACATCAAAGCTGTTCATGATGATTTTCCGCTACGCCGATGGCGCGACGGGATCAATGTGTTTCACGTGAAACGAGTGGCTTTCGAGCCTATTTCGGGCTTATTTCCCAATGCAGAAACCACCAAAGAGAGCATCGAGCATATCCTCAACCCCTGCCCTCCCTGTCAACGCGTCAAGATGACTTCTTCCAGAACGAAGATGTTCAGCAGCAATCAACGGATCTTCTGCGGCAGAGGCTTGTCGAAGATCATGTCCGACGGCGGCAATCAAGGTCCGGTGGCGCGCGTTGAGGGCTAGCGATCCCTCACGCGGCAAGAGCGACTTCGCCTTTTCAATAATCTCGGCCCGGAGAGCGTCTAGGCCCTCGCCGGTCTTCACTGAAAGCGCGAAGCCGGGCCTATGCTCCCCTAGGTCAGACTTGGCCGCGATCAGCAAGGCGCCCTTCGGCAATTCGCTCGCGTCGCCGAGCCAAAGGATGATGTCCGCTTCAACCAGCGCTTGGCCTGTCCTGGCGATCCCAATCGCTTCGACCGCGTCAGCGCTTTCATCCCTAAGGCCAGCGGTATCGACAAAGAGCAACGGCACCCCACCCATCGTTACAGGCGCTTCCAACCGGTCCCGCGTGGTGCCGGCAATATCCGTCACAATCGCAGCGTCACGGCCAACCAAAATATTGAAAAGACTCGATTTTCCTGCATTTGGCGGCCCCGCCAAGACGATCCGCGCGCCATCGCGGAGCCGCTCTGCCGGGGGGTTTTCGAGCAATACTTCCATTTCGTGAGCAAGAGCGATCAGCGCCGCGCGCTCCGCTGGCGCCGCGTCTTCGACATCGCCTTCATCACTAAAATCCAGCTCAGCTTCAATCAGGGCCGATTCACGCAAAAGCAGCTTTTGCCATCGCTCGACATGCTGGCCCAAAGCCCCTTCCGCCAAAGCCAAAGCAGAACGCCGCTGCCCCTCCGTCTCTGCAGCAAGCAGATCGGCCAACCCTTCCGCTTGCGCCAAATCGATACGACCATTTTCGAAGGCACGGCGGGTAAATTCCCCCGCCTCGGCAAGACGCAGCCCCTCTTGTCGCCCCAAACAGTCAAGAACCGCCGCCACGACTGCGCGGCCGCCATGGAGGTGAAGTTCGGCCAGATCTTCACCGGTAGTGGTCTTTGGTCCGGGAAACCAAAGGGCAAGCCCATCATCGAGAGGTTCGCCAGTAGCAGGATCTACAAAGCGCCGGAAAGAGGCCCGTCGCGCCCCAGGAAGCGCACCCGCAATCGCCTCCAACACCGGCCCAGCTTTCGGTCCGCTGATCCGAACTACGGCTATCCCAGCCGGAGGCAAGCCAGAGGAAAGTGCGAAGATCGTATCAGTCACAGCCAAGAAACTTCGCGTCTTCGCGTCTTCGCGTGAATCCTAAGCTGCCAACAAAGCACCCGTCGACCCGCTGTTTTTAGACTCACGCGAAGCATGTCCTGAGCGCCTGCAAGGCAGTCGAAGGGGCGCGAAGGCGCAAAGGACGAGTTATGCATTCCGGGTCTAAGACTCTGACATAAATCTATTTCTTCGTCTTGCCGGTCGCGCCTGCGGCAAAGGCCCCCACCAGATCCTTCATCATATCGACACCAGCGCCTCCCATGGGCACCCAGTTGCGGATCATTTGTTGGACCATGTCAGGCGTAATACCTTTGTCTGCGACTTCCTTGAGTTTGGCCAGATAAACCTCATGCACTTCGGTCAAATCGGGCAGGCCGACCAGACGCCTCACCTCTTCGGGCGTCGTGTCTACCTCAATATTAAATTTCATCTGCCGGTCCTCCCTTGAGATCATCCGCCTCTCGGTCCATCTTGTGCGCCATGAACGGCGCAATCGCAATGGCCCAGTTGAACACGCCCATCGGCGCTGTGATCCTGTCAGCGGATGATCAACATCTTTTGAGCGTGAAGATCAGAGCCAACGGCCAAAGCGCGATTGCGACAGGACACCCCATCCTTCGAGAGGCGTTGGCGCAACTGGAGGCTTGGTTTTCGGGAGAGCGTACTCAATTTGAGCTGCCACTCGCCCCGCTGGACAGCCTAGAAGGCGAAAAATTGCGCTCCGCCATTGCCTCCATTCCCTACGGCGAAACTCAAACCTATGGAATGCTTGCCAAATCCTTTGGGTCCGCTGCCCAAGCCATCGGCCAAGCCTGCAAAACCAATGCCTATCCCCTCATCATCCCCTGCCATAGAGTCGTATCGACAAATGGCCCCGAATATTATTCAGCAGGAGAAGGCGCCCGCACCAAAGGCTGGCTGATCGATTTTGAAGTTTCCCACCTCCCCCCAGACAGAAGGACAAGATTATTATGACAACGGCTCTCAACGCTCAAATTGGTGACATGGGCGCCTATGTTGCTGCCCCCACTGGCGCACCGAAAGCGGCCATCATTGTGATCCAAGAGATTTTCGGCGTGAACCCCGGCATTGTTCAAAAATGCAATAAATGGGCAAAGGCGGGCTATTTGGCTGTTGCCCCTGACCTGTTCTGGCGCTTTGCTCCGGGATGTAACTTGGATCCCGATGTAGAGGCAGAACTCAACGAGGCTTTCGGCCATTTCCAGAAATATGATGCCAATGACGGTGTTATCGATCTGGAAACGACGATCAAAGCCATTCGCGCCGGGATCGGCGGTCACCCCGGTGTCGAGAAGGTTGGAGCCGTCGGTTACTGCCTAGGCGGGCGCTTGGCCTATATGATGGCGTGCCGCACCGATGTGGACGCGAGCGTCGGCTATTATGGCGTGATGATCGATCAGATGATCGATGAGTCCAAGGCCATCGCCAATCCGCTGATGCTTCATATCCCAACCGCCGATCATTTCGTCGGTCCAGAGGCGCAAGCGGCCATCCATGCGGGGCTGGATGGAAACCGCCATGTCACCCTCCATGACTATGACGGCTTGGATCATGGCTTTGCCGCTGAAATGGGCAATCGCCGTGATGAAGCTGGAGCGCAGCTCGCCGATGGGCGAACGGTCACCTTCTTTGCTGAGCATTTGGGGTGAGAGCCTTCGCCGCTTTGGGAGCAGTCAGCCTTTTGGCCGGCTGCTCACCAAGCCCAAGCGAGGCTCCCGCTGCTGCCCCGAGCCCGGTAGGCCAATGGCAAGTGGAGTCAATCGATGGGGCCACAGTCGACACTCGCCAGCCACCGATCTTCGTTTCGATAGGAAAAGACTGGGCTTATGCCAGCTCCCAATGCGTCTGGTGGCGGTGGAGCTGGAAAAGCGATGGAAAGGGAGGTTTTTCAGCGACTGAATCCCCTTTCCTCCTCCGGTCAGAACCCAATGCTTCGGCTGATCCAGTTGCGATGTGCGCTCGCGGGCTATCGGCGCACGAACAGGCCTTCGAAGCCAAAGTCCAGGCGAGTGACGCAATCTCCATGGCCGGCAACGATGACCTCTTGCTTAAAGGCAAAGGGTCGAGCGTAAAGCTCAAGAGGCGCCCCAATATCGAGGGCCGTTGGGACGTGGCTAGCATCAACGGCAAGCCCATCACCACCCAAGACTATCCAATCCATCTGACGATTGCTGACGGCGAGATTTACGCCGCATCCCAATGCGTCTGGTGGAAATGGAAGTATCGCACCACAGGAAAAACGCTGACGAAGGAACGGACCGAAACCGATGTCCCTATCTGCGAACGAGGTCGATCCGAGACCGAAAATCGCTTTGAAAAGGCCATAGAAGAGGCGTCCAGTTGGAGCCTCGGGGAAGATCAAAGCCTTACGTTGAAGGGGCCAGCCGGAAGCATTTCGCTCCAGATCGGCCCCTAACGCTGGTCTAAAATCCCAACATCCCCGCAACATAAGGCTGCACTTCACCAAAGCCTTCCCAGATCATCTTGCCTGCGACATAAACGATCACGGCCAAGCCGACCCATGCGATCCATTTATAGCGCTCGATATATTGGGCGATGATATTGGCAGCGACGCCCATCAAAGCGACCGCGAAGATCAGGCCAACGATCATGATGCCCGGATGATCTTTGGCGGCCCCCGCCACAGCCAGCACATTGTCGAGGCTCATGGAGACGTCAGCGACGGCAACCGCCCAAGCCGCACCGGCAAAGCTTTTGGCCGCAGGGATGCCACTATTCTCGTCGCCCAGAATCTCAGGGGAGCCGGGCGATTCGGTTGCTTCGTGCCGCGTGATGTCGCGATACATTTTCCATGCCACCCACAGCAGCAGCAAGCCACCGGCCAGCACCAGCCCGACAATTCCCATCAACCATGTGACCATCAGGGCGAAAACAATCCGCAGAACGAGCGCAGCAATCACGCCAATGGCGATCACTTTCTTGCGCTGATCATCCGGCAAGCCAGCGGCCAACGCGCCCACAACAATCGCATTGTCACCAGCCAACACCAGATCGAGCAAAATCACTGACAGCAAAGCGCTCCACGCGCTTGCTGTGTTTAAATTACTAAAATCATTGACAATATGGCCCCAAATCTCGGCGGGGCCGCCCAATGATACTGCGGCTGCAATCAGGGACAAGTCAATCACAAAGGCTCTCCAAAATAAGCCACTTCAGGCATAGGTTCATAAAAGGAATGAAGCAGATCGCGCCACTGCTGATAGCGATCCGAGGTGCGAAATCCATCGCGGTGATGCGCAATAGACGCCCATTCGACGAGCAACAGATAGAGACCCGCGCGCTCAGCCGCAGGCCGAACCTCGATACTGACAAAGCCGGGAGAATCCGCAATCAAGGGCCGCGCTTGGGCCATTGCGGCTTCAAAAGCCGATTCTTGCCCGCTCCGCACCTGCAACAGAGCATGTTCCAAAATCATGCGATGCGCTGCCCCCCGTTCGCCTGCCATTCTTCCGGCAAGGGCGCTTCCCACATCGTTTCCATAAAATCAAACATGCTGCGATCAACCGTCATCGCAAAGGTTTCGCCCTTGTCTCGGTTGCGCTGTTCCACCCGCTGCCAACGGGTTTCACGCAACACATCAACAAAATGGACCGCCACGCTCAATCCAGCTTCTGCACAGAGGATGCGGAACTTTTCGCGATGCTCTTTCTTGGTAAAGCCGAGATCGAGGACGACCGAGCAGCTCCGAACGATTGCCTGTTTGGCCATCTCAAAAATCATGGCTTCGCAGCGATTCACACGCTCCATCATCCAGTCAAATCGGATCGGTGTCGGCTGATCGGGGCCAAACAGGGGCATCATCCACTCATCAATCGAGAAGCGGATCGCGTCCATTTCGTCGGCAAGCTGGCGGGCATAGGTGGTCTTGCCCGCGCCCGTACAGCCCACCACCAGAATGACCCGTGGTTCTGACACGAAAACCCTATTGATTCATCGAATCGAAGAAATCGTCGTTGGTCTTCGAATCCTTCATCTTGTCGAGCAGGAATTCCATTGCGTCGACGGTGCCCATCTGCATGAGGATGCGGCGAAGCACCCACATCTTGCTGAGCTTATCCTTCTCAACCAGCAATTCTTCCTTCCGGGTGCCGGATTTGCCAACATCCAGCGCGGGGAAGATGCGCTTGTCTGCAACCTTGCGATCAAGCACGATTTCAGAGTTGCCAGTGCCCTTAAACTCTTCGAAAATCACTTCATCCATGCGGCTGCCGGTATCAATGAGCGCCGTTGCGATGATCGAAAGCGAGCCGCCTTCTTCAATATTCCGCGCCGCGCCAAAGAAGCGTTTGGGGCGTTGCAGCGCATTGGCATCGACACCACCGGTCAAGACTTTGCCCGATGAGGGAACGACAGTGTTGTAAGCACGGCCAAGGCGCGTGATGGAATCGAGGAGGATCACAACATCCTTCTTATGCTCGACCAAGCGCTTGGCCTTTTCGATGACCATTTCAGCGACTTGAACATGGCGCGACGCTGGCTCGTCAAAGGTTGAGCTGATCACTTCACCCTTCACGCTGCGCTGCATATCAGTGACTTCTTCGGGCCGTTCATCGACGAGAAGAACGAGCAGGAAAACCTCAGGGTGATTGTCGGTAATTGCCTTCGCCATATTCTGGAGAAGCACAGTTTTACCGGTGCGCGGTGGCGCGACGATCAACGCGCGCTGGCCTTTGCCTTGGGGGCTGATGATATCGATCACGCGGGCTGACTTGTCTTTGACGGTGGGGTCAAGGCAATCGAGCTTCAAGCGGCGATCAGGGTAAAGCGGCGTCAAATTGTCAAAATTGACGCGGTGACGCACCACATCCGGATCGTCATAATTGATCAGTTTCACATCGGTCAGCGCAAAATAACGCTCACCATCGCGTGGCTCCCGAATCTGACCCTCAACCGTATCGCCAGTACGCAGACCAAATTTACGGACCATATTGGGCGAGACATAAATATCATCCGGGCCAGCCAAATAGTTGGATTCAGGCGCGCGCAAGAAACCAAAACCGTCAGGCATGACCTCAATTGTGCCTTCGCCGATAATTTCTTCGCCATTTTCGGCTTCGACCTTCAGGATCGCAAACATGATGTCCTGTTTGCGCAGAGTCGATGCGCCTTCAACGCCCAGCTCTTCAGCCATCTCGACCAGCTGAGCAGGGGTTTTTTTCTTCAATTCTTTCAAATGCATCACGATAAAATTCCGATAATCGGGTGTGGGAGATGGCCAGCCAAGGATAAGTTCAATTGGTCAGGCGAGCACATGCAGGACGCTGTACTGATGTTCGGCGAATATGCCGTGACGCCCCGTTCGTCAAGCCAGGAGACCCCAAGAAAAACCGCAGAAACGCGCCTAAGTCCACAAAGTCCCGGACTCTCCAGCGTTGCGACGCCCTTTTTCCAAGATGAACAAAGATACAGCGCCTTGCGTGCGATATCGCATCAGCATGTCTCAACAAGGCCGTGACATCATTCATAGCTTATTTAGAACATATTTGGATAAAAATGTCAATCCTGTTCTTTTTAAAATCAGTTTAAAATGGCCGAATGATCACCAAAATGACGATCAAAATCGCGGCAAGCCCGGGAACTTCATTGGCGAGACGCAAGGCTTTTCCGCTGAGCAAAGGTCCGCCCGCCGCCAAGCGTTTCGCGTACGCGCTCATCCAGCCATGATAGCCGGAAAGGCCAAGAACAAGCAGCAGCTTGGCATGGAACCAACCCGACATCCAGGCGCCTGTATCAAGCATCAAGATCAGGCCCAGCACCCAGACCGCAATCAACGAGGGCGTCAAGATGATCCGCACCAATCGCCGTTCGCGCTCTACCCAGCGGGCAATTTCAGGCGATCCCTCTTCGCATTCCTGATGATAAACAAAGAAGCGCGGCAGCATGAACAGCCCAGCCATCCAGAAAATCACGACAATGATATGGATCGCTTTGACCCACAGATAGGCATCGCCCAAAAAGCCAGCCATCAGCCCCGCACCTGAGCAATGAGGCTTTCCACATGTGTAATCGGCGTCGGCGGCAAAATGCCATGCCCCAAATTGAAGATATGGGGACGCTCTGGAAAAGCGGTTAGGATGCGGCTCACAGCGCTTCGAAGCGCCTCACCGCCTGCCAGCAGCGCGAGCGGGTCCAAATTGCCCTGCACAGGCATCTCAGGCGGCAAAATGCTATCGGCCCAGGCCGGGTCTACCGTTTCGTCGAGGCCAATCGCGTCAACACGTGTCTCACGGGCATAGGCCGCAATCTTCCCCCCTGCGCCTTTTGGAAAGCCAATGATGGGTGTTTCAGGATGCCGCGCCTTCACGCCCGCCACTATCGCCGCATTGGGGGCAATCACCCAGCGTTCAAACTGGGTTGGAGACAAAGATCCAGCCCAACTGTCAAACAGCTGCACAGCGTCTACCCCCGCTTCGATCTGCTGACAAAGATAATCGATCGTCATGCTGGTGATCGCTTTGATCAAGGCATCAAAGGCCGGCTCATCTCGGTAGGCCATGGATCGTGCAACCGCTTGATCCTTGCTGCCTTGGCCAGCGACCATATAAGTTGCGATGGTCCAGGGACTTCCCGCAAAACCCAGGAAGGTTGTTTCCTTGGGCAAGTCTGCGGCGACTTTGCGGACAGTCTCGTAAATCGGGTTCAGCCGCTCAGGCACAGCTTCCAAAGCCTCAAGCGTTGAATCAACCAATGTAGGCGCAAGGCGTGGCCCCTCACCTTCTTCAAACCACAGCCGCTGGCCCAGTGCGTGCGGGATGACGAGAATGTCAGAAAAGAGAATGGAGCCATCAAAGCCAAAGCGACGGATCGGCTGCAACGTCACTTCAGCGGCAGATTCTGGATCATAGCAAAGCTCAAGAAACCCGCCTTTGGTGGCGCGAAGTTCACGATATTCGGGCAAATAGCGTCCAGCTTGGCGCATAAGCCATAACGGGGGAACCACCTGTCGGTGGCCTTTCAGTGTCTTGAGCAAAGGCTTCGTCATGCCTTGCCCCCTAATCTATAGAATAAGATTCTAAAAGGATGATGATAGTAGTTGGCGGCTTGAGCACGGGGATTATCAAAGCATCCCAGATTCATCCCCAAGGCCCTAACGGCACCCCCACGAGTCGCTTGGAGTCGTCCCCATTGTCCACAGGTTGGGGATGATTCAAATAAGATGTGGATGATTTTGGGGGGCGATTTCGGACCTTCGGGCATTGATCAGGCGCTTGCTCTTATCCGGATGCTTGCCTAGGTCCTTACCCATAGGATTATCCACAGTGGACATATCCGAAAAGGGGCCAAAAAGCGTCAGTGACTGTTACGCGTCATCATCTGCATCTTGTTTCTGACTCTACGGGCGAAACCTTAGAGACCGTCGCGAAATCCGCTTTGGCTTTGTTTGACGCAGTGGAGACGGTCAAGCATTTCTGGCCAATGGTGCGCACTGAAGGCCATTTGATCCGCACGTTGGATGAGATCGCCGCCAATCCCGGCCTAGTGCTCTTCACGATGGTGAGCAGCGAATTGCGTGTGAAGTTGGAAGATCGCTGCGCTGAACTGGGCTTGCCGGTCGTTGCCGTGCTTGATCCCGTGGTCGATGCTTTATCATCGGTTCTTGGTCTTCAAGCGCAAGCCAAGCGCGGGCGGCAGCATAGTTTGGATGCGGCCTATTTCAGCCGGGTTGAAGCGATTCAATTCACCATCGCCCATGATGATGGCGCGTCCTATGAGAATTGGAACCAAGCCGATATCATCTTGGCGGGTGTATCGCGGACGTCCAAAACGCCGACCTCAATCTATCTGGCCAATCGCGGTTTTAAGACCGCCAATATCCCGCTGGTCGTTGAATCGCCGCCTCCGCCTTTGCTCTATGAGCTGAAAAGGCCATTGATTGTGGGTCTGATCATCAATCCTGATCGTTTGATTCAGGTGCGGCGCAATCGCTTGCTGTCTTTGAACCAAGCGCCAGAGACGGATTATGTTGATCAGGAAGCAGTCGCCCGGGAAGTCGCTTTTGCGCGGCGGATTTTTGCTGACAATGGCTGGCCCGTGATTGATGTGACGCGTCGCTCGATTGAGGAAGTGGCTGCCGCCATCATCAATCTCCATCAAGAACGCAGCGAAGCAGCGGCATGATCATCTTGGCCTCGGGAAGCGCATCGCGGCGCGATATGTTAACGGCTGCCGGGGTGGAGTTCGAAATCATCACCACGCCTGTCGATGAAGGCGCGATCAAGGATCGGATGGCCGCTGACGGCGCAGGCCCACGCGACATTGCGTGCGAATTGGCCAAGGCCAAGGCATTGGCGGTTTCTTCCCTCCATCCCGACCGACTTGTGCTTGGCGGTGACTCAATGGTCTCCGTCACTGGGCGGATGTTCGACAAACCAACCAGTCGAGCCAATGCTGCTGAACATTTACGGGCGTTTTCAGGCCAAATGATGGTGCTCGATAGCAGTGCGGCCTTGGCCAAGGGCGGCGAGATCGTGGATTGGCGGTCCGATGATGCTCATTTGGAGGTTCGGGCTTTGTCTGACGCTTTCATCGAGTCTTATCTCGATATCGAGTGGCCCGCCATCTCAGGGTGCGTCGGCTGTTTCCGGATTGAAGCGCGTGGGGTGCAGCTGTTTGAGCGGATCACCGGCAGTCATTTCACGGTTTTGGGTATGCCTTTGCTGCCGGTTCTCGAAATGCTGCGGACACAAGGAGTGGTGGCTTGATGCGCTATGCAGAAGTGATTGGCGATCCGATTGCGCAAAGCAAATCGCCTCTGATCCATGGTTTTTGGTTGCAAAAGCTGGGGATAGAGGCGGAGTATCGCCGCACCCATGTTCGGCCGGACGAACTTGAAGAATTTATCGCGCGGAGGCGCGAAGACGCGGACTGGCTGGGGTGCAATGTCACCATTCCGCATAAGCTGGCGGTCATGGATCTGGTCGATGATCCGGGCGATGTCCGCGGCAGCATTGGAGCGATGAACACGATATTGCGGCAAGAGGGCCGCTTGATTGGCACCAATACCGATGCTGGTGGATTCCTGATGCCGATTATGGATGTTTCGCTCGCTGGGGAGACAGCGATTGTTGTTGGAACCGGGGGTGCGGCTCACGCAATCCTCTTTGCGTTGAAACAATCGGGCATAGGGTCTGTGACGATCTTGGCACGAAACCCCTTGAAAGGCGCGGCTTTGCTGGCGCGTTTTGGCCTCAAGGGCGAAGTGAAGCCGCTGGATGCGCCTTTGCCGCCAGCGCTTCTTCTCGCCAATGCGTCGAGCTTGGGCATGACTGGCCAGCCGCCGCTTGATCTCGATCTCTCGCCCTTGCCTGACGACGCACTGGTCTATGATATTGTCTATGCGCCTCTGGAGACTGGTTTATTGAAAGCCGCAATGGATCAAGGGCTGGAGACAATTGATGGTCTCGATATGCTGATTGGCCAAGCGGCATTGGCGTTTGAGATGTTCTTTGGTCAGCCCGTCCCCGAAGGTCATGATGATGAATTGCGGGAGCTGCTGATCAAATGATCCGCATTGGCCTCACCGGCTCCATTGGCATGGGCAAATCGGCGGTATCGGGGATGTTCCGTCGGCTGGGTGTGCCGGTCTTCGATGCCGATGCCGAGGTCCACCGCTTGCAAAGCGCCGGTGGGGCATTGGTTTCCATCATCGAAGCGCGCTTCCCCGGCTCGACTGGGCCAAATGGCGTTGATCGTTCTAAGCTTGGGCCGATGGTGCTTGGAAAACCCGCTGAACTCAAAGCGCTCGAAAAGATCATCCACCCTGCCGTTTATAAGAGCCGCCAACGATTCCTTCGCCGTCATCGTGCCCGCGCAATGGTGGTGCTTGATATTCCTTTGCTGTTTGAAAAGGCAAAGCCGCTTCATCCCGTAAAAGCTGCTGATATGGTGGTGGTCGTCTCCGCCCCCCTATGGATGCAGGCCAAGCGGGTTTTGCGACGGCCGGGGATGAGCCGAGGGAAATTGAAGCAAATCCGCCGCTTGCAAGTGCCCGATCATATCAAGCGGGCAAAAGCGAATATCATCATCGAAACTGGTTGTCTCAGAATCGAAACATATCGGGCCGTCCAGCGCGTGGTCACTTGTATTCAGAGAGCAAAGCGCCGATAGTCTGACGCATAATGCGCGAAATTGTGTTCGACACCGAAACGACAGGCCTAAGCCCCGCCAACGGGGATAAGCTGGTTGAAATTGGCTGCATCGAAATGGTCAATCGGGTGGAAACCGGAAAAACCTATCACACCTTCCTCAATCCCGAACGACCCATGGATCCTGCCGCGTTCGCGGTGCATGGCCTGTCGGATAGCTTCCTCTCGGATAAACCCTTGTTTGAAGATGTGGTTGAGGATTTCCTCGACTTTATCGATGATTCCCCGCTGGTTGCTCATAATGCCAGCTTTGATTTCTCCTTCATCAACGCCGAGCTTGCGGCTTGCGGGCGACTGAAGGTCTCGATGACGCGCATGGTCGATACTTTGGTGCTGGCGCGGACAAAATTTCCGGGGGCCAAGCATAGTTTGGATGCGCTTTGCACCCGTTTTGGCATTGATCGCAGCCACCGGGTTTTGCACGGCGCCCTGCTGGACGCTCAATTATTGGCGCAAGTCTATGTCGAGCTGACCGGCGGGCGTCAGATTGGGTTGGGTCTTGATCCCATTGCCCGGGCAACCATCGATTTTGGTGATCTAAATGGCAACGCGGCGGATCGCCCTCGCTCTGCGCCTCGCCCTGCCCGGGTGTTTGCGGCAAGCGAAGAAGAATTGGAACGGCACCGCGCCTTCATCGCCAAATTGGTGGATCCGCTGTGGACGATGAACGATCAAGAGGCAGAGATTGACGCAGGAAAGGCGGGGGCCTAATGCCCGCGCCGCATTGAAAGGAGGCATGCCATGGACATTCGTGTGTCCGGCCATCAGGTTGAAACAGGTGAAGCGCTGAAGACGCATGTCGAAACGCGCCTCCAAGGCATTGCTGACAAATATTTTTCTCGAGCGCTTTCGGCGCATGTTACCTTTGGCCGCGGGCCGCATGATCATGGTTTCAGCTGCGATATCGTTGCGCATGTCATGCAAGGTGTGGTGCTCAAAGGGGGTGGACGGGGCCAAGAAGCGCATCCTTCCTTCGATGAAGCCGCAGAAAAAATCGAAAAGCAGCTGCGCCGCTATAAGCGTCGGTTAAAAGATAAGCATGGTGTTGCCACGGCAACTATGAAAGCTGAGGAAAATGCGGCTTACACGGTTTTCTTGGAACCAGAAGTTGATGAAGAAGCCGAAGTGCTGGCGGACAACCCGCCGATCATCGCTGAAACGCGCGTTGATGTGCCAGAAGCCAGTGTGTCAGATGCTGTCATGATGCTCGATCTTCGCAATACAAATGCGTTGCTCTTTAAGAACCGGGGCACGGGGGCCCATAATATGGTGTACCGTAGGGGAGACGGGACAATCGGGTGGGTGGAACCGCATTGATCGCGGTCACACTTGCCCCCTTCAATTGGGATTAAGTCTATCTTTATGAGACATTTGGCCGAACTGCTCAGCCCCGGGGCTGTGACTGCTGGATTCGCTGTTGCGGGCAAGAAACCCTTGTTCCAGCATTTGGCGACTGTTGCCGCGCGCGAATATGGGCTGGATGCTCAGATTGTGCTTGAGCGGCTGACAGAGCGAGAGCGGCTCGGTTCAACTGGTTTTGGCAATGGCATTGCGATTCCGCATGGAAAAATCGTTGGCCTCAACCAAATTGTGGCCGTTTTCGTTCATTTGGATCAGCCGATTGATTTTCAGGCGATTGATGATTTGCCTGTCGATCTGGTCTTCTGCTTGCTGTCTCCGCCGGATGCCGGGGCCGATCATTTGAAGGCACTGGCGCTCGTCAGCCGTTGGCTGCGCGATCCGGGCTTTGTGGCGAAACTGCGCGGCGCAGGTTCATCAGATGCGGCTATGGCGATCATCGCAGGTGCACAGGTCCGTGACGCTGCCTGAAGCGCAAGCGGCGGGGTCCGTTGATCCCGCCCATTTCCGCTCCCTTGAATCGCTATACAAAACCGCACCGATCAACAGCTTCTTTCGATCCGAAATAGCGATACCAGAGGAAGGGCATTGCACCATCCGCTTCATCGTTGGCGAAGATCATTATCATGCGGCGGGCGCGGTGCATGGCTCATCCTATTTCAAAATGCTGGATGACGCGGCCTTCTACGCGGCGAACAGCTTAGTGTTGGATCGTTTCTTGCTGACAACGGCCTTCAATCTCTTCTTCACACGACCCTTGAAGGTCGGCCCAGTGATTGCGGAAGGCAAATGGATCAGCGGCCGCAAGCGTGTTTTCATTGCAGAGGCTCGGTTGATCGATTCCGATGGCGATGAAGCCGCGCGGGGCACAGGCACATTCATGCGCTCTGGGATCGCGCTTGGCAGCTTGCCGGGCTATCGGGTGGGGGGCTGAATTGGCAACGCGGCTCGCCGCTGGGCTCTTTGTCTCCGCCCTCATGCGTCGCACGCAGACGGAAGGGGGGCATGCGATGCTCCTGTCCAGAGGCGATGAAAATGCTGGTGCGATCCTCATCCAACTACTTGAAAAAGGGCAGTTTTACGGGCTTTTTGAGCGGGTATTGGCGCTCGAAACAGGCTATTCCTGGCAACGTGTTGGACCACAAGTCATTGATAATATTAGAGAAATTGATGAATATTTGACGCGACGTCAGCAGCGTGATCCGGATTTATGGTTGATTGAACTGGACATCGCGAATGGCGAACGGCTCATCGCTGAAATGAGCGATTAAATTTGACTTTGCTGCACCGCACTATGATGGCGCTCACAGTTTAATTGCATAGCCCCGCTGTCGCTTGCGCGTATCTTGCAGGTTTGGGTGGGGACGCAGACGGGGGAAGATCGCAGAGTGCCGCAGTATCAGGCTGCTCTGATGGATCGACCTTCCGCATAGTCAAGTTGTTCAATGTCTATTGGTTCCAAGGCTGCGGTTGCGGCCTTATCGATTCTATCTCTTGCTGGCCTCAGCATGGTCAGCAGCACTTCAGCCGTAACGGCCAGTGCGCTTCCTGATACACAGGAAGTCAGTCTTCTCCCTCAATCCGTCATCGATGCCGCTGTTGCCGAACAGGCCGCCATCCCCACGGTGATTGAGGCGCCAGAAGAAGATAAAATTCAAGATGAAGCGCCTAAGGCCAGTTCTTTGGCTGAATTGGTGCGTTTGCATTCGGCGACATCTGTCGAAGGCCGCGAAGCGGAATGCCTCGCTGGTGCTATCTATTTCGAATCCAAGGGCGAGCCTTTGGTGGGTCAGCTTGCGGTTGCTGAAGTGATTTTGAACCGGGCAAAGTCCGGTCGGTTTCCTTCATCGGTGTGCGGCGTGATTTTTCAGCCCAGCCAATTCTCCTTTGTGCGCGGCGGATCTTTCCCTCCCATCATGAAATCGAGCCGCGCCTGGCGTGAGGCTGTCGCGATCAGCACGATTGCAACCAACAAGCTGTGGTCAAGTGGCGTGGGTAAAGCCTTATTTTTCCACGCCGATCATGTCAGCCCCGGCTGGCGGCTGACGCGCGTCGCAGCGCTTGGCAATCATATCTTCTATCGTTGATCGCGATGCGCTAACTCCGGTCTCTATGGCCGGGGATAGTGATCCACTCATTGCAGCTGATGTCGTGCGGGGCACCGCGCGGCTGATGCTGCGCCATGATTGGATGGCCATGGCAGAGGTTCCCCTTGGCAACAATCGCCGTGCAGACCTGATGGCGCTCTGCCCCAAAGGCAGCATCACGATTGTAGAGATTAAAGTCTCCCGCGCCGATTTGCTGGGTGATGGGAAATGGCCCGATTACCTCGACTATTGTGATCGATATTTCTGGGCGGTGCCGCAGGGCTTTGATCTGACGCTTTTTGATCGACCAGAGCTTATGCCCGATCGAGCAGGGCTGATCGTGGCAGACCGTTATGATGCGGTGATGCTCCGCGAAGCGGTTGATCATCCGCTGGCTGCCGCACGGCGAAAGGCCGAAACGCTGAAATTCGCAAGGCGCGCGTCTCGGCGGCTGATGTTTGGGGAGGATGAGGCTTAGCCCCCCTTGATCAAGCTCCGCACAAAGCCAATCAACCGCGTCTGGCGGCTGCGCTTCAGCCGTTCGGCGTGCAAGATGGTGCGGACATGGTTGAAACAGGCCTCCACATCATCATTCACCAGCACATAATCATAGCCATCCCAGTGGCTAATTTCGCCGGCAGCCCGCGCCATGCGGCCCGCGATCACTTCATCGCTGTCCGTCCGCCGCGCACGAAGCCGACGTTCCAGCTCGCTCATTGAGGGCGGAAAGATGAAGATCCGCACGACGTCGCCGCCTGCTTGTTGATACAGCTGCTGCGCGCCCTGCCAGTCAATGTCGAACAGCACATCGCGCCCTTCGGACAAAGCCTGATCAACCGGCGCTTTGGGCGTGCCGTAGCGATGGCCAAAGACATGCGCCCATTCGAGGAAATCATTGGCGGCCACAATTTCGCGGAATCGATCAAGACTGACGAAATGATAATCTTTGCCATCCACTTCGCCAGGGCGGGGATCGCGTGTCGTCGCTGACACAGACATTTCAAGCTCAGGCTCAGCCTCAAGCAGCTTGCGGGCAATTGTCGATTTTCCAGCGCCTGACGGCGAGGAAACGATGAAAAGGATTCCGCGCCGTTCAAATCGGTCGGCAATATGAGGAGTCTGTTCGGCCATGGCCGCTCTTGCCGCGAGTCGTCCAAATCGTCAATTGCTGGGACGATTTCCGGTAGTGAGAGGGTCTTGCCTCACCGCCCAGCCTTATGCGATATGAGTCGGAATGGAACTCCAGCCCCCTTTAATGATGGCCGAAGATGGCGACCGTGATGATGATCGCGGTGGCGGTCGTGATGGGGATACAGGCGTTGTTACCAAAACCCGATCAAAGACCAAAAAGCCAACGCCCTATAAGGTGTTGATGCTGAATGATGACTATACCCCGATGGAATTCGTCGTTCATGTGCTCCAAAGCATTTTCAAGATGAGCCTTGAAGACGCCACGCGCGTGATGTTGCATGTCCATCAAAAAGGCGTCGGCGTCTGCGGCATTTTCACTTATGAAGTGGCGGAAACCAAGGTGACGCAAGTCATCGAATATGCGCGGAAGAATCAGCATCCGCTGCAATGCACGTTGGAAAAGGCTTGAGGCTGCTTTCGTCATGCTGAACTTGTTTCAGCATCCACTTGTCAGCCTCTCCTTCAATTGCAGAATTTGGCCCAGCCTTGGACCCTGAAACAAGTTCAGGGTGACATGGTAACTTGCTACCGCAACATCGCCGCCACTTGCGGATAAATCCCCCGCACGACGACCGCGACCCCCTTGCCATTGGGATGCATTTGATCCGCGATCAGCAGGGACCGGTTGGCCGCAACCCCTTGCATGAAGAAGGGATAGAGCTTCAGCCCATGTTTCTTCGCCAAGGCGGGATAGATGGGATTGAATTGCGCGGCATAGGCCTTGCCAAGATTGGGGGAGGCCAGCATTCCGGCAAGCAGAACCGGGATTTTCCGGCGCTTCAGCTCAACGATCATCGCTTCCAAATTGGCCCGGGTTTGTGCCGGTTGAATACCGCGGAGCATATCATTGGCGCCCAGTTCCAGGATCACCAGATCAGGCTTTGCCTTCAATCCCGCCAGCACGAAGTTGAGCCGCGCCTTGCCCGCTGCTGTCGTATCGCCAGACACGCCCCCATTATGAACCCGTGCCGGGATGCCGCCTGCCCGTAAGGCGCCCTGCAGTTGTGCAGGAAAGCTCTCATTGGGTTTCAGGCCATATCCGGCCATCAAACTATCGCCAAAGGCCAAGACCAGTTTCTCGCGCGGTTTGCTCCCTTGGGCCAAAGCCGGGGTTGCAAAGATGAGCGCAATGGCTTGGATAAGTGCGATCCAAACCCCATATGCCGCAAAGCGCCTGATCCTGGGCGAGCTGACCATCCGAAAGCGTCCTTTTTTCAATGACTGATACTCATATCGTGATGAATGCCCGCAATGTCACCCTGACCTTGGGGGAAAAAGATGCGCGGGTCGAAATTTTGCGCGGGATCGACTTGTCCGTCGCCAAAGGTGAAACGGTGGCGCTGCTTGGGGCTTCGGGTTCTGGAAAATCATCCTTGATGGCGGTTTTGGCTGGGTTGGAGCGAGCCAGCGGTGGCTCGATAGAGATTGGTGGCGCGGATTTCGGTCGATTGAACGAAGATGAACTGGCCTTGGCACGGCGCGGGCGGATTGGGATCATCTTGCAGGCTTTCCATTTGCTCCCGACCATGACGGC
Source organism: Sphingomonadales bacterium UBA7473 (assembly GCA_002478575.1). Lineage (GTDB taxonomy): Bacteria > Pseudomonadota > Alphaproteobacteria > Sphingomonadales > Sphingomonadaceae > Aquisediminimonas. The sequence continues at coordinate 20,107 of DLOX01000003.1, read as the reverse complement.
GCTCGAAAATGTCGCTGTGCCGATGGAACTGGCTGGGGACGCGGAAGCTTTTGCCAAGGCGAAAGAAGAGCTGGCGACTGTTGGCCTTGGGGAGCGCACTGGCCATTATCCGGTGCAACTGTCCGGAGGTGAACAGCAGCGTGTGGCCATTGCCCGTGCGCTTGCCCCTCGGCCGGACATCCTCTTTGCCGATGAACCCACCGGCAATTTGGATGCAACCACGGGCGAAGTGATCATGGACATGCTCTTTGCGCGGCAAGCGGAAACCGGCGCGACGCTGTTCATCATCACCCATGACCCAAGCTTGGCGACACGATGCCGACGAGTAGTGACGATGCGCGATGGTGTGATTGTCTCTGATGAGGTGAAATCGTGAAACAGGCCTTGGCGCTTGCGCTCCGCGATTTGCGGGGGTCAAAGGCGGGGCTGCGCTTGCTCGCCATTTGCCTCTTCTTGGGCGTGGCGACGCTGGCCGGTATTGGCAGCTTGTCGAGCGCGATCCTGGGTGAGCTTTCGGCGCGCGGCCAAGTGATCCTTGGCGGTGATATTGAGATGGAAACCGCCCAACGCACCGCGACCGAAGAGGAAAAGGCGGCCTTTGCGCGGGTGGGGCTGATTTCTGAGACGGTGCGCATGCGAGCAATGGCGGCCACAGCTGACGGCGAACGCTCGATCTTGGCGGAACTCAAAGGCGTCGACATTGCCTATCCGCTTTATGGTGAGCTGAAGCTTGCGCCTGGTGCTCTGACGGATCGGCCCAATGGCAATTCAGTTGCCGTTGCACCGGCCTTGGGCGAGAAATTGGGTGTGAAGATTGGCGATAATGTGAGGATTGGCGACGCCAATCTCAAAATCATCGGCTTTATCGCCGATGAGCCTGATCGGGTCGGCGAAGGCTTCACTTTGGGGCCAGTCGCGCTGGTTGATATGGCGGGGCTAACCGCGACGGGTTTGGTCCAACCCGGCAGCCTTTATACCTCAAAATATCGGATCAAGACGCTTCCGGGCGTCGATCCCGGCACTGCTGCCACGCAATTGGCCGCGCAATTCCCGGAAACCGGTTGGGAAGTGCAAGACCGCACCAATGGCGCGCCGGGAACGCGGCGTTTCATCGAACGGCTGGGGCAGTTTTTGGCGCTGGTCGGTCTGACGGCTTTGGTCGTTGCCGGGATTGGTGTCGGCAACGGTGTGGCGAGTTGGCTTGAAGGCAAACGCAGCAGCATCGCGACATTGAAGGTTCTTGGCGCGTCCTCCGCGACGATTTTCCGCACCTATTTGATCCAGATCATCGTGGTCGCTGCCTTTGCGACTGTGCTGGGGCTGGCGGTTGGTGCGTTGGTGCCTTGGTTGATTGCAACGCTCGCGGGTGATGCTTTGCCCGTCTCTCCCCGCCTCGACATCTATCCGCTGCCGCTCATCATCGCGACAGTATATGGCCTTTTGATCGCTTTGCTCTTCTCGCTTGCGCCGCTGGCACGAGCAAGAGGCGTTACGCCTGCGACCCTTTTTCGGACCGGCGTCGAAGGTGCGTCTCGGCCAACCAACGCCGTTTTGGTTGCTATGGCGGGGATATCGCTGACTATCATTGGCCTTGCGATTGGCACCGCGAAAGAACCGCAATTTGCAGCACTTTTCGTGCTCTGTGTGGCCGGGCTGCTGGCGTTGCTAGCGGGATTGGGCGTGTTGATCCGACGGACAGCGGCTGCCCTTCCCCGCCCAAAAACGCCTTTGATGCGGTTGGCCTTGGCCAATCTTCATCGTCCCGGTGCGCAGACGAGCCGTTTGGTTGTGGCGCTGGGCTTGGGGCTGACTCTATTTGCGACGCTTGCCTTCACCCAGACCAGCCTTGCGGGCCAAATTGAACGCACCATCCCGAAACGCGCCCCAAGCTTTTTCGCTTTGGATATTCCAAAGGATGAAGAAGCCACCTTCCGCTCCGCCATTTTGGCGCAAGCCCCCAAGGCCGAGATTATTACGGTGCCGACTCTGCGTGGGCCTGTGGTCGCGATTCGCGATCAGCGCGTCAGTGAGATGAAGAATTTGCCGCCAGAGGCTTGGTTCCTGCGCGGGGATCGCGGTCTGACCTTTGCAAAGGACTTGCCCCAAGGCAGCCGGATCACAGCGGGCAAATGGTGGCCTTCCGACTATGCGGGGCCGCCGCTGGTTTCCATTGATGAACGCGCCGCCAATGCGGTTGGCCTAAAAGTGGGCGATAAGCTGACCATCTCGGTCCTCGGCGTTGAGATGGAGGCAGAGATTGCCTCGTTCCGCGAGATTAACTGGGACACGTTGGGGTTCAACTTCGTCTTGGTCTTTTCGCCGGGCAGTTTGGATGCAGCACCTTATACTTTGGCAGCCACAATCGCAGCAGACGAAGCCAAAGAGGCAAGCATCTCAGGTGTGGTCACCAAAGGCTATCCATCCGTATCAATGATCAAGGTGAAGGATGTGATCACTCAAGTCGGCGACTTGCTGACGCAGCTTGGAACTGCCGTGGGCATCGCAGCTTCAGTGGCCGTTCTCGCGGGGATCGCGGTTCTTGTCGGCGCAATCGCGGCCTCTCGCCGGTCGCGCAGCTATGATGCCGTGCTTTTGAAGCTATTGGGCGGCACAAGGGCGCAGGTTCTCGGTGCTCAGGCTTTGGAATATAGCGCCTTGGCGCTCATCCTCTCGCTTCTCGCGTTAGCGATTGGCGCAGCATCCGGCTGGGTTGTGGTGACGCAAGTGTTCGATCTGGATTGGACGCCAGATTGGCCGATTGTCATTGGCACCGTTGCGGCTGGCGGCCTTGGCACCTTGGCGCTGGGCCTGATCGGCGCGCTTCCGGCGTTGGCCGCAAGGCCTGCCGAAGCTCTGAGGGGTTTGTAGTCGCCGTGTCATTCCGGGCTTGACCCGGAATCTATGCCTCGCTTCCCAGCCAGAGAGCAGGACTAAGCAGAGAGGCATGGACCCCGGATCAAGTCCGGGGTGACCGTTCTGTGTGCAGGAATTCTAGAGCTTCGGCCCCGACACTGCGGCTGGCTTGGTCCGCGGCTCTTCAATGATCTTCAAGATCGCTGCTGCCCTTGCGTCGCGCTTGGCATAGTCGCGGGCGGAAAGCCCAGCCAGATTATCCTTCTTGTCCGGATTGGCCCCAGCATTCAGCAACAGCCGCGTCATGGTCGGATCTCGCAATTGCACAGCAATGATCAGCGGCGTTTCTCCGCCACTATTCGCCAAATCGACCTGCGCACGACGGCGGATCAAAGAGTTTGCCGCTTCCGGAAAGCGAGTCCGTGCGGCAAGCATCAAAGGCGTCTCGCCTTTCGAATCGCGCATATCCGGCTTTGCGCCGCGTGCCAGAAGGAAATTGATCCACTCAAGGTCCCGGTCACGGGTGACGATATGAAGCGCCGTTTCTCCGCTCGTGATATCGCGCGTATCGATGATCACAGTGCCGGGCTTAGACATCAGCTCCATCGCCTTTTTGGCTTCAGTCCGTCGATCCTTGATCGCCTTCAGAAAATTATAGCTGTCTGAAAACTGGGCAGCGGCTGGGCTGCTTGCCAAAAAGGCGGTGGCCAGAGCCATGGCCAAGGCGGATCGAATCGTCATAGGTCTATCCCTGTTAAAGGCGCGAAAAGCCTCTTGCGCAGTTGGGCCTAGCAAAGCAAGGCTGGCGCCATGATGAACCGCAGCCTTAACCTCATTTGCGCAACCGCTTTTCTTGCCCTTTCAGCCTGTGGCGGGCCAGCGTCCGACGAGTCTCCGCCCTTGCAAGGCGCGCGGATGGGCGGGGCTTTTGAGCTTGTTGGCGAAAATGGAAAGCCGGTCAAAGATACGGATTTCGCGGGCCAATATCGGCTCGTCTATTTTGGCTATACCTTTTGCCCTGACGTTTGCCCCGTTGATATGCAGCGGCTGATGCAAGGCTTCAAGGCGCTGGAGGCCGATGATAAGGCCGTCGCTGACAAGATTCAGCCGCTTTTCATCACCGTCGACCCAAAGCGCGATACGCCAGAGGCTCTCACCGAATTCACAAATGCCTTTCACCCGCGCTTGTTGGGGCTGACGGGTACCGAAGCGCAGGTGGATGATGTACTTGCCCGCTATGGCAGCTATGCAGAGCGCGATAAGCCCAACGCTCAAGGCGGCTATTTGGTCAATCACAGCAATAATGCGGTTCTTTATGGGCCCAAGGGCGAACCGCTCGCGATCATTGCGCATGAAGGCGAACCCAAAGAAATCGCGGCAGAGCTTGCCCGCTTGGTGAAATAGTGGATCGATTCTGGGCCGATCTTCCGCTGGAGGCGCTCGATAGCGCTCAGTGGGAGGCTTTGTGCGATGGTTGCGGCAAATGCTGCATCCATAAGCTGGAAGATGAAGATACCGGCGATCTTTACGCCACCAATGTCGCGTGTCGGATGCTGGATCGTCGCCAAGCGCAATGTCGCGATTATGGAAATCGCCATAGCCATGTGCCTGATTGTGTGACGCTGACCCCACAATTGGCCAAAACCATCGAATGGTTGCCCTCGACTTGCTCCTATGTGCTCCGCGCCGAAGGCCAGCCTCTGCCTGATTGGCATTATCTGGTCTGCGGGGATCGCGAAGAGATTCACCGCCAAGGCCATTCGGTGCGTGGCTGGACAGTTTCCGAGGATGATGTGGTTGAACTGGAAGACCATATCCTGGGCCGCAATGACGGCTGAGCGGCTCTTTTCGGGTGGTGGCCATATCTTCCCCTTGGAGGTGAAGCGCGCTGCTGTGCGCCGGATGAACCTGCGGCTGGATATGCGGGGTCGCGCCGTGCGGCTAACTCTGCCGCGCTTCGTGCCGTTGGGGCCCGCGCTTAAGTGGGTCGATGAAAAGCGCGATTGGGTCGAGATGCAGCTAGCGAAGCTGCCGTCGCCTTCGCCGATTGTGCCTGGCATGGTCGTACCTTTGGGCGATGAGGCTTTGACGCTCGATTGGGCGGAATCCTATCCTCGGCGGGTTGTTCGGATTGGCGATCAGCTAAGAGTGGGCGGGCCATTGGAGGCTTTGCCTGGACGCCTGACGCGATGGCTCAAGCGGCAGGCGCTCGAACGCTTGGAGGCGGAAAGTCGAGCGATGGCGGCTGAGCATGGTCTACCCTTGACCAGCGTAGGCGTGGGCGATCCGACAAGCCGTTGGGGCAGTTGTTCCAGCAGCGGTGCGATCCGCTATAGCTGGCGGCTGATCCTTGCACCGGACTTTGTTTTGAAGGCGACAGTCGCGCATGAATTGGCGCATCTGAAACATATGGATCATAGCCCGCGCTTTTATGCCGTTTTGCGGGAGTTGCTGGGAAATGACCCAAAGCCCGCGCGGGATTGGCTGAAGGCCCATGGGCAAAAGCTTCACGGGTTTGGGCGGGGTTAGCTAGCGCGGTACCCCGGCCGGCGGAACGCCATCCCGTCCAAGGGCTTCGTCCAAGAACTGATCATCCATCGATTGCGACGGCGCTGGATCAGCAGGGGCTGGGGCAGGGCGATCCACGGGCTCATAGCCCTCCACAGGATTGCCATTTTCATCAACAAACTGGCCCTCATCGGGATCACCGAAATAAGCTTCTTCTTCAGTATCCAACTGCCATTCGGGTAAGGTCACTTTGGTATCAAATTGCTCAATGGGGCGTTTGGCAACAGCGACGCGCATGAACGCGGCAAAGGCGCGGGCAGGAGCCCGGCCACCTTGCAGATCGCGAACCGCACGCGCATCATCGCGGCCCATCCAGACGCCCGTCGTGATTCCGCTGGAAAAGCCCATGAACCAGCCATCTTTGTTGGACGAGGTGGTTCCTGTCTTGCCCGCGACAGGTCGGCCAATCTGCGCAGCTTTGCCGGTGCCTGCATTGACTGCGGTTTGGAGCAAATCGGTCATTCCAGCTGCAACATAAGGCTCGACCAAGATGCGCGGCTCTTGGGCTTTATACTGATAAAGCACCCGCCCGCCTTCGCTCGTGACTTTGGTGATGCCATATGGCTGCACAGCGACGCCCTTGGCCGCCACTGCCGCATAAGCGCGGGTCAAATCAATCAATCGCGTGTCAGATGTGCCCAGCACCATCGATGGCATGGTGTTTACAGGCGTGGAAATGCCAAAGCGCCGCGCCATTTCCGCAATGGCTGATGTGCCGACATCTTCGCCAATCTTGGCCGCGATGGTGTTAAGGGAGTAAGTGAACGCCGTCCGCAAATCGACTTCGCCGCTGAACCGTCCGCTTGAATTGCGGGGTTTCCAGCCGTTGATGTCAATTTCCTCATCTACCATCTTGGTATCGGTTGTGTAGCCAGTCTCAAGCGCTGCCAGATAAACGAACAGCTTGAAGGCGGATCCCGGCTGGCGCACCGCTTGTGTCGCGCGGTTATAGATGGAGCTTACATAGTCCGTGCCGCCGACCATCGCACGGACTGCACCATCGCGGTCGAGGGCAACGAGCGCCCCTTGAGCACCCTTTGGCACATTAGCGCGAATGGCATTGTCGCCAGCCTTTTGCATGGTCAGATCAAGCGTCGTCCACACATCAATCGGCGCTTCGGTTTCGGTGATCAGCAGATCAAGCTGCGGCAGCGCCCAATCGGTGAAATACCGGACGCTATTCTGCTTCTCTTCAGGTGCGAGCTTCACAGCGGCGGGATCAACTTTTGCGGCCTCGCCGGGGGTCAAAACGCCCGTGTCGACCATCGTCGCCAGCACAACCCCCGCCCGGCCAATCGCGGCTTTAGCATCAGCTGTCGGCGAATAGTTGGAAGGCGCCTTCACGAGGCCTGCAATGATGCTGGATTCAGCCAAGCTCAGCTTGGTGGCTGGATGGCCAAAGAACTTCCGCGACGCGGCATCAATCCCATATGCTCCACCACCAAAATAGACGCGGTTGAGGTAAAGCTCGAGGATTTCATCTTTCGAAAATTTCGCTTCAAGCGCCATCGCAAGCAGCATTTCGCGCAGCTTGCGGTTCCAAGTGCGATCATTGGTGAGGAAGAGATTGCGAGCGAGCTGCTGTGTGATGGTTGAGCCGCCTTGTACGAAGCGGCCCCGCTCAAACCGGACCTTGAAGGATCGCGCGATGCCAATCGGGTCCACGCCAATATGGGATCGATAGCGGCGATCCTCCACCGCGACCATGGCATTGACCATATCATCGGGGATATCGCCATAGCCGATCCATTCGCCATAAACGGGGCCCATGGAGACGATGACGGTGCCATCATTCGCCCGCACGCGGATCATCTGGCCATTGGGGGACTTTTTCAGCGCGGCGTAGCTCGGCAGGTCTTGGTAGGCCATGCCAACCGCTGCTGCGACGCCAATCATGCCCAAAAGCGCCACGACCAGCCCAATTCGGAACAGCTTTCCAAACCAGCCAAGTTTCTTCTCGGGCTTGCTGCCCTTGCGGGAAGGAGTGGGTCGACGCGCCATTATCTAATGGGCTTTAGGCCTCCGCCGACTCGGGCACAAGTTCAGTTCCCGTCAAAATCCAGTGCAAGACTGTTGATGCAATAGCGCAGACCCGTGTCTTCAGGCGGGCCATCCGGGAAAACATGGCCCAAATGGCCGTCACACCGGGCGCAGCGCACTTCGACCCGAACCATGCCATAGCTGATGTCCCGGTGCTCCGTGACGGCATCTTCGCTTACGGGACGCGTGAAGGCAGGCCAGCCAGAACCGCTGTCATATTTAGTATCGCTGTGAAACAAAGACGCGCCGCAGCCTGCGCAATCATAGATCCCCGTGTCCTTGTTATAGGTATAACTCCCCGCGAAGGCCCGCTCCGTGCCGGCTTCGCGCAGCACATGATATTGTTCTGGCGTCAGGCGATCCCGCCATTCGGATTCGGTGAGGATGATCTTTTCCATAGGCGTAATGTGGCCTTTCTGCGGGCGGAGTTCAATGGCCAATGCGCGTGAGGCTCGCCGCAACTTTGGCAAGGAAAGGCGCGGATTGCGTGGCTTTGATGAGAAACTTCCCGCTGCCTTCGCTTTCTGCCAAATGCCAAAGAGTGCGTGCGGCGCTGACGGGCCGCCATGTCGCATCGGCAAAGCGGCGCTGATAGTCGCAAGAGGCTGTTGCCCCGCCGTCCAGCCAAGCCTCTGCTGCGCGAATGCCGCTTGCGAGCGCTAGGCCATTGCCTTCCCCAGCAAGCGAGGGGATGCAGGCCGCTTGATCGCCCAAGCGGAACTGGCCGGGTCGTGTCTCGCTTGTCCGCCAGCCGTAGGGAATGGCGGCGATGGCATCGATGCTTGCGTCACTCGGCAGAAAGGCCAGACGTTCGGCCAAATGAGGGTGAGCCTCGCCAAGGACAGACAGCAAAGCCTGGGGTGATCCGCCTGCGTTCGCCAATCGTGATTTGCGGACCGCCATGCAGAGATTGCCGCTGCCATCCTCTTGCAGCATCAACCCCGCATAGCCGCCTTCAAACAAGTGCAGCTCAATGGCACCGCCAACCAAACGGCCTAGGGTCGCGTGAGGAGAAAGGCGCACGCGGATGCCAACGGCTGGATCGTCAAAACGCCCTCTGCCCAATCCGCGCAGATCATGCTTGCCGGTCGCGACGAACAGGCTTTCAGGCGCCAGGGTTGTGCCGTCTTTGAGGGACAGGCTTCCATCCTCATGAAGCGCCTTGGCCGCGACCCCCATTTCGATACCGGCGCCAGCCGAAACCGCGCGGTCAATCAACATTCGATCTAACAGGTAGCGTGAAATGCCCATGGCTTGCGCGGGCAGAGGCGTTTCTCCGACGGAGTTCCCGCAGAAAAGTGTGACGCGAGAAACGGGATGGCCGGGCAGATCATCCGCCGCAAGTCCCAGCGCTTCCAAGGATTGGATCGTCCGCCAACTGATAAAACCGCCGCAGATGGCGTCACCCTTTTCGACCTGCGCTTCAAGGATGAGCGGTTGTGCACCACCCTGCGCCAGTCGGATCGCGGCCGCTGTCCCAGCCGGACCTGCGCCAAGGATTAGCGGAGACGTTCGACGCATAGCCGGAACGGGAAAATGCGGACGGCGCGGGCCTCGTTGATGCCTGCTTCGGCAAGCAAAGGGGGCCATTCGGCAGGGCGATAAGATCGAGCGATAGAGAGTTGCCCATCTTCGCGGACAATCCGGTGCCATCCCATGATCCGGGCAAGCAAAGGATAGCCAAAATAAGCAAAGCCATGGCGGTGCAGATCATTGATATGCCAGCCCATCCGCCCTTCATGCTCCATGAAGCGCAAGAATAGGATGAGCTGATCATGGCTCATATGATGGACGACAAGGCTGGAAAGGATCACATCCCAGCCTTCACCTGCCAGATCGGCATAGTCCCCTGCCAGATAGCGGATGTTCATCGCCTCCGGTGTCGAAGCCTTGGCCGCGGCTATGCTTTTGGGGTTGAGATCAATTCCGGTCAGCGCGACGGTCCCGCCGCGCTTTGTGGCATGGCGGGCAATATTTCGCAGCAGATCGCCTTCGCCAAAACCGACATCTAAGATGCGGATGGTCTTGCCGGGGTTGTGCGCAAAAACCTTATCAAGGAATCCCAAGGTAGCGCGGTGCGCCATTGTGATCCGATTGACCTTGGCGAGGTCTTTGAGGACGCTGGCATAGACCACGGGGTCAAGCTCTGCCGCGTCCATCTGCTCTTCTTGAAGGGAGCGCTTAGCGAGCATCATCGACCCAATGGAGCCGAAGCCCTTCGGCCGCCAAGCCCGGACCGAAGGCCAGCGCCACGCCACGCTTCGGCTTGTTCGCCATCAAGGCCTTCAAAGCGAAGAGCAATGTCGCAGACGACATATTGCCAAAGTCAGCCAGCACTTGCCGGGAGGGGGCAAGAGCATCTTTGGGAAGGTCCAAGCCTGCTTCGACTGCATCAAGGATTGTTCGCCCGCCTGCGTGAACCGCCCAGCCTTCGATGGTTTCGTTACCCGTGAGCAAGGCCCTCATCTCTGGCTCTTTAAGGGCAGCTTCAATCCGTCCGGGAACCGCGCCCGACAAGTGCATCGCGAAGCCGGTATCGCCAATATGCCATTGGATGAGTGCTTCTGAATCAGGGAGCGTCGCCACAATGGATTGGCCAAGGCCCAAGCCAGCGCCTTCACCCGTGACCAGCGCCGCCGCCGCACCATCGCCAAAATGGAGCATCGCCAGCAAAGGCTCCAGCGCGTCGACCGGCTGAAGATGGAGTGTTGAAAGCTCAACCGTTACGACCAGCACCCGTGCCTCAGGTTGAGAGCGAACAATATGCCCAGCGGTGCGCAGCGCCGTTACCCCGGCATAGCATCCCATAAACCCGATAAGCAGCCGCTCGACGGATCCCGAGAGGCCGAGCCGCTTCGCCAAGATTTGATCAATCCCCGGCGCGACAAAGCCTGTGCAGCTCGCCACCACCAAATGCGTGATGCCTGATAAGTCAGCGTCAAGCGCGGCAATCGCGTCCATAGCTAGGTCAGGCGCGCGCTCGCCATAAAGCTGCATTCGGCTCGATGTCGGCGGAAGCGGATCGGTGGCGTAAAATCCACCGGGTGCAACAGGCGATCCGCCTTCTGCTGTAGGGGGAAGCACAGACCAGCGATGATCTATGCCGCTGCGGCTCGCCATACGGTTGAAAATCGCTTTCTCTCGCCGGTCCTTCAGTTGCGCTCCGGCCCATTCAATGAAGGCGTTGTGAATATCGTGATTTGGGTTTGCGGTGCCAATGGCGGCAATGCGCGGGATGGTTTGAGTCACACAGGGTTCCAATGGGGCGCAAGGCAAAGCAGCGACCCTTGCATGCTGGTTAACAGATTGTTGAGAGGCCGTCATTATAGACTTGGGCTATGAACCGCGTGTGTATCGCCTTGTTCTTGGCCGGGATTCCCGCGCCACTGGTTGCTGAACCACCCTGTCTGCTTTGCGATGCGCCCACCACCAAAGCAGAGCCAGCGGAACCGCGCCTTCCGATTCGGATCGAAATAGAATCGGCATTGGATTTTAGCCGCGTTGCGAAAACCGCTCCTTCCGGTTCGGTTGTGCTTGATCCCAAATCCGGCCAACGGCGTGTGATCGGAGGATTGGCGGATCTCGGCGGAATGGCTTTGCGCGGCACGGTGAGAGTTACGGGCCAACCCCTTGCGCCCGTCCGGATCAGCTTACCGCACCGTGTTACCTTGCGTTCCGCCCATGGCGGGCAAGCCGAAGTGGTGGATTTGGAGACAGATGCGCCTGCGCAACCCCGATTCGATTCGAACGGTCGTTTGAGCTTTTCGTTCGGCGGCCGCTTGGTTGTTAATGCGGCAATATCCGGCACTGTGCGCGGATCAGTGCCGATTTCCGTCGATTATGAGTGATTGCCCGCCGAATCCAAACAGCGCGTTAACTTTGAGTGTCAGCATTATGTGAAACCATTTCGGACAGAAGGGGGTCCAGAACGGGGGAAAAGTCACCGTTCGGGACTGAAGTTTTGTTCTAGGGGACCATTTAGATGACCATTCGTACTTTCAAGGCCGCGCTCGTCGGCTCCGTATTCGCTGCCGCTGCCTTTGCTGGCACAACTGCTCAAGCTGCAACGGCTTCTGCAACGGCTTCTGCAAACATTCTGACGCAAGTTTCCGTTACCAAGGATTTTGATCTTGATTTCGGCACGATCGCCATTGGCACCAGCGGCGGCACCGTGACCGTTGGCAACACCGACAACCGCACTTGCGGTTCGGGCCTCGTTTGCTCGGCATCTGCAAAGTCTGCAGCGTTCACCATCGCTGGTGCTCCAAACCAGCTGGTTGGCATTTCGATTGATCCATCGGTGACTTTGAACCGCGTCACGCCAACTGCTGGTGGTGCTTCTATGTCAGCTACGCTGTCAACGAGCGTACCGACGGCAACTCTGAGCGCAACGGGCGGAGCGACCTTTACAGCTGGCGGCATTTTGACCGTAGCGAACACGCAAGCTGCCGGTGGATATCAAGGCACGTTCAACGTGACCGTAAACTATCAGTAAGCCCAATCGGCCAAACTGGTAACGAACAGGGGACTCGCTGGTGCGCCGGCGAGTCCCTTTTCTATTCTGGCTGATGGGCTTTTTTGATCCTGCCATGCTTAGCAAAATATCAACCATGTCGGATGTATCTTCCTCCTATATGGGGCGATTTGCCTCTTCAGGAGGATTTGGGATGCGGTTCATCCGGCTTTTCGCGCTTGTTCCGGCGCTTTTTGGGGCAACAGCTCAGGCCGCCACCGGTGACTTGCTGGTTGCGCCAACGCGCATTGTGCTCGATGGCGCGCGCGGAACCGAAGTCATTCTCAACAATATTGGTGCCGAACCGGCCACTTACCGCGTTTCGCTTGAGCTTCGGCGGATGACGCCTGAAGGGGTTCTGGACGATGTTGAGCCGACCGCGGCCAATGAGGTTGAGACGAAATCGGTTGCGATCATTTCTTATGCGCCGCGCCGGATCACCCTTCTGCCCAATCAGCCGCAAGCAATCCGCATCGGCATTCGAGCGCCGCAAGGCCTGGCAGACGGTGAATATCGCGCCCATATGCTGTTCCGGGCCATTCCCGAAGCAAAGGCCGTCACTGAAAAGCCTGATGATCAGCAAAACCTATCCATTGCGTTGACCCCCATCTACGGCGTCACCATTCCCGTCATCGTTCGCCAGGGCAATTTGTCAGCCACAGCAAGCATGTCCAATGCGCAAATCGTGACGACTGAAGACAGCAGCATGCTGAACCTCACTTTGGCACGGACCGGGACCCGATCAACCTATGGCACGATCCGAGTGCTGAAGGCTGGAGAATCGAAACCCGCCTATGAAGCAAAGGGCGTCGCCGTTTATCCTGAAGTGACCGAGCGGAAGGTCAATCTTGATATGCCGCCAGAATTGGCTGTGGCTCTCAAGGGGCCTGTGACGATCCAATATGTCGAAGAAAGCGATGCAGGAAGCAAGGTCATCGCCGAACTGAAAACGGTTCTTCGGTAAAGAAATCAAAGGCTTAGAGCCGAAACGCATCGCGCCATGCGCCGCTTAATCTCTTTGGCTGGTACAGCATTAGCCCTTGCTACCGTCTCCGCTGGCGAGGGCTTTGCTGCGCCTGCAACAAGCGGTGGCGAAGGCAATAGCTGGCAAGCAAGCGATGATGATGCGCTGCTCTTCGATGTGCGCTTATCGCAATATCGATTGGGCGATGGCGTACGGGGCTATCAAACCCCCCAAGGCGTGTGCGTTGATCTCGCTGATATGATCATGGCGCTTGATGTGCCGATCCGTCTCGACAAGAAGTTGCGCCGCGCAACCGGCTGGGCTTTCAACGAAAGCCGCACCTTCGTGCTTGATCGAGAAGCTTCTAAAGTACAAATCATGAACAAATCAGAAGCGCTGCGCTCTGGTGACGTTTATGACACGCCCGAAGGCTGGTGCGTCTCCGCTGCACGGCTGTCGAGCTGGCTTGGCGTGCAGCTGAAGCCCGATGTGTCCAATGCGCTGTTGATCATCAAGGCGGATACCCGGCTCCCTGTGGAAATGGCGATGGAGCGCAAAGCGCGCGCCGCCAAAATTCGGCCGGTCGCCCAATTTGATCTCAAAAATCTACCCAACAGCAGTGCGCCCTATCGCGGAATCAAGGTTCCATCCTTCGATGCCGTGGTTTCACTCGGCGGCTTGAAGCAATCCAACGGCCAAAAACGCCTTGACGTCAGCTATGATCTTTTCGCGGCGGGGGAAGTTGGTCCGGTCGCTTATGATGCGCGCTTAGGTTCAGACCGTCGAGGCGTGCCTAATAGCTTGAGGGTCAAGGCCTATCGCAATGATCCCGAAGGCGGCTTGCTTGGCCCGTTGAAAGCGACGCAAGTCGCGGCCGGCGATGTTTCGGGCTTTGCGACCACACTTGTCGCCAAATCCACCTCAGGTCGCGGCGCGATGGTCACCAATCGCCCGATTGAGCGGCCCGATAGCTTTGCTAGCACCGATTTCAGGGGCGAATTGCCCTTGGGTTGGGATGCGGAACTTTATCGCAATGATCAGCTGATGGCGGTTGCGGTTGATCGCTCTGATGGCCGCTATGAATTTCTGGATGTGCCTTTGCTTTATGGGCAAAACCGGTTTGAGGTTGTGCTCTATGGGCCGCAAGGTCAGATCCGGCGTGAAGAAAAACAAGTTCCTGTGGGGCAGGATTCCATCCCGCCGCGCACTGCCTATTATTGGGCGGGCTTTAATCAGGATGGTCGCGATCTCGTGGGGCTGGGCCGAGGGCCGCCGATCGGCACGGGCCGTTGGCGCGGCACCGTTGGCGTAGAGCGAGGATTGAACACCAAAACCTCGGTCATGCTGGCGATGCACAGCCTGGGCCTGAAAGAAGTTGGGCGGCGCAACTTTGCTGAAGCAGCAATTCGCCGCGCCATCGGGCCAACATTGGTAGAAGTGGGTGCCTCTTCGGACTTCCGGGGAGGCTTTGCTGCGCAATTCCAAATGCTGGGTCAATTCGGCGACAGCTATGTGAGCCTTGCGTCCGAAAAGGCTTGGAATGACTATCGATCAGACCGATTTGATCGATCCATACGTGGCCAACATGCGGTTTCGCTGGATCATAGCGTAAAATTGGGCCGTTTGACGGTTCCAACGCATATAGAGGCGCGGTTGACCGAGCGGAGCCAAGGCGAAACCAGCCTTAATCTCTCGGGCCGCATGTCGACTACATTTGGACGGTACTATATTACCGGTGAGTTGGATTGGCAACGCAATCGCCGTCCCGTTGGTCCTGACCCTCCCGATCAGCTCGATAGTCGATTCCTCATCAATGGCCGCTTTGGGCGCGTGCGCGTGCGTGGCGAAACGCGATTCCGCTTGTCTGGCGGGCCGCGCTTTGAAGGCGCCAATGTCACCGCAGAATGGTCTGGCAAGGGTGATGTGGATCGGATTGCCACATGGCGGGCGGAACTGGGCTATGATCGCGGGTTGAAGCGCGGTCGTGGCGCGATTGGCTATGTTCGCCACTTTGATAAGGTCGCAGTGACTGCCCAGCTGGAAGGCGCAACCGATGGTGCTGTCGCCGCGGGCCTCAATCTGGCGTTTAGTTTTGGTCCTGATCCCCGCAAAGGCAAAGGCTGGCGCGTGACGTCGGACCGTCTTGCCGCCCAAGGCCAAGTGTTGGCCCGCGTCTACCGCGATGTGAATAGCGATGGCATCCGCCAAGCCGATGAGCCTTGGGAGAAGGATATTCAGCTTGCGGCAGGCACCGCACCGGTCCGAAATTTGACCGATGCCAATGGCGAAGTGCTGATTGATGAGCTGCCGGTCTTCTCAGCGCAGCTTATTGGCATTGATGCAGGCTCTTTGCCCGATCCCTTCGTGCAGCCCGCTGGACCCGGTGTGGTGGTAACCCCGCGCCCTGGCGTGTCAGCGACGGTTGAACTGGCCCTAAAGGGTGCTGGCGAAGTCGAAGGCACATTGGTCCGCGAAAGCGGCACCGGCATCGAAGGGGTGGATCTGGAGCTGTTCGATGGAACCGGCCGCGTTGTCTCCCGCACGCGCACCGATTTCGATGGCTTCTTCCTCTTTGAAAAAGTGCCCTACGGCAAATATAGCATCCGCGTCTCCAAAGCATCAGCTGATGCGGTCCGGATTGAGACGATGCTTTCCGGTCGGGTTGAGATTGATGGCAGTCAACCGATGGGCCGGCTAGGCGCAGTTGCGGTTCGGCCCGCGGCGGTAAGGACCGCGCAGGGTCAGGGGCCGTAGCACCGTCGTCATTCCGGGCTTGACCCGGAATCCATGCCTCGTTTTGCAGCATACAAGCCAGATTGAACATGGAGGCATGGACCCCGGATCAAGTCCGGGGTGACGGCGGATTTCATCCTAGAACATAGAGAACTGGTGCGGCCAAGAAGACTCGA
>DLOX01000003.1:0-4165 GCA_002478575.1 Sphingomonadales bacterium UBA7473 | reverse complement strand
ACCTCAACGTTGCGCGTCTACCAGTTCCGCCATGGCCGCACAGCCTGCATCGCGTGGTCACCCACGTGCTGGTAAGGCGAGCGCCCCTAGCATTGAGATTTGGCAAGTGCAATGGCTCTGTTTGAGACATTCGTGGGAATTGCGGCCTTAACCTTGTTCTGGCCTTGAGCTTTAGGGTTAAGAAAGTCTTAACATCATGAATGTTGGCTTTTCTTCCGATGATCATTGCGGCGTCCGCGCCTGCTGCTGCACCCGCTCTCTCAGCGAGAGTGACTGTCGTGGCGCGGGCAGTGATTCTTGAGGGGCAGCGGGTAAGGATGGGTGTGAGGGGGTTGGGGAATAAAGCTCTGCCCAAGCCGCGTCGCGGGTTGGTTGAGTTTCAGTAGAATAACTCAACTGTCACCCCGGGCTTGACCCGGAATCCATGCCTCGTTTTCCAGAAAGCGAGCAGGATAAGGCAGTGAGGCATGGACCCCGGATCAAGTCCGGGGTGACCGTTGAGATAAAAGGCCCGGCAGGAAACTGTCGGGCCTTTTTCGCATCCCCTTGAAAAACCTCTGCTCCATACCCATATTTACAGAGTCAGCATGGCCAGTCCGCCCTTTTGGACCTTTGTTCGCCTGCTTCACCACGCTTAATCTGCTTTTTCAGGATGTCTGCCATGGACGTCCGGGGCGATGCCGTTTGCTGCCTATCTGACTGGGCACCAGCGGGCTTTAGGAGTCTGCCCTTATGATCGCCTATTTCCTTCTTGTTCACCTCTTTCCTGAACAGTTTAAGCGGCTCTTCCGGGCCATTTACATGCCGGGGAACCATTATCTCATTCATGTCGACAAAAGCTCTGGTCCAGAACTGGCCGCTGACATTAAGTCCTTTCTTGCGCCTTATCAGGGCGTTGAAATGCTGCCATCGCGGCGCGCCTTGTGGGGCGGCTATAGCCTTGTTGACGCAGAGCTGCGCGGCATGTCGCAACTGCTGAAGATGGGGGCCAATTGGCGTTACTTCATCAATCTATCCGGGCAAGACTTCCCGTTGAAATCGCAAGAGCATATCCGAGCATTTCTGGCCTGCCACCGCGACACGCAATTCATCCGCTTTGCCGATCAAGCCCAAGTCCGCCCGGATACAATGAACCGTGTCGACAGCTGGTTCATTGAAGCCTTTCAGCGCATCTTCCGCACGCACATCCCCCGCCGTTTTCTAAAGGGCGCAACGCCTTATATTGGGACTCAATGGAAAATCGTCAGTCGCCGCTTTTGCGAATTTGTCTGTGAAGATCCTTTGGCGGATCGCTTTAAGAGTTTTTATCGCCGCAGCTTCATCGCCGATGAAGGCTTCTTCCAAACGGTTATGATGAACGGCTTCAAGGCTGGGCGGATCATCAATGATGACTTGCGTTCGATTGACTGGGTGCCGGATGGAGAGATTAAACTGCGGCCGCGAACTTATACGAAGGCCGATGGAGCGGAGCTTATGCTGAGCACAGATTTATTCGCTCGGAAATTCGATATGGAGGAAGATTCTGAGATTTTTGACATGTTGGAAAGGCACATTGCTGGCACCGAAGCAGCCGTGAAGCGGCCAAAAGCATTGCCGGACCCAGTATTCGCGAGACATCCGATGCGGATTGTTGCTGAAGCAGCTTGAAGGCGTGAAGAATATAGGGGGAGAAACATCAGGTCTTCCCCTTCACGCCTGGACTTGGCAGAGAGTGGCTCATGAAGACATTTGCCCTCGCCATCGCCGCTACCTTGCTCGCCACGCCCGCTGCTGCTCAACTTTCGCCCGCAGAGCGTAAAATGGTTGCGACCGTTGATGCTGAATATGAACGGCATGTGGCGCTGCTTGAGCGGTTGGTAAACCAGAATAGCGGATCAATGAACTTTGCGGGCGTTGAGATTATCGGCAAGATGATGCGCGCCGAGTTAGAGCCATTGGGTTTCACTGTGATCTGGAAACCAATGCCGCAAGCGAAGCGGGCGGGGCATTTGATCGCGAGGAAGGCCGGCAAGCCCGGCACGAAGAGGCTCTTGCTGATTGCGCATCTCGACACTGTGTTTGAACCAGACAGTCCTTTTCAGAAATTCACACGCCGCATTTCGGACGGCAAAGATGAAGGGGAGGGGCCAGGAGCAGGCGACAATAAGGGCGGCATGGTCGTCCTGCTGTCTGCTCTTCGCGCGATGAAAGCGGCAGGCACGCTCAAAGATGCCAATATCGAAATCCATATGACAGGCGATGAAGAGGATGCGGGCGACCCCATCGAGGCGGCGCGGGCTGATCTGATTGAGGCGGGCAAGCGAAGTGATGCTGCACTCGATTTTGAAGGCCTGTCCATCCAGGACGGCAAGGATATGGGGAGCATCGCGCGCCGATCCTCCAACACCTGGGCGTTGATGACGACCGGCAAAACGGGCCATAGCTCAGGCATTTTTAATCCATCATCAGGCGATGGCGCAGTGTTTGAACTTGCGCGGATCATCCACCGTTTCCGCACGGAATTGCCGGAGGCGAACTTGACCTTCAATGTCGGGCTGATCTCAGGAGGCCAAGAATTGGAGGTCGACAATCAAGGCATCCGGACAACGGCCAAGGGCAAGTCCAACATCATCCCGGCCTACGGCTTTGCGCGCGGCGATTTCAGGACGCTGTCGGAAGAGCAATCGACCCGCGTGCGCGCAAAGATGAAGGCTATTGCTGCCGAGAATTCCCCCGGCACAACATCCGAACTGCGTTTCGAAGGCGGCAGCTATCCCGCGATGGCGCCGACCGACAGCAACCGCGCACTGCTTGCTCGATTGAACGTTGTGAACAAAGACCTTGCCTTGCCTCAAATGGAGCCGCTCGATCCCCTGCGGCGCGGGGCAGGGGATATCAGCTTTGTCGCAACTGATGTAGATGGTCTTGTCGGCCTTGGCCCATCAAGCCGAGGCGATCATGCGCCGGGGGAAACAGTCGACCTGAACAGCATGAAACGCCAAGCCAAACGTGCTGCGATTCTGATGACGAGGCTTTCGCGGGAGAAGCGCTAGCCGACTAAACGCCGGTAATCAGCATATCGAGGGCATGATCAATCGCCATCTCATGCTCGCGCAAGGATAGGATTGGTTGCCCCAATTCCGCCATCGGAACAGTTGCGGCAAGATGAGTTGCCATAACCATCGGCACACTCTCAATCTCAAAAGCAGGATGGAGCCTAGCTATCTGCCTCGGCACGTCTTTTGCGGGGAGAAGAGGGGCGACGAAGCGCGTGCGCAAAAGATCCTCCAACAGGTCGGCTTGGCAGTCGACGACATATTCGCCAAACGGCAACCGATAGACGTCGTACTTCGCCATTAGAACTGACGATAGCGAGCAAGCGGAAGCCCATTTTGGTCGACCCAATTGTTCCATTCTTCAATGGCTGCGCCGTTTTCCTCTTGCCATCTTGCCTTACGTACGGCGGCAAGCTCCGCTGCTAAGCCCTGTTCGCAGGCTTGTGAGATATTGATGCCGAGTTGCTTCGCTTCATCAAGCAACGCCGAACTGAGCGTCACATTGGCCGCACGTCTGTTCGAGCCGCGGAGGTTGCGTTGGATATTCATGCGCATAGTTTATAGTGATCTTGGATGGACACAAGACGTAAAGTCAGTGGTCCTTAGGCCGTGCAGCGAGAAGTGCTAAGCCCATGTCATATTCGTGAGCTTGACGTGTCGCGAAAAAGTCCCACATCAAAACCTATCGTCAGCAATACGACTCATACAGGAGAGAGACTATGGACAGCTATCTAAAGCATTATATCAACGGCCAGTGGGTCGACAGCATCGGGGGCACGCGCCACCTCGTCATCTCTCCTTCAACAGAAGAGCCTTGCACGGAAATTACGCTTGGCACGAAGGCCGATGTGGACGCTGCGGTCGCGGCAGCCAAGGAAGCCTTCAAAACCTTCAGCCAAACGACCCGCGAAGAGCGGTTGGCTTTGATGGGCCGCATTGTCGAAGAATATAAGAAACGTGGCGAAGATTTGGCCAAATCTATGGCCAATGAAATGGGCGCGCCTGTGTCCTTCGCGCAAATGGCGCAGGTTGGCGCTGGCATCGGCGGTTTCATGGGCACGATGGCGGCCCTCAAGGATTTCTCCTTCAGCGAACAGCATGGTGCAAACCTTGTTGTTTATGAGCCCATT
>DLOX01000164.1 GCA_002478575.1 Sphingomonadales bacterium UBA7473 | reverse complement strand
CCAAGTCGCCGCCAGCGGCTTGGACGGCAGCCAAAATGCCCATGGCGTTGGAAATCCAATGATCGCCTTCATAAGCCAAGGTGAAAGACAATTGGGCGCCGGGCAATTGCGCCATGATCTGGGTGCCATCGGCAACGGGCATCAGTTCAATGGGGTGGACATCCGCTCCTTCGCCGCGCCCAAAGGTGATAATGTGTGCGGCACCCACAGCCTTGGCCGCTTCGGCGAGGCGACCGCAGTAGGGGCTGTCATAGGGGATGATGGCCGTCCCGCCGAGTTCGAGCCCCTCAAAAATCTCCGCCTTTGCATCGGCAATGCCTTCGAGACTGCCGAGATTTTCAATATGCGCTGGCGCAATTGCGGTTATCAGCGCGACATGCGGCCGAACCATAGCGGCCAGCGCGCGGATTTCGCCTGCATGGTTCATCCCCATTTCAAGCACAGCAAAGTGGCTTTCACGGGGCATGCGCGCCAGCGACAAAGGCACGCCCGTATGATTGTTGTAGCTTTTGACCGAGCGATGAACTGGCCCCTTGTTGGCGCGGGCGAGGCAGGCAGCCAACGCTTCCTTTGTGCCAGTTTTACCAACCGAGCCGGTGACGCCAATGACGGTGGCCTCGGTACGAGCGCGAGATGCTCGGCCAAGTGCTTCCAAGGCCGCCATCGTGTTAGCGACGCGAACATTTGGCGCTGCGGCCTCTTCACTCACCAGCAGACCACCGGCACCTTTGGCGACGGCACCATCGATAAAGCGATGCCCATCGGTCGCTTCACCCTTCAACGCAATGAACAAGCTGCCGGGTTCAACTTCGCGGGAATCGAAGGTGACCGCGTCAATCTCGAATGGTGCCGACGCGACCCCGCCCGTTGCTGCTGCGATTTCGTCAGACGTCCAAAGCGAGCTCATGCGGCCACCTCTCGGGCAACTTCAACATCGCTGAAGGGCAGTTTGATGCCGTTTATCTCCTGGCCAGTCTCATGGCCTTTGCCAGCAACCAGAACAATGTCCCCTGCCTTGGCTTCGGCGACAGCTGCCGCGATGGCCGCACGGCGATCACCAATGTTCAGCGCAGCAGGCGCAGCGGCAGCAATCGCCGCGCGAATGCTCTCAGGGTCTTCGCTGCGAGGATTATCATCCGTGATGATCGCCACATCGGAATCGCGAGCAGCAACTTCACCCATCAGCGGACGCTTGCCCGTATCGCGGTCGCCGCCCGCACCAAAGACCAGGATGATGCGCCCTTCGGTATGCGGACGAAGCGCCGCAATCGCAGCCTCCAGCGCATCAGGAGTATGGGCATAGTCGACATAAACGGGCGCGCCGGACTTTGTGATGACCGCACGCTCGAGCCGCCCTTTCACGCCTTGGACCCGCGCCATCGCAGCAAGAGTCGCGGCAACATCCGCTCCGCCACCAATCACCAAGCCTGCCGCTGTGAGAGCGTTCGCCACTTGATAAGCACCAATCAATGGCAAAGTGATTTTATGCGCTTTGCCGTCCGCCTCAACGACCAATGTCTGCCCCAGATGCGTGACGCTCCGCTCAACAAGCTTCAGGTGCTCGCCCTTCTGGCCAACGGTGAAGAGCTTGCGTCCCTGCCCCTTCGCAAAGGCCATCGCCTGATCCGACCACTCATCATCGGCCCAGATGACAGCCGTGCCATCATCGGCCAGCAGCTCTGAGAAGATCCGCATCTTGGCCGCGAAATACTCCTGCATCGTGCCATGATAATCGAGATGATCGCGGCTCAAATTGGTGAAGGCTGCGGCTTGGACTTTGATCCCGCCCACCCGATATTGATCGAGGCCATGGCTTGAGGCCTCAAAGGCGACATGGCTGACGCCTTCCCGCTTCAACCCGGCAAGATTAGAAAGGAAAGTCGCAACATCGGGCGTCGTCAGGCCTGTCACCACTTGTTCGTCGGCCGTGGTGATGCCGAGCGTTCCAATCGATGCCGAATGGAGGCCCAACATGCGCCAAATCTGACGGGCCAGCTCAACGGTGGACGTCTTCCCATTGGTGCCGGTAACGGCGGCCAAGGTCTCAGGAAAGGGCGCGAAATATTGCGCTGCAAGCTCTGCAAAGCGCTGCCGAGGGTTTTCGCTCACAATATGGAATGCGCCTTCGACTTTGGCCTCAGCCCGAGCAACAATGGCGATGGCTCCGGACGCAACGGCTTTCGCGATAAAATCCTCCCCATTGAAGCGCGAACCGGGAAAGGCTCCAAAGATCGTGCCTTCAGCCACTTTGCGATCATCAATCACAAAGCCCGTGATGGCTGTTTCGGGCGCTCCGGGAATGAGGTCAGACAGTTTCAATCTCTATCCCCCGGCGCTTTCCAAAGGAGCGGCTTCATAGCCGACACATCCACATCCTTGTTCATATCAGGATAAACGCCCAGCAGCGGCCCGGCACGTGCAATCACGCGGGAGACAACGGGAGCCGCCGTATAGGCCGCCGTCGTTTGGCCAGACGATTTGGCGCTGCCCTTTGGAGCATCGAGCATTGCGATCACCACATAGCGGGGCTTGTCCATCGGGAAAGCACCTGCGAAGGTCGACACGTTCACTGTCTTTGAATAGCCGCCAACGCCGGGCTTCTCGGCTGTCCCTGTCTTGCCCCCGACCCGGAAACCTTCGGCCTCTGCATTGCGGCCGGTGCCATCTGTCACGATCAAGCGGATCATCTGCCGCATCAAGCCGCTGGTGCGTTCAGAAATGACCCGCTCTCCGGGAACTTGCCTTCCCGGTTCAACTTTCAACAATGTGGCTGGCCGCATGATCCCGCCATTGATCATGGCAGCATAGGCAGAGGCCAAATGAAGCGGCGTGACGGCCATGCCATGGCCGTAAGCAATGGTCATGTTGGAGGCGCGACCCCAGCTTGATGGCCAAAGCGTGCGTCCCCGCTCTTTCAGCTCCAGCCCGACAGGATCGCCGAAATGCAGCTTCTTGAAAAAGGCTTCGGACCGTTCCCGGCCCAATGCATCCGCAACGCGAGCGGTCACAATGTTGGAGGAATGAACCAGCGATTCCGGCACATTCAACCAGCGGTTTTGCGGATGATCATCCTTGATTTTGAACGGCCCGACCGAGATGGGCGAAGTCGCATCATAGCGCCGGGCGATATCGGTGACGACGCCACTTTCGATGGCATTGGCCATGGTTAGCACTTTAAAGGTAGAGCCAAGCTCGTACACGCTTTGCGTCACATTGTTGCGCAGCGCTTCAGGGTGCGCTTCGCCACTCTTGTTGGGATTAAAGACGGGAAGCGACACCATCGCCACCAGCTCGCCTGTATCGACATCAAGCACTAGGCCCGTCGCGCCAATGGCCCGCAAGTC
The DNA here is from genome assembly GCA_002478575.1 of Sphingomonadales bacterium UBA7473. Classification (GTDB taxonomy): domain Bacteria; phylum Pseudomonadota; class Alphaproteobacteria; order Sphingomonadales; family Sphingomonadaceae; genus Aquisediminimonas. Next base: position 1,713 of record DLOX01000164.1, on the reverse strand, counting down.
CGCCATGGCCGCGGCCAATTCGCTTTCCATCGTCGCTTGCACGCGCATATCGATGGAAAGCGCAACTGGCGGTGCTTTGCCATCGCGGCTAATCAACCGGTCTTGGAGCACGCGCTCCATCCCCATCACGCCTTTGCCATCAAAATCGGTGAAGCCCACCGCATGAGCCGCCAGCGTGACTTGTGGATATAGCCGCTCCGGCTCGCGATCAAAGGCCATGGCCGGCTCACCGAGCGCATTCACTTGAGCAACCAGCTCAGGCATGGCGCGGCGGCGAAGATAAGTGAAGCTTTTGTTCGACTTCAGAATTTCGCGATATTGATCAATGGTCCGCTCTGGCATCAAGCGATTGAGCTGAACGGCCAGATCATCGGCGTCGCTCAACAGCTTGTTGGGATGCACGCCGACGGACCAGGCATCAATGGTGCGCGCCAAAACTTGGCCGTTGCGATCCACAATGTCACCGCGCGATGCCAGCATATCGATCACCGGCTGAGCCTTGGGATTGATCTGCACATCGATGCCGATCCAGATCAAGCGCCCAACGATTAAGGTCACGCCTGCCGCCATAAGCAACAACAGCAGCATGAGCCGCTGATGCGCCATCGCTAGGTTCATCTGGCGGCGGCCTGCTCCCCTTGCGCGTTGCGGCCTAGCGACAAGTGTCGTCATCGGGATTGGCTACTTTCCGCTTTTGCTGCGGCCTTGATGGAAGCCAAAGATTGACCAGCGATCAGGCTTTTCCTTTCAGGCATTACAGCGGCGACTTTTACTTCCTTGGGCTTTTGTTTGGGGCCAGCAATCGCCGTTTGCACGGCCTTGTCAGAGGCTGAAAGGCGCGGCTCCGGCTTTTTGGAAGGCAAGATCGCTGCGATCAATGGCTTTTCCTTCGCCGCCTCAGCAACGACAACCTCTTGCACTGGCTGTGGCATCATGACCGCTGCCATCATCGGCGGAGGCGCGGCCGTCGCGTCGCCGAGTTTCGCTTGATCAATGTCAGAAATGGCTGCTTCTCCAGGCAAATATTGCTCAGCGGAAGGGGCAGCGAGCGCAAGCGCTTCGCCATTCCAACGCTCCAACTGCCGCAGCGAGGCGCGGGTTCCGAACTCGGTTTGCAGCTGACGAATATCGCGCTTTGTTTCGGAAATCTGCATGTCAATCTGTTCAAGCCGACCGCGTTCCGTCGCGACTTGAAGCGAGATGATATAGAGCAACGTCGCAGCCAGCGCGACGCCAGCCACCCAGGCGACAGATTTGAAGCGTTGAGCAATCATGTGCTTTCCTTTGAAGACCAGGCGGGTTGAGAGGTGCGATGCGCGAAGCGCAAAGTGGCTGAGCGGGCACGGGGATTGCGCGCCAATTCAGCATCACTGGGGCGAATGGGCTTTGAAGGGCGTTCAAAACTGGGCTGTTTGGCCTTTGATTGCACCGGCAGATGGCGAGACCCCGAAGGCGCATTGCCGCAGCGATCACGAAGGAAAGCCTTCACGATCCGGTCTTCGAGGCTGTGAAAGGTGACCACCGCCAATCGACCGCCGGGTTTCAAAATCTGCTCAGCGGCATCAAGCCCCGCTTCAAGCTCTTCCAATTCCCGGTTCACATGGATGCGAACCGCTTGGAAGGTGCGCGTCGCTGGATCCTTTTTATCGCCCTCACGCCAGCCGACAGCTTTGCGAACAACCCGCGCCAGTTCTGCGGTGCGCGTCAGAGGCC